>JAEUQN010000277.1 GCA_016789725.1 Blastocatellia bacterium | reverse complement strand
GCATCACAATTTCATCGTACCCAACGGCATAGCTTGCTGCATTGCTTCGCACTGCTTGTCATCACACTTTGCACATCTGTCGCCGCGTTCGCCCAGACGCAGTTGAATGGAGTCTGCCCGACTACCTGTGGCATCAAGATCAAAATCGCCAGCGCGACGCTCACCGAAGCCAATGACGGGATGATCGCCAACATCGAATGGTCAGTGGAACAATCCGCACCCGAAATTCAATTGGAAAACTTCGAGGTGTTTGCGCGCGTGAAGTTG
Source organism: Blastocatellia bacterium (assembly GCA_016789725.1). Taxonomy (GTDB): domain Bacteria; phylum Acidobacteriota; class Blastocatellia; order RBC074; family RBC074; genus JAFDVL01. The sequence continues at coordinate 6,238 of JAEUQN010000277.1, read as the reverse complement.
GGCTTGGATAACGTTGAAAACACGGCGCGCACTTCCGCCGGAGTGCGCAAAGTCACCATCAAGCTTTCGCGCCGCCTTGAATTCGATCTCAAGGATGTCGAATTCTTTACAGCCAAAGTGACCGCCTTTGCGAAAGCGATTCCTGACATTGCCATCACCGACATCCCTTCGCGCAAGATCGTTGGTGAAGGACGCGACTCGGCGGTCGAAGTGCAATGGAATACGCCGTTCAAATTGCCGTGCAGCGCGAATGTTTTTTCGGTGGATGTCTCAGCCAAAAATGAAAAGAACGACAAATTAAATGGCCTTGCCACCGTCAATTCACAAACACGCCAGGCAACCGTAGAGTTAAAAGGGGACGTAAATAAAAAAGGATTACACGACCCGCGAGCCACCGTCACCCTAAAGAACTCCAATATCGAATGCGGCGACATCAAGTCAACTTCCTCGCCCATCGCCACCGTGCCGCGCGACAATTCAGGCCAGGCTAAAGTCACGCTCAAAAACGTTGCCTTCGTTGACGACAGCGGACGCATTGACATCACGCCGGCCTGGGACGCCGTTGTGCCAGACGGATTCAAGCTCAATAAATTCGATGTAAAGTTTGAAAAGGAAGCTCCTGACGGGACAATTACTGTGAACACAAGAACGGTCAATGCCAACGACCGAACTACATTTGAGCAGGTCGGAGCAGGCACGATCAAACTTGTGACGGTTACGGTAATTGCGACGTTCCGCGATAATGCGAACACACAAATCTTCACGCGTGAAGACCGCAGGACGCAAGGCACTTCTCTCAAACAAGCCCCCGTGCGGCCCGTGCAATCCGCACAGTCTGCAAAAACCTCGCTGCCCGCGCCGTCTGTTGCTCCCCAAACACCCAACCTCAACCTCAGTACAGAGATTGCCAAAATCGTCAGCGAGTCGAATGCTCACACGGTCACAGTGAAATTTCTTGCCAAGCCCCCCTCTGGCATCAACGTCACGACGTTTGTGGTTGAAGCCACGGCGATAGGCAATCAGAAAACACTGACTCGCAGCGCGTCGGGGTCAGGACAAACCAATACCATCGGCCTTCAATTTCCCTTTGGGGAATTGGGCGATAAGCTGAAGAAAGTGCAAGTCAAGGTCACCGCCACAGCGCAACGCGCTAATGGTAGTGTGTTCCAACAAACCGCTACTGCCGAAGGTCAGCCCGTTACGCCGCCGCCACCGCCACCGCCACCGCCAGTTCAATTGAAAGTCAATGCACTAAGCTCCAACAACGGCGGACTCTTTGTCAACGGCGGATGGTTTATCGAAGTGCAACCCGGCATTACCCTCCAGGGATTTTTGGTTGAAGTGACGATTCTGAAACCATCCAACCCCGTCCGAAAAGCTGCGAACGTCGGAGCGACTGTCAGACAGCAAGGTTTTTCGTTTGCGACCAAGGAATTGAATGGAGCAACAGGCGTAGAGATGAAGGTGACAGCCACCTTGCGTCGTGCGGATGGAGCGACTTTTCAGGAGACTTCAACGCGCCACACCAAACCGTGAAGGCTACAACACCTTCGCGCGTTTCAGTTCGGCATTGATCCGGCCCGTGAGCATACAAAACCACATCCGCCAATCGGCCAGGAACGACCACAGCGGATAGGTAAAGCTCGCGGGCTTATTCTTTTCGATGAAGAAATGACCAATCCACGCGCAGCCATACCCCAGCAGCAACCCCAGCGGAATCAGCCAATAATTGAAGGTGGACAAAAACCCGATCCAGCAAACCAACCCCAGACTTGAGCCAACGAAATGCAAGGTACGATTGAGGGGATGGCGATGCTCGCCCAAATAAAACGGCCAGAATTCAGCAAAACTTGTGAGGCGATGTTCCATGTGTGCCCTCCGATGCGTAAACCTTTGAGCCGGGTGCGCGCTGCGAACCTATCGCGTGGCAAAAGATGTGCGCTCAACGAGTATCCAGCGATTTCATCGGGAATAACGCCGACGGTTGATGTTGCTCGCGCAAAACTGTTTCGATGCGTTGGACGATTGCCGGATGCTGCGCGGCGACATCATGTTGCTCGCCGGGATCGGTCGCCAGATTGTAGAGTTCCAGTTTGGTATTGCCGCGATGCAAATTGCGCCGCAGTCCCTTCCAATGGCCCAGGCGCACGGCTTGTTGCCCGCCATAACCGTTGAAATCCCAAAACAGAAATTCGTGTCGGCGCTGTTTACCTTTGCCCAGCAAGGTCGGCAGCAGACTGATTCCATCGGAGTTTTTTGGCAACTCCATTTTGGCAAGATCGCACAATGTCGGCAACAAATCATAAAACGCGGCAGGCAAATTGCTCACGCGTCCCGCTTTGATTTTGCCGGGCCAACGCGCGATGAACGGCACGCGAATGCCGCCTTCGTAAATACTGCCTTTGAAGGCGCGGAATTTCGCCGTGGAGTTGAAAAAAACATAATCCGTGCCGCCCATTCTGCCGGGCAGAAAATCGAAGTCTTTTGTCACCGTCCCAAATGCGCCGCCATTGTCGCTCGAAAACATCACTATCGTATTCCCGTCTAAACCAAGCTCCTTAACCAACGCCATCATACGCCCAATGCTGCGATCCATACGCGTAACCATTGCGGCATAAGCGGCGCGCGGATTTCGATGTGGCAAATAGCCGTTCTTGCCGTCGTAGGCAGGATCGTCCCATTGGCCCACGTATTCGGCTAACGAATCATCAGGGACCTGCAAGGCAAGATGCGGAATCGTGAACGGCGCGTAGAGGAAAAAGGGCCGGTCTTGATTGGCTTTGATGAATTGCAATGCTTCAGCTTCGATCAAATCGTGCGAGTACTGTTTTCCGGTAAGGCCCCGATCATTGCCTTCGAGCCTTACTTTTTGATCGTTGCGCCATAAATGATCGGGATAAAAATTATGCGCCTCACGTTGACAGTTGTAGCCGTAAAACAAATCAAATCCCTGGTTGTTCGGGTCGCCTTCACTGCCGGGATAACCCAGGCCCCATTTGCCAAAGCCGCCGGTCGTGTAACCTTGCGACTTGAGCAATTCCGCAATCGTAATTTCTGAAGCGGGGATCGGTTCCTGGCCTTCGGGTTTGAATTCTTTGTTGTCTCGAATGTATGAATGTCCGCCGTGCTTGCCCGTCATCAATACACAACGAGAAGGTGCACAGACCGGCGATCCTGCATAGAAATCCGTGAACTTGATTCCTTCAGCCGCAAGGCGATCAATATTTGGCGTGCGAATTTTCGTCTGGCCGTATGCGCCTACATCACCATAACCGAGGTCATCGGCCAGAATGAAAATGATGTTGGGCTTGCGACTTTGACCAAAAATCGAAGCTGAACAAAGGATGAGCAACAACAATAGCCAAGAATGGTGTTTACAAGTCATAAGTTCTTCCTTGTTTCAAAAGTGACAACATCCTCAAACCGTTGCGCAAAGCGTTGTGCTATCCACACGCAAACTTCCCACAAATCTGCCACTGGCTCCTGACTATACGGCAAGGTCGGCATGTAATTTGGTGGCCCAAATTCGGGGTTAAAAGTGAACGTCGTTGCGCCTGCTTGCAAGCGCGCACGAATCATTGCATCCCACCAGGATTCGTGCAGGGCTAAATGCTCGGCCCATTCGGGAGCGCGCGGATCATTAACCTGCGCGCCCTGCTCGTGGCCGACACGCCCGTGAACGTGGCGCGTGCGCGCGATACACAGCGCCAGGTTTTCTGCCTGATCTTCCAAACGGCTTTCGCACACATTCAGCCAATGACTGAAGTCCGCATTAATGTGGAGTTCCGGGAATTCACGCAACAACGCTGCCGTCGTCCAGGGGGTAAACATCGCGCGGCTGCGATGCGTTTCGTGATTGATTGGAAGACCGATGCGTCGTTCAATTTCGAGGGCTTCGGCGAAGAAGATTTTCTGTTGCTCAAACGTCCAACTATCTTTGCCGGAATGCGCGGTGATGGCAATGGGTTCATAGCGCAAAGCTTCATCCACCTTGGCGCGAAAGTCCGCGAGATGCTCATCCAACGTCGCGCCTTCGGTCAGCACCATTGCAATGTAATCCAATCGGAATTCATTCAAAAGTGGCCTGAATTCCTCCAATGTGCCAATGCCTGCCGGACGACCTTCAACCGCAGCGAATCCGGCGGTGGCGATGCGCTGCATTTTGTCCGGCAGTGTGCCTTCCATCCCCCAAAAGCTTTTGACGAGTTTTAGGTCCATCGTGTTTCCTCTCTCAACAGCTCACGTCTTTTCCTTCACTGCCCCAAATCGCCAGCCGTGCCTCTTTCGGCGTGCGCGGTGTATTGGCTGCGAGGTAGTGATATTGCAGTGCCTTGCGGCGCAGTTGCGAATGATTGCTGGGCGTCCCGTGTGGCAGGAAGCTGTCAAAGATCAAACAGCCTCCCGGTTTGAGCGGAACCGCCACGCAGTCGGTTTTGAAGTCTTTCGATTGGTCATCACAAAGTTGCCAATCGCGGACCATAAAATGGGGGAAAGTGCCTCGCCTGTGCCACCCCGGCAACACGCGCATACAACCATTGTCAACGGTCGCCTCATCCAGCGCGATCCATACGCCGACGACTTTGGTGTCGAGCGTCAAATCAAAATAGGCGTGATCCTGATGCCACGGCTTTTCGCGTCCGTGCGGCGGTTTAATCAGCGCCATACTTTGATACAGTTCCGCTTTCGCCCCTAGAATTTTTTCGACCACGCGCATCAATCCAGGGTGAAACGCAATGTCTTTCAACCGTTGATCGTAATCGGTGAATTGCCCGATTTTCCGCACATTGTCGAGCCGTTCTTCCAGCGTCAAAGACTCCAAACGCTCTCGCACTGCGCCGTGAAATTGAATGATGCTGAAATCAGGGTTCTTTTCGGCAATTAAATCCACCAAGCCGTTGACCCCGTCCTGCACTTCGGCGGCGGTGAAGGCATTATTCACCGCCAGAAACCCTTGTTCGTGGTAACGCGCGAGAGCGGAGTCGTCAATCGAATCAAGCCCGTCGCAGGTCTCAGCAAAGCCCGCGTAATCGTATAAATCCGGTGCATGATCGGGAACCTCATGGTCCCATTCGTAAAGTTTTTCGACAGTTTCCATCATGGTTTCAGATTGCCTCAGGTGTAACAGCAACGGTGGGTTTGCGCGTCAGGAACAACGCAATACTCATCACAATCAACGTCACAATTGCCAGGATGATGCCTTGGGTCATCGTCAGTTTCGCGTAAAAAATGATCGCTCCGGCCAACATGACTGAGGCCGCAATTAATTTATCGCCAATGTCGCGCTCTTTGAAAATCAACCAACCCAGCAGCACAGTCAAAATAATCCCTGCTCGCTTGATGCTGATCGTGATCGCTACGGGCAGATAATTGTGCGAGGCCAATTGAAAGATCAAGGCGATGGCTTCCAGCGCGCCTGCCAGCATGGCCCACAGCGGGACGGAGCGCATCACCGCTCCCAGTTCCGCGCGGCGCGCCCACGAGAGAATCGTGAAGAAGAGCACCATCCCACAGCCAAACGCAAAGGCTTGGGCAAAGGCATCCGTCATCTTCACCAGCTTCGCATCAATTGGATTGGTGATGGAATTGACGAAGCCAACGATGAGCATATACAAGCAGCCACGCTCGCGGTAGATCGCCTTAACGGGTTCCAGCCAACCAAGCGAAAACAATTCGCGGTGCATGACAATCGAGCCCACAAAAATCAGGAACACACCGATCCAATAGGGCGGCGCAGGAATCACGCCGTTGATGACATAATCGGTCACGATCAAAAACACGGGCGTAAACGACATGTACGGGATGCAAACCGAAAGCGGCGTAATTTGAATCGCGCGAAACATAATGATCGTATTACACGCCACCAGAATGACTTCGATGAAAAGGTACACAACCCATTCAACGAGGGCTGAAACCTCCCATCCAGCCACGCCAAAAAACGCGCTGCCGCTGGGGTTAATTCCGGGTAATAGGCCATTCATTGCGCGAAAAGCGAGGACGACGCCGAAGGTGACGGCGGCAAATAAACGAATCCAAAAGGTAGAGGCAATCACTTCGTTGCGCTCTAAAACTTTTTTTGCACCGACATCTTTGATGACGTTGCTGATAGAGGTTGCGCCTGCCATCAGCAAGCCGAGAGAGGAAAGATTTTCTGCCATTGTATTGATCCTGTTATTTCTGAACAGCGAACGAATTTCGCCGCCGCTAGTATTACTACGAGATCAACGTTCTGGCAATTATT
>JAEUQN010000276.1 GCA_016789725.1 Blastocatellia bacterium | reverse complement strand
CAGGGCGAATTGTTCACCTTCGATTCGGATATGGAATGGGACATCAATCTGCCCTGGTATCGTGGCTGCCGCACAGTTCACGTCGTGCCGGGTGGCGATTACGGATGGAGCACTGGATCGGGGAAATGGCCGAATTATTATGCCGATAGTTTGCCGGAAATGAATGATGTAGGACGCGGCTCTCCGGTCGGCATTGATTTTTACCAACACAATTTGTTTCCCGGCAAATACCACGATGCGATGATTATGGGCGATTGGTCGCGCGGTCGCATTATCGTGGCGCTGCCGAAAAAAGAAGGTGCGACGTATAAATCCGTGATCGAAGATTTCGTACTTGGTGAACCTCTCAACGTGACGGATTTGGCAGTCGGCCCAGAAGGTGCATTATATTTCGCCAACGGCGGACGCGCGACCGATGGCGGACTGTATCGCGTTTCCTTCAAATCCGACGTTCCACAACCGCAATTTAAAACCAAGATTGATGCGGCGCTCGCTCAACCACAACCCCGCTCAGCGTGGGGCCGCGAGGCCATCAAAAAACTCAAAGCCGAAGCGGGCGCGGAATGGGATAGCGGCCTTCAAGCGACAGTGAAAACCGCGAGCGAAGCCGCTGAGAAACGAGTTCGCGCGTTGGAGTTGCTGCACGTTTGGGGGACCTCCCCGAACGAGGAATTTTTGACGGCGCTCGGCAAAGATGCGTCGTGGGAAGTGCGCGCGGCTTCCACCTACTATCTTGGACTCTTGACGACAGATTCGGCACGCAAAGAAATCGTCGCGCGGTTAAAAGACGCTGATCCATTCGTCAAACGCCGCGCGTGTGAAGCATTGATTCGGACAGGTATTCATCCGGCGATGAAAGCAACCTTCTCGCCAACTCAAGATGTAATGCCGTTGCTTGCCGATGCAGACCGCAATGTGCGTTATGCAGCGCGGTTAGTCTTGGAGCGCACCAACCGCAACAAATGGCGCAATGCCGTGCTGCGGGAAAATAACGCGACCGCCGCCATCGAAGGCTTGCTCGCCCTGAGTCGCACGCTAAATGGAGCTTCGCCAAACATCGAAGAAATCCTCATCAAAGAAACCGCGATGCTCAAATCAAACCTCAGCACTGATCAAAAATTAGGGCTGCTGCGGGCAATTCATTTGACGCTGATTAATGACGAAGGTGTTCAGCGCCCGCGCTGGTACGATCAAATTGGCAACACGGTTTTGAATAGCTTCCCGACGAGCGATTGGCGATTGAACCGTGAATACGCACGCACGATAGCGCATTTACAAACGCCTGGCGCAATCGAAAAAATCCTCGTCGAACTCAATAAGGAAAAAGATAACCTTCAGCAAATCCATTACATCTACTGTCTGCGAAATCTGAAAGGCGAATGGAAGCCCGAAAGCCAGGAAGCCGTCACACAATGGTTTGCCAAAACGCAAAAAGAAGGCTGGAAAGGTGGCGCAAGCTTTACTGGTTTTATGGAATTGATGTGGGGATCATGGCTATCGAATTTGAAACACGAGGACAAGCTCAAAGCTGAAGCGCGATTGAAAGAACTCGCCCCCGCCGCACTGGCCGAAGCGGGCGATTTCGCCAACAAAGCGGGCAACAAAACGATCAGCAATCAAGAGTTGTCTGAATATTTGCTATACGATCCGATGGCCTATCGCCTGACGAACAACACCATGGAAGAAGGTCAAAAAGCTTATCAAAAGGCTTCCTGTGCGACCTGTCACAAATTCGGTGATCTCGGCATTGAAGTCGGCCCCGACTTAACCGACGTAGGAAAACGCTTCAAGCGCAAAGACCTTGTCGAAGCAGTTCTTTATCCGTCAAAAACAATTTCCGATTTATGGCAAGCCGTTCAAGTCACCACCACCGACGGCAAAAACTACTTTGGCGTCGTCGAATCACAAGACAATTCGCAAATTACGATTCGGCTGGTGACCAAAGAAAAGGTCAACATCCCCGTCAGCCAAATCAAATCGCGTGAAGCCGCCAAGACCTCGCTGATGCCGGAAGGCTTGTTGAATACGCTGAATGTGCAGGAAGCGGCAGCCTTGATGAACTTTTTGGAAAAAGGCGCAGGATACGTCCCGAAAAAATAACCGAGAGCGTTGGAGTCTGATATGAAAATACTGTTTTCACTCGCTTTACTTTGCCTTGTTGCATTCACGGTACTGGCTCAAGAGAAGCCACCTGAACTCAAAGTGCATTTTCATCACGTCCATTTGAACGTGACTGACCCCAAGGCCTCGGCGGATTTTTATACCAGTAAATTTGATTGTGAGAAGGCACAGTTTGCGGACAAACAGCAGGCCGTTTGGGCGCAGAAATCCTGGTTGCTTTTCAATCAAGTAAAGAAATCACCGCAACTGGATTTGACCTCGGCGATCTGGCATATCGGATGGGGCGCGGAAAACATGAAAGAAACGTATGCGAAGCAGCAGGCAATGGGAACGAAGTTTTTTGAGCCGTTGCGAGACATCAGCGACATCGGCGGCAATACGGGGGCGAAGGATTTGTTTTTTTACTGTTATGTCCAAAGCCCGGATAACGCGCTGATTGAACTGAACACGGCACGACATCATAACTTTGGACATATGCACTTGTTTAGCGCCGATCCGGTTTCAGCCGCAGAATGGTGGGGCAAGCATTTCGGGGTACGACTCTCGCCCAATCTGAAGTCCCCGAATGCGCGAAAACCCAGGATGTACCGGGACGTGCCAATCGGGCCAAGCGCCTCTTTTATGATGGATAATGTGAATATCATTATCTACCCGATTGAGTATCCCAAGAAAGCATACGCCGACCGTTGGCAAAACCGCTCCACCTTTGACTCGACCAAGGGCAAAGCCGTAGATCACATTGCCTTGAGCGTAGACAATCTGGCCGATACCTTGAAGCAATTGAAAGCCGACGGTGTCAAAATTATGCAGGGCATCAAGACGATCAAAGGAACAAAAATCAAATCCGCTTTTATTGAGGGGCCGGATAACATCTTGTTTGAATTGGTCGAGGGACATGCCAACAAAGAGCAAATGAAATAGCGATGCCGGGCAAACCGCGCAAAGGGTACTTTTACAAAACAGCGCAAGGCCGCGCGAGTTATGAAATTGACGCGGACTCAGAATTTGTCTTCAAGCTTGCGACTGTTTTAGAGTCTCGGTTCGGCTTCCAAGCCGAGGGCAAGCCTCTCGACGGAATTGATGTAGTTTACTGGGACTTCACGCGCGATGGACTCAGGCTGATGGTTGGCTGGGACATTTGGAGCGGGTGTTTCGTGGTTGCAACCAATCCCGAAGGTGACCAAATGGTGCAGGAAATCGGGCAATATTTGGAGGGCGTACTCCATGAATTATAATCACCAAAACCAGCGACGGTTAATCGCATTCATTGCGTTTTCAGTGATCGGCCTTTGGGGCTTCACGGCGAACCAACGCACCAGCGGGCAACAAGAAGACAAGAAGCTCGACCCGGCAGCCTGGGGGGCAAATCACGTCGGTCAACCAGTTCCCGATTTTGTGCATGGGGATGAGTGTTTGTTCTGTCATCGCAACACGATTGGCGCGCAATGGCAAAAGAACGCGCATGGCGTCGCGGTTCGTCAACTCGAAGACGCAGGGCCTCTGCGCGATTTGCTCAAACAACCAGAACTGGCATCCGCCGCCAAAGACATCGAATATTTTCTTGGCTCGCGGCATCGCGTTCGTTTTCTCAAAAAAGATGGCTTCGGTACTTTTGCTACGCTCAATACACAAGCGGTGATTGATGCCAATGGCAAAGCAATCAACTGGGTCGAAAAAGACAAACCGACCTGGGACAAACACAAATTTGGGAACAATTGTGCGGGCTGCCACGCGACAGGGATTGACGCCAAAACCAAGTCTTTTGCTGCCTTTGGATTGGATTGTTACGCCTGCCACGGCAATGTGAATCTGGAGCATTCCAACGATACCCAACTGATGATTCTCTCAAAGGTTCGGCGCAACGAGGCAGCGTTGATTACTTCCACCTGCGCACAATGCCATTTACGTGGCGGCAAATCGAAATCCACCGGGTTGCCCTACGCCAATAATTTCGTCGCAGGCGATAATCTATTTCAGGACTTTGAAGTAGACTGGGCCAAAGCCGACGACGAAAAACTGAACCCGATTGACCGTCATATCTATCGTAATGTCCGCGATGTCGCGGTCTATGGTAAAACTTCTCCGACCTGCATCAGTTGCCATCAGGTACATTACGAAAGCCGGACGCAATCGCTCGCCAAACACAAACTCCACCCGCGCGCGCCCTTGTGTTTTGAATGCCATCTGAATGAATCGCCACTCAAAGCCACGAAGCCGTATATCGTCACCAGTGGCATTTGCGAATATTAGGAAGCATCCAAAAATTACAGTGACGGACACGACGAAAGCGTTTATTGACAGGCCACTGCGCAGTTGCCGATAACAAATCCCCTGATTTTATTAGGTCTTTTTGATGAGTAAAAATCAGGAGATTCCGTAGTTCCTTGGAATAGTTAAAGTTAAACTTGGCGAAATGACTGATTCAGTGTATTATGCCCGCGCTTTGGCAGTAAGCTATGACAAAAGTTGTCGTTTTGACAAAATCCAAATTCGATAAGACGAGATTATTTTGAACCGAACGGTTGGCGTCGAATTATGCGTCGGTCAACCATCAGCCAGAGCATTGCGCCAGTAATTATCTATTAATTATCGGTGATCTGTCGGCAGCGGGTTGACTCACGCATTATGCGGCCAGAGTTGCTACACCGCAGCAAAAACACACGTTTCCCAGATCACTTGCCACCGAAATCGTGCCCCTCAGTTATTAACACGATTTTTCACACAACTACCCAGGCGTTGGAGCAAAACTATCCGCTAGTCGCACCCCTTTTGCCTCACGCTCACAACTCACAATGTATGAGGGAAAAAATATGAAGAGACAGAGAATGGTTGCTAAAATCGGCAACTTTAGAATCATTCGTTGGATGACGGTTTGCCTGGTAGCGACATTACTCAGCTTTGTGCTTACCTCGCCCACCCCGGCAGTATTTGCGCAATCGGGTTATGAAGGCGATGTCTCGCCACGTCCGACCGGGAAAAATGGGTCGGTCACCCAGACTGATTTGGAACAGCTTGGGCGATTTGCAATGAACCTCGACGCGATCAATGAGGGGAGTGAATTCCAGCGTGCTGACATCGCACCGCGCGCGACGTTGGGTGACGGACGTGTTGGGATGGCAGATATTGTGCAGGCCATGCGATATGCGGCGGGAATTGATTTCCTCACGCCAGCCGGTGGCCCAATCACAGTTCAGAGTAGCTCCAATCTAAGCAACTCTCCACCCGCGGGTACTGAAGCTGTCAGCGAAGTGCGAATTGGAACACCAACCTTTGGCGCAGGCACGATGACTGTCCCCGTCGAATTGGTGGCAATGGGAACGGAAAATGCCCTGGGCTTTAGCCTGGCGTTTGATCCCAATAAGCTCAGCAACCCGAATACGGTATTAGGAACAGACGCAACGGCAGCACTATTGCTGATCAACCCAACGCAGATTGCCAGTGGACGCATCGGTGTCGGAATTGCGCTGCCTGCCGGTCAGTCCTTCACAGCCGGAGCCAAACAAATTCTCCGCATCACCTTCAATCTCACAGCAGGGTCTTTTGGAACACAAACGCCCATCGGATTTGCCAGCGCGCCCGTCCAACTTGAGATCGCCGATCCGAACGGGATGCTGATAGATCAACGAATTTTCACGGGGTCCAATGTCACCATCAACAATCCGCTGCCAACCATTACAGCCCTCAACCCAGCAGCGGCCTTTACGGGCGATGTCAGCTTTACGATGGGTGTGATCGGAACTAATTTTGTGAGCGGCGCAATTGTGCGTTGGGGAACAACCAATTTAGCAGCAACCTTTCAAAGCTCTACTTTATTGACGGCGGCAGTTCCCGCATCACTAATCACTTCAGCCGGAACCGCCAGCATTACAGTGCTCAATCCGACACCGGGCGGAGGAACTTCAAACGCCTTGATTTTCGCAATTAATAATCCCGTCCCCTCTTTGACCGGACTTGGTTTTACAACCATTGCGGCAGGCGGCGGAGCCGGAACACTCGACATTACGGGAAACGGATTCGTACCAGGCTCGATTGTGTTTTGGAATGGCCGCGCTTGCCCGACGCGATACATCTCGCGCACACGCCTGATTGTGGATTACGCCGCCGCCGATATTGCTTGTGCGGGAATTATTCGGGTCACGGTGTTCAGCCCGACTCCAGGCGGCGGAACCTCAGTGGCACAAACCTTCAGCATTGCGCCGACGATTGCCACGATCAACCCCACCATCGCATTCGTTGGCGGGGCAGCATTTACGCTGACGGTCAATGGCACGGGCTTTTGTGAAGGCACCAGAATTCGGGTCAATGGAACCCCTCGAACCTCCACCATCGTAAACGGGACGCAAATTTCAACCACGATCACCGCCGCCGATTTGAGCGCGGCGGGTACGTTGCAGATTTCAGTCGTTTCAGCAGATGGAGTGGTATCGAACAATGTCCCATTCATTGTA
>JAEUQN010000275.1 GCA_016789725.1 Blastocatellia bacterium | reverse complement strand
ACTACGTTGCCTTTGCGATTCTCTTTGTCAAAAAGCTAGTTGAGTTACTCAACTAAAAGTTAATTACAGGCTCTAAGGAAAAGATACAATAGTTAGGGTAGTTCTTAACTGTACCTAAGCAGCAACGAAGCTTATTTGATAATAGGCCGAATCTCCAAATCTAATGGCTTTAGAGCATTCAGCTTACGACCTATCAACTCGACACATTAACATGAAAAGGAGAAATATGAGAAAGTATGTATCTTTGCTTGTGGCAGCCTGTCTTGCTATGGTTTCAAGCCTATCAATTATGGCAATAGGGAAAAAGTCCCTTTCTACTCAACAGCCCATACCTATTCAACTCTTAAAAGAATTGCTTCCTAAGGAAGCACGAATGACGCATAAAGGAAATGGTAAGACGATTATCCTCAGAACTCAGAAAGTAGGGGTTGAAGCCGAGTTAGAAGGACGGCCTGAACGTAAAGTGTTTTTGTCGCATAAGCAGTTAGAAGGTGGTTATATTAATCTTCTTGATTCGATTATTAGTGAAAATGAGACTCCTGAGTATGACAAGGAATTCACAGCATTGCTCACCCTCCCTAGAATTAAACCGAATATGAAACGCAACTATCTGCTTTCAGGCATAGTAACCAGTGATGGGCGATCATTTTCTGGTAAAGCTCTGTCGCCTGATGGTAGACTTATCGATGAGGTATCCATCGTAATTTCTGATGACACGTCAACGTCAAAGACATATGAGAAGCCTTCAGCAACATCAAGGAATAATTTAAGCAAAGGTTTTTTAGGCAATTCAGTATTAGTTAAACCTGCCAAGTCATCTGTCGAGGTGATTACGATAACAGCAGCGGTCGCAATAATTGCTGTGTTGGGATGCTTGGCAGGTAGCTATATGACAGACTGTGGTTCTGAGTGTAAGGATCACTGTGGTTTTAATAATGTGGCTAGCTATTCAGAAGGATGGTGCGGGGCAAGCTGTACTTGTAATTGTAAATAACTCTATAAAAGGGTTTTCTGGGAATTCAGGTGGTAAGCGATGAATTGTCGTGGTCAAGCGATGCGCCGAATATCACCGCACGCATCTCGCCACTTGAATTCCCAAAGAACCTAAAAAAGATCGGCCAAAAGAGCTTAATTATCGGTCTGTTTTGGGGGGATAGCTTATTTCGCAAAACAGACCGATAAAATATTGAATTTAAGAGCTATCGCAAATGATTATTAAGAAACAGCCATTTTTCTTAAGGAAGAATATTTTCTCTGGCATCATAAAAGACTTTTTAATTATCCTGATACTAGGAACTATTCTTTCTATCTTTACTTTAGTTATTTTACAAGATAGGGAGCAATTCACAAAGTTTACAGTAAAAACACAATTCGCGTCTTTACCGTCTGACGATATCAGTTTAATCTCTTGGTATAATTCTCAAGAGAGTGTACTCTTAATAAGAGTTTCAAGAGTGGGATATTCGCTGACCATAGAATACCTATCGTCTAAGTTTTTCGCAAAGGTGCTTACCCCTGATTGGCAGTCACTTGGTTATGGGAAAGTGGAAAAGTTTGAATACATTAAATCTTTGAAAAATGGCTCTTGGCAGTCATTAATAACTCTAAGTATTATATTTTCACAGATAGGATTTTTAATTGTTGGAGGGGGGCGAGCAAAAAAATATGCTTTGTTCAAGTTAAATCCATTATCATTAAACGGAGCTAAATTAATTTTTAGAGGTCTTATCCTTGGGTGTGGGCTTATATTTCTTGGGGTTGTTTACCAACAATTTTTGATCACTATCTCAGTAAATAAATCTATTGAGTTTTGGCGATTGCTGAATCAAAATGATCTAACAATTAAATGTTTAGTCATTTTTTTGGTATGCATAATTGCGCCAATTTCTGAGGAAGTGTTTTTTCGGTTGCGTGTGCTCGGTACACTTGTGCAGCAAAATCAGGTTACAGCCGGAATCTACACATCTTCTGTTTTATTTGCCTTACTACATCTGAGTTTTATCAACTTTCCGATTTACTTTGTATTTGGGATTCTGTTGGCACGTGAGTATTACCAAACTCAATCTATTTTACCATGTATAATCGCACATTCCCTTAACAACTCAGTAGCAATCTTTCTGGCTCTCTAGGAGTTCAGGTGGTAAGTCACCATATCTTGTAGTTCATAGTCCCGCGAGACGATAGCCTTCTAAATCCAAATAGAGGCGTTGGAATAAATGCGTCAAATTCGTCATCCCATAACAGCGCCGCTTGATTACTTTGACCTTGTTGTTGAAGCCCTCGACAAAACCGCTGGTGAGCCGCGCGACAAAGTCGTTCGTGATCTCTTCCAGCCAGGTTGCCAAGGTCTTGAGAAAACTGTCAAAACAACTCAGCCCGCTTTGCCGCACTTGTTTCATCCATCGTTGGAGCGCGGCCGTGCCCGACGCTTTGCTATGCGCCCGCTCAAAAATGGCCGTCAACTTTTCGCGCAAGTCATAGGCCTGACGCAAGTCCGGCGCACAGTCCAGCACCAGGGCTAGGCGTTCTTTTTCCTCCGCCATAAGGTCTTGGGGCGCGCGCCGAAAGGGCCACATTGTCACTTTCAAAAACTGGTAGTTTTGGGATGGCAACTGGTCTTTCACGTTGCGCCAGACTTCTTTGCGCAAGGCCCCGGCCCCGGCCCGATAGGCTTTGGCGACGTGGAAGCGATGTGATAAAGAAAAGTAAAATAAATAAAGTTGATTGCAAATTCACAGGTTTGTCTCTGTAGAAGTTTGTCCTCTTTTTTTCTCTGGCCATTCCTCACCAAGCCAAATGATTGTCCCAATAAGAAGTCCTAAGAGGAGATAGATGGGAAAGATGGTGAAGAATGTATCAAGGGTGGCGTATTTCTTATCAAACAGATGCTCATACAAAAGCCCTATTGTTGCGGTAATCAACCCAGTCAACACGCCATAGGGCACAATGTAGAACAGTGGGCCAAATCTATGTATTTTTTGCCAGAGTGTAGCTGGAGGTGCGGCCTCCGTCGCCTTGGCATATTCGCTTTCAGGTTTATGCCAACCTGTTAATCCAAAAGACATACCAACCAATAATTGGGAAGCTACCGGCGACACGGTTAATCTACCCTGAAATCCTCGTGATGAGCAGTAGTGTTGACCAAGGGACATCAACCCAACGAACAACACTTCATAAAGCAAGGCCGTTCGCACGATGAACCACGTCTCGCCTCTGGCGCGAACTTTTCCCCATTTGGCCTGCTGATTCGCGTTCATAGTTTTCTCCGTCGTTACAGTTGCAGGGTAAATCTACGCGCTGGGAGCGCACGCCTCCTGTGTGCTACGTCGTGGGAGCCAATCCGTTCTATCGAAGGAGCAACCTTACAAGCCAAGTCTTAGCACGCAAGATGCGTGCGCTCCCAGCGCGTAATTTATGGTTTTACCTCACCACCACTGCCGGAATCTCCAATGCCTTCACCGCTTGATTGAACGCGGGGACATCCGTTTTCACTGCCTGCTCCAACTTTTGCAATTCCGCATCAATACGACTCGATAAATCCGCATAAACTGCCAACGCCTGATCGGTCGGCGGATTGTCTGAACCTCCCACCGAACCACCGAGTGCCGCGAGTTTGTTGTTCAATCGAATTGGATAATTCAACGGGTCTTGATTGCTTTGGTTCTTGGTTTGATACAACGCTTCTTCAATCGCGGTGATCTTCGCATTCAAAGCTTTGCCTGCATCCACTGCCGCTTTGGCATTGGGTTGCGCCGCGATGCGTCGAGAAACAGATTCGATTTGCTGGCGCATGTCGCGGATTTTGAGAATGGCTTTGTGCGTTTCATCCAGTTTGTTGCGAATTTTCCAAAGCAGGTCGAATTGCTTGGCGAAGTCTTCCTGTGTGGTAGCGATGCGCGGGTCTTTTTTCAACTCGAAACTCTCGGTCATCGTCTTGCCGCCGACGATAAGCTTGACTTGATAATTGCCCGGCGCAGCTTTTGGCCCGGTCACGCTGCCCGCCCACATAATCAAGCCGGGAAAGCGCGTGGCGTCCTCGTAGCGCGTGTCCCACACAAAACGATTCAAGCCCGCTTCAGTGGCAACTCGTGCTGCGCCGCCACCGCCAAAGCCAAAGCCGCCTGTCGGAGCGGCTTCCTGTGCGGGTGCTTTGCTTGAAAACTTCTTGATGGATTTGCCTGCGCCATCCAAAAATTCCAGCGTGATGTCGTCTTTTGGTTTGTCTTTCAAGTGGTAATGCACGACGACGCCGGACGGAGGATTTTGCCCGGCGGTTGCCATCGGGTTCGCAAAGCCGCCGCCGCCCACCGTGCGATAGGTGTCTTCGGGTTTGAAGAGATGCACGTCCGCTTTCGCCACTTCGTCTTTCATCTGATGCAGCACCGACAGATCATCCAAAATCCAGAAGCTGCGGCCTTGCGTAGCGACGACCAAATCCTTGTCACGTGTTTGAATGACCAAATCGGTCACTGGCACAACGGGCAAATTGAGTTGCAATGATTGCCAGTTTTCGCCGTCATCGAACGACACGTACAAGCCTGTTTCCGTGCCCGCGTACAACAAACCTTTGCGCGCTGGGTCTTCGCGGATCACGCGTGTGAAGGAATTGTCTGGCAAGCCCTTCACAATCTTCTTCCACGTTTTGCCGTAGTCATTGGTTTTGTACAGGTACGGTTTGTTGTCGTCGCTCTTGTACATTGTCGCCGCAACATAAGCGGTGCCTGCATCGTGTGGCGAGGCGTCGAGCGAATTGATCTGAATCCATTCGGGCAAGCCCGTGATGTTCTTCGTGATATTCGTCCAATTCTTACCGCCGTCCTGCGTAACCTGAACTAAGCCATCATCCGAACCTGTCCAAATTACGCCAGCCTTGACGGGCGATTCCATCGCGCAAAAGATCGTGCAGTAATATTCGACGCTGGTATTGTCTTTGGTGATCGGCCCGCCAGACGGGCCTTGTTTTGATTTGTCGTTGCGCGTGAGATCCGGTGAAATCGCCGTCCAGGTCTGGCCCTCATTCGTCGTTTTGAAAAGCACGTTGCCACCTGTGTACAAGGTGTTTGCATCGTGGGGCGAAAAGAAAATCGGGAAGTTCCACTGGAAGCGATACTTCATTCCTTCCGCGCCCCAACCCATCGGATTGTCAGGATACACATTCACATCGCGCTGCTGTCCGGTACGATGATCCATCCGTTCGAGCAATCCACCGTAGTTGCCGCCGAAAACGATATTGGAATCTTTTGGATGCGAAACAACCCAGCCGGATTCGCTGCCTGCTGTTTCTTCCCAATCGCGCATACCAATGCTGAAGCTGCTGGAACGGCTCAGGATGCGCACGGTCGAATTATCCTGCTGTGCGCCATAAACGCGATACGGAAAATCATTGTCCACCGAAACACGATAAAACTGCGCCGTTGCTTGATCCTGCTCTGTCCAATTACCTCCGCCATTGACGCTGACATTCGCGCCACCGTCGTTGGAGTTAATCATTCGCTGATTGTCATTCGGCGCGATCCACAAATCGTGATTGTCGCTGTGCGGTGTACCCAGTTGTGTGAACGTGCGCCCGCCGTCCTGCGATTTGAAAAAGCCCACGTTCAGGACATACACCGTGTCGGCGTTTTGCGTGTCGGCGTAAAGGCGCGAGTAGTACCAGGCGCGTTGACGCAGATTGCGACCTTCATTGACTTTCGTCCAATTTTTGCCGCCGTTGTCAGAACGAAACACGCCGCCATCTTCGGCTTCGATGATCGCCCACAATCGCTCAGGATTGACGGGCGAAACGGTCACACCGATCTTGCCGATGTTCTCGCCTTTCGGCCCGCCGGGGCTGCGCGTGATTTCCGTCCACGTGTCGCCGCCGTCCGTAGACTTGAACAAGCCGCCGTTCTTGCCGCCGCTTTCCAAACTGTACGGCGTGCGCTTGACCTCCCACATTCCGGCGTACATCACGTTCGGATTCGACGGATCAAGGATCAAATCAATCGTGCCGGTTTGGTTGTGCTTGTACAAAACGCGCTCCCACGTTTTGCCGCCATCTTTGCTGCGATACACGCCGCGCTGTTCGTGTGGGCCAAAGATGTGACCGAGCACAGCGGCATACACCAAATCTGGATTTTTCGGATGCACCCGAAGGCGCGCGATGTGGCGCGAATCTTCTAGTCCGACACGCTTCCACGTTTTGCCCGCATCCATTGATTTGTAGACCCCATCGCCGTGCGACACATTGCCGCGAATCGGCGATTCACCCATCCCGACGTAAAGGATGTTCGGGTCAGATTCGCTCACGCCAATTGCGCCCACGGAACCCGTGCCAAAAAAGCCATCGGACACATTCAGCCAATTCACGCCTCCATCCGTTGTCTTCCACACGCCGCCGCCCGTTGCGCCGAAGTAGTAGACATTCGGTTGCGACGTGATGCCCGCGACCGCCGTGACGCGACCACCGCGATACGGGCCGATGCTGCGAAATTGCAGGCCTTTGAGCGGATTCGATGGAGGCGCAGTTTGCGCGAACGTTGGAATGAATAGCGTGATAATGAGCAGGAACGTAAACAGACGGGGTTTCATGGTTTGGGTCTCTCCTTGAATAGTTAGGGGATTGAAGTGTTTTCACCGCAGAGGCGCAGAGGACTCGCAGAGGAGCGCAGAGAGTTTTTCTTTTCTGGCTGTTCCGTTATTTCCGTTTGTTCCGTCATCTCAAAAAACTCTGCGAAACTCTGCGTAATCTCTGCGGTGAAGAATCTTCTCTCAAAATACCGATCTCTTTTGCACTTTCTCTTTGGTCGCCAACGTGAATCGTTTCTCGACCGCATCGCCTTGTACGACGCGCGCCGCCACGTATTCGCCGAGCGCCGGGCCGTGTTTGAAGCCGTGTCCCGATCCGCCGCCGACTAACCAAACGTTCGTCATTTCAGGGTGACGATCAATCAGGAAATC
>JAEUQN010000274.1 GCA_016789725.1 Blastocatellia bacterium | reverse complement strand
GAGAGAACGCCCACGATCAGCAGTTCTGCCGCTACTAGCTGGCCGAGAGTGAGTTGGTTTTCCACCACGAGGAAGCCACCAATCGCCAGGACGCCTGCGCTGGCAATCGCTCGAAAAAAGTAATTTCCCATGGCTTGCCGAAACAGGACCCGAAAATGGCTTTTGCGAGCCTCGATATAATTAAGGATCAACCTGTCAGCGCGCTGCATCGCAAAGCCGTGATCCCCGCTCATCTTAAATCCGCGATGACATCGTGCCAGTTCTTCCAGCCACTCCGCCACGTGGTATTTTTCGTACGATTCAGCAATGCTTGACCGCAGGCCTCCGATGCCCAGGACCATCACGACGAAGATGACAAAGAGAATGAGAAAGATGTCGAACGCCAATAAATATGGGCTATAAAAAGCCATCAGCAACAGGCCCAGCAAGACCTGGAACAACGCGGTTGGCCCTTCCAATAACAACTTGGCGAGAGATTTTTGAATGGTGATAACATCAAAAAAACGATTCACTAATTGGGGCGCATATTCGTTTGATAAAGCCTGATGATGAATGCGGGGCAACCTGTCAGCCAGGATTAAAGCGACCCGCGCAAAGACACGTTGCTGCAACCGTTCCAGCAAGGCGAGTTTCAGTAATCGCAACACACCAGCAAACATCAAGGCGGCGAGGACCGCGAGACTCAACACCACCAAGGGTTGCAACATAATCCCTGCCGTTAAAGTATTCACGGCAAATTGGGCGGTGAGCGGAATAACGAGCGTGAGAATCCCTGTGAGAATCGTATAAGCGAGTAGTGTGATCACATCTACTCGATCTTCTCGTAACATCTGAAACAAACGATGGTACGGGGATAGATGGGGGGTGTGTTTGTGGGGTGTCGGGTCTGTCGTTGTCATCGTCTAGCTCCGCTGTCCAAACGCTCTCCATTCTAGTGTGAGTTTCTGCCCTGAGCAAGTTAGGTGCCAAATGCTCAAAGCGGTGTTTTTATTGCAAATGCACGTAACTTTGACGTCGTTTCGCTTCGATCTGGCTTGAGAGAATGTGGCAATATGCGACAATATGGGACATTCCGAGACGCACATGTTGTCTGGCAACTGTGTGCGACTTGTGGAACGAGAAAGCAATACTTATGGATTTTAAACTTGTCTCGAATTACCAGCCGCAAGGCGATCAACCGGCTGCGATTGAAGCCCTGGTCAATGGCCTTAATGCAGGCGAAAAGCATCAGGTTTTGATGGGAATTACCGGCAGCGGCAAAACCTATTCGATAGCGCAGGTCATTGAACGCGTGAATCGCCCGGCGCTTGTGATGGCCCATAATAAAACGCTCGCCGCGCAGTTGTATCAGGAGTTCAAAAGCTTCTTCCCACACAACGCCGTCGAGTATTTCGTGAGCTATTACGATTACTATCAGCCCGAAGCCTATGTGCCTTCGTCCGACCTTTACATCGAAAAAGAAGCGACCGTGAATGATGAAATTGATCGGTTGCGACTGAGCGCGACGCGGTCGTTATTTGAGCGGCGTGATGTGATTGTGGTGGCATCGGTGTCGGCGATTTATGGCTTGGGCGATCCTGACGCCTATTACGGAATGCTGTTATTTTTGGAGCCGGGGCAGAAAATATCGCGCAATGACATCGTCAAAAAACTGGTCGAATTGCAGTACGAACGCAGCGATATCGAGTTCGGGCGCGGCACGTTTCGTGTGCGTGGCGACATCATTGAAATTCAACCGAGCTATCAGGAGCAGGCGTATCGGATTGAATTGTTTGGCGACGAAATTGATTCGATTGCCACGATTGATCCGTTGCTCGGTGAAGTGATTTGCAAACATCAATCGCGCCTTCCGATTTATCCCAAGTCAAATTACGTGATGCCACAAGGCACGATTCGCAAGGCTGTGAAAACCATCAAAGAGGAATTGGAATGGTGGGAGCCACAATTGCGCGAGCAAAACAAGCTGGTTGAAGAACAACGCCTGCATCAACGCACGATGTACGATTTGGAAATGCTCAACGCCTTGGGCGCATGTCGCGGCATTGAAAACTACTCGCGGCATTTCACCGGTAAACAACCCGGCGAGCCTCCGCCGACGCTCTATGATTATTTGCCGCGTGACACGATTGTCGTCGTAGACGAAAGCCATCAATCCATTCCACAAATTCGCGGGATGTACAACGGCGACCGTTCGCGCAAAACCACGCTCGTCGAATATGGCTTTCGCTTGCCCTCCGCGATGGATAATCGCCCACTCAAATTTGAAGAATGGCAGCAACGCACTGGTCAGATTATTTATGTTTCGGCCACGCCCGGACCCTATGAATTAGAGCAATCAGGCGGCGAATTCATTGAGCAAATTATTCGTCCCACCGGCTTGCTTGATCCCGAAGTAGACATTCGTCCCGTGCGCGGCCAGATTGACGATTTGTTAGATGAAGTCCGTGAACGAACGGCGCGTAAAGAGCGGGTGTTGGTGACGACGCTGACGAAAAAGATGTCGGAAGATTTGACGGACTACTACGCTGAATTGGGGGTGAAAGTGCGTTACATGCACTCCGAAATCGAAACGCTCGAACGGGTCAAAATCCTGCGTGATTTGCGCAAAGGCGATTTCGATGTGCTCGTCGGCATCAACCTGTTGCGCGAGGGATTGGACCTGCCGGAAGTTTCTCTGGTTGCCATTCTGGATGCTGATAAAGAAGGGTTCCTGCGCAGCGCTTCTTCACTGATTCAAACCATCGGACGCGCCGCGCGCAATTCCAATGGGAAGGCGATTTTGTACGCCGACAAGATGACCGATTCCATGCGCTTCGCCATTGATGAAACGAATCGCCGCCGCTCCAAACAAATCGCGCATAACGAAGCACATGGCATCACACCGCAATCCATCATCAAACCAATTGATGCCACGCTGGTCACTGCCTACGAAGCGGATTACTTCAAAGTCCCGACAAATCTGGAATTGTTCGATGAATACAGCCCGGAGAAATTGCGCGAGACCATTGGACAACTGGACTTTGAAATGCGTGATTCGGCGAAGAAATTTGAGTTTGAAAAAGCGGCAGAATTGCGCGACAAGATCAAATATCTGAAGGAGCGGCAGATTGAGCTGGGATAAGTGACAGTTGGATAATTGAGGGAATGAATTAAGCGCAAAGAAATCGGCGGATCATCGCAAGGATGATCCGCCGCACCTTTTGTACCTGATTTCTATTTGGCATTGAGTTTGTCCAATGCCTCACTGATTTGTTGTTTTGCAAGACTCGTGACAGCTTCAACCGTGACCTCTTCCGCCTGTCGCGTGGCACGATGATAAAACTCGACTTTGCCTTCCTGAAGCTTCTTCGGCCCGATGCGAATCTGGAACGGGATCCCGATCAAATCGGCATCGTTCAACTTCACTCCAGCGCGTTCATCGCGGTCATCGTAGAGCACTTCAATGCCAGCGGCGGTCAAGTCCTGATACAGTTGATCCGACAACTTTTTCACCGCTTCATCGCGTGTATTCAAGGGCGACAAGACGACCTGAAATGGTGCAATAGTCATCGGGAAAATGATGCCTGCGTCGTCGTAATGCAGTTCAATCGCGGCGGCTAATATCCGTTCGACGCCGATGCCGTAGCTTCCCATCACAATCGGAACGGGTTTGCCGTCCGCGTTCAGCACCCGCGCGCCCAGCGAATCGCTGTATTTCGTGCCGAGTTTGAAGATGTGACCGACTTCCAGGGCTTTGCCAATGCGCAATTCGCCTTCGTCACATTTCGGGCAGCCTTCGCCTTCCGCCACCGTACGCAAATCAACCCATTGCATCACTTTGATGTCGCGGGCAAGATTGACGCCGCGCAAATGGTGATCGTCTTCGTTCGCGCCGGTTGTCATATTCGCGCGATCTTGCAGCGCGAGGTCGGCCAGGATTTTATGCCTGGTCACACCGACTGCACCGAGGCTGCCTGCATTCGCGCCCATCGCGTTGAAGATTTCTTCAGGATGCGCAGGACGCACCTGTTGCAATTCGATCTTTTCCGCCCGACAAATGGCCCCAATTGCCGATGCCAGCTTGGCTTCATTCAACGGGTGATCGCCGCGCAATAACGCGAGAATCACCTGATCCTGTAAGCCTTGTTTCGTTTCCGACGTCGCAATGAAAACGAGCGTTTTGATTTGTTGTTCAGCGGTTGCGCCGCCGGGGAACGTCACCAAATCATCAATCGTGCGCACGCCGGGCGTCGGGAATTTTTCAATCGTTGCGTCCGCCTTCTCGTCCACAATCGCCGGGATATGGGATTGCGCTTTTTCAGTGTTCGCGGCGTAGCCACATTTGGCGCAACTGGCAACCATGTCTTCGCCCGCATTCGTGTAGACCATGAATTCATTCGATGCCGAACCGCCCATCGCGCCAGTGTCGGCGTCTACGATCACGTAGTCCAATCCGCAGCGTTCATACACGCGGCAATAGGCGGCGCGCTGATCCTCAAACGCTTTGTCCAATCCGGCGAAATCAATGTCGAAGGTATACGCATCTTTCATCGTGAATTGCCGCACGCGCAGCAAGCCGGATTTCGGGCGCGGTTCATCGCGGAATTTGGTTTGAATCTGATACCAAACCTGCGGCAGTTGCTTGTATGACCGTAAATGTTTGCGCGCAATGTCGGTGAAAATTTCCTCGTGCGTCATTCCTAAACAGAGGTCCGCGCCCTTGCGATCTTTGATGCGAAACATATTGTCGCCCATGACCGTCCAGCGCCCGGATTCCTGCCAAATCTCCGCAGGGTTCAAAGCTGGCAGATAAAACTCCTGCCCGCCAATCGCATTCATCTCTTCGCGGATGATTTGTGAAATCTTCAGCACGGATCGTTGCGCCAGCGGCAGGTATGAATAAATGCCTGCGCCAAGCTGTCGCACAAATCCCGCGCGCAATAAAAGCTTGTGACTGATGACTTCGGCGTCTGCCGGTTCTTCACGTAATGTAGGGATGAAATAAGTTGACCAACGCATAATTCAATAAACAGGAAATGGGGAACAGAGCTTTGAAGCTTTGAGGATTACAGCAGGCACGAATGGGCTGGTGTAATGGGCTTCAAATTGCTCAGGGGTTTTGCTTCACTTCTTTTTCGCAATTGCAATCAGAGAAATTCCGAACGGCGGCCCAATGAAACGTTCCAATTTTAAGAGCGGAACCAATTTGTCTGCGAGGCTGACTTGTTCGTTGGGCAAATAACCACGTCGCAGCATTCGACCATTGATGAACCACGGAAGCGTGGCCGCGAGATTGAAAAACTGGAGCGATTCCACCTGAAAATCCGCCATCACCAAACGCTGTCGAAGTTGCCGTTTGCCGTAGCGCAGAAAATGTCCCACGGCCTCATCGAATGCACCGTAGAGAACCTGATGAGCGGGAACCAGAATCACCAGATGTCCGTTGGATTTGAGCGCCTCGCTCATTTGTCGTAACGCGAACAAATCGTCCTGAATATGCTCAAGGACGTTCAGGCAAACGACAGTGTCGAAGGGCTTCGCCTTAAACTCGTGCGGAATCGCCTGGCTCAGATCAAAGGTGCTAATCGTCAGGTTTGGTTTTTCGGCGAAACGGTTTTGTAATTCTGCACGATAGTTGGGGACCACGTCGGTGGCGACAACCTCTCGATTTCCCGCCAACAAAAACTGAGTGATGTTGCCCGTTCCTGAGCCGACCTCTAACACTCGCTGTCCCAAAACGTGGGCGAATTGATCGTAAATCCACCGATTGTACCGATTGATCTCAGAGAGTTGGTTGAGCGTTTCGGTCAGCGCGTGAACCTCTTCGACGCCACCTTCTAATGTGTTTTCAGAAAGATTGCTCATATAAAAATAAAGAGGCTGATAATGCCTTCTGACCGGGCTTGAAGTCAATGCGGATTTGCTTTCTCGTATGGCTTCGGAGTATTACGATGGACCTATGGAAACGAAAGCACGCGTCTTGATTGTGGACGACGATCCTGAATTTAGTACCGTTGCCAGGACTCTGATCGAAGTCGAAGGCTACGATGCCAAACTCGCTACCAATGGCGATGAAGCCTTGCAGTTATGCCAGCAGGAAGAATTCGATGTCATCCTGCTTGACCTTCAACTGGGCACGGATTCAGGATTGGACGTTTTACGTGATCTCCATCGTCAATGGCCCGATTCGCCCGTGATTGTGATTACTGCGCATGGGTCATTAGAAACGGCGGCGGCTGCCGTTCGCAGTAACGCGTTTGATTACATTGGAAAGCCGTTTCCAGCGGCGGAACTATTGGCATTGTTGCGACGCGCGCTGGAATGGCGGGAAGGGAAGCGCGAGCCGAAAGCTGCGCCGCCGAGCTTCGCTCCACCCACCACGAAAATTGTAGGCAACAGCCCCGCGATGGTGGCGGTTTATCGTTTGATCGCTCGCGTGGCAGCGACCGATTCAACCGTGC
Organism: Blastocatellia bacterium; assembly: GCA_016789725.1. Classification (GTDB taxonomy): domain Bacteria; phylum Acidobacteriota; class Blastocatellia; order RBC074; family RBC074; genus JAFDVL01. Next base: position 509 of record JAEUQN010000274.1, on the reverse strand, counting down.
TGATTGCGGGTGAAAGCGGCACAGGGAAGGAATTGATCGCCCGCGCCCTTCACGATAATTCCCGCCGGGCGGGCAAATTGTTCGTCCCCGTCAACTGCGGCGCATTCACCGAAACGTTGTTAGAGTCGGAGTTGTTCGGGCATGTTCGCGGCGCGTTTACAGGAGCCGCCAATGCGCATCGTGGCATCTTTGAAATGGCAAATGGCGGCACCGTTTTTCTGGATGAAATTTCGGAAACTGCGCCCGCGTTTCAGGTCAAATTGCTGCGTGTGTTGCAGGAACAAGAGGTGCGCCCGGTGGGGGCCAGCGAGCCGCGAAGGGTGGACGTTCGCATTGTTGCCGCCACCAATCGCCCCGTGCAGGATTTGCTGAACTCGGACGATTTTCGACAGGATTTGCTGTATCGCCTCAGCGTGATTCACATTCAATTGCCGCCTTTGCATGAACGCAAAGAAGACATTCCGTTGCTGGTTGAATTTTTCCTCAAGCGAACAAACGCGAAGTTGAAA
>JAEUQN010000273.1 GCA_016789725.1 Blastocatellia bacterium | reverse complement strand
ACTACGTTGCCTTTGCGATTCTCTTTGTCAAAAAGCTAGTTGAGTTACTCAACTAAAAGTTAATTACAGGCTCTAGCTAAGTACTCAGGAATTTTTTGACTCAGATGATCATCAAGAGTATCCAGAGATTTTGGAATGAGCATCTCTGCCATTGCGGCAATCACTTCAAGTAGCGTTGTCTTCCCGCTTCCATTCGCACCACCAATCACGCAAACAGGTAAGGTCTTCCCCCTCGCATCAAAAAAATCCATTTTGATGTCGTCAATCGGCCCGCAATTTTTGATTCTGACGGATCGCAATTCCAATTTCATATTATGTGATTATCTCTGCCGATTCCGTCGCACGTCAATTACTTCTTCGTCGGGCGAATGCCGTGATAGTTCACCTCAATCGTCATCTTGCCCGCCCATTTTTTCGGCACTTTTTTTCCTGCTGCCCAATGGATGCCGTTGATGACGAGGCGTTGCATCGCTTCATCTTTGAAGTCGAATGGATGACCGAGTGTCGTCACAAAGACTTTCGCGCCCGCTTTGTTCTTCCACGTCCAAGCGACCGGGTTGTCTACGGAAGGGCGATTCGGACGGGCTTCAGGATTGATGGATTTGCCCATCAACAATTGCTGCGAATCAGCGGGCGGGAAATTCGGCTTGACGTGATACAGCCACGATGCAACGTGAAAAGTTGCGGGAATGCCTGTCAATATTGGATGTTTGGCGGCGACGGGAATCACAGAAACATCGGTGCTTGAAAGATGACCATAGTGATAATGCCCGTTGCCCCAGCCCGGCGGCCCGCCCAAATACTCGACCGCAAACGCGTTCCATTTTTCTAACTCATGGCCTTTGGGATAATTGAACGCGTGGGTCGTCGTACGAAACGCAACAATCGGTTTGCCGGATTTCAGGTAGGTTTCGATATGGCGCAATTGGTCAGCGGGCAAACGTCGCCAACGCAGGAAAAACACTGCAACATCGGCCTCTGCCAACTTCTCCAGTCCGGGCATATTCTCTTCGGCGTTTTCGTCCGGGTACGATTTTATGACCGTCGTTTTGAAGCCGTATTTTGCCTCCAACTCTTTCGCCAAAATTGGAAATGTTTCTTCAGAACTGTATTCGTGATCGCCACTGACAAAGACGATGTGCGGCTTTTTCGACGATTGCGCCAGCAGGCCCATCGGTATCAGCAGCACAATCGCAAACAGAATATTTCGGATCATATTGGCAAGTCTCTTTGGATGAAATTCGGATTCATTGTTACAATCACGTCCATTCAAGTAATCCTTTCACGATAGATTGTCAATTGTTCTGAAGGAGAGAATAAATGCCTCGAACTTGTGTCTTGATCCTGCTAGCGTGTTTCCTGTCTGCTTGTGCATCACAACCGAATTCAACGGCGAACAATGCCACCGCTTCGCCGACAATCGCAACACCCGCCGCACCGACAGCAACGCCAGAACTGCCGCCGACACCTGCGCCAACACCTGCCTTGACGGGCGCGGACGCCGAACTCTGGGCGAAGGCGATGAAGATTCATCAATCGGCGATTGTGATTGATACGCACAACGATGTGACGTCGGCCATTCTCGACGACGGCTTTGATATGGGTCAGAGCGGCATCGTCAACGGACGCATCAAAACGCACACTGACATCGCTCGTCTGAAAGCGGGCGGAATGGGTGCGCAATTCTTTGCGGTCTATGTTGGCAAAGAGTTCGTGAACAAAAAGCCCGAAGACGGCGGCGGGGCGGCACGTCGCGCACTGGATATGATTGGCGTTGTTTACGATCAAGTGAAAAAACATCCTGAGACATTTGAGATGGCCTACACCGTGGATGATATTCGCCGCATTCGCAAAGCGGGCAAGATCGCGGCGCTGATGGGCATTGAAGGCGGACACGCGATTGAAGATAGCATCTACGCGCTGCGCAATTTTCATCGCCTCGGCATTCGCTACATGACGCTGACGCACACAAACACCAACAACTGGGCGGATTCCGAAGCTGATTTGAAAAAGCCGAACGTCAAACATCATGGCGGCTTGAATGATCTTGGCAAAAAAGTGGTGTTGGAAATGAATCGCCTGGGAATGATGGTAGACATCTCTCACGTCGCCGACGATACGATGGCCGACGTGTTTGAAGTCTCGAAAGCACCCGTCATCGCTTCGCACTCATCCGCCCGTGCCATTGCGAATCACACGCGCAATCTGAACGATGATGAACTGCGTGCGATAGCCAAAAACGGTGGCGTCGTAATGGTTAATTTTTACGATGGCTTTATTGATCCGAAGAAAGCCGAAGTCACCTTTAATGCGCGCGCGAAAGAAGAAGAATTGAAGCAGCAATTCCCGAATGACCTGGCGCGTGTTGCTGCCGAAATGAAGCAATGGCGCGCACAGTACAAGTTCGACAAAACGCCGCTGTCAGTCTTGCTGGATCACATCGAACACATCATCAAAATCGCAGGCATTGACCACGTCGGTCTTGGTGCAGATTTGGATGGCATCCCACTTGACGCGGCACCGGTCGGGTTGGAAGACGTCTCTAAATATCCGGTGCTCACGTATGAATTGCTGAAACGCGGACATTCCGAAGCGGACATCAAAAAGATATTGGGCGAAAACCTGCTGCGCGCAATGGCGAAGTGCGAGCAAGTTGCTAAAGAACTGAGTAGACAGTAGACAGTAGCCGGTAGACTGTAGTTTGTTGCCACGCGATAGCGATTTTACCGACTACTGTCTCCCGACTACCGTCTACTCTTTCAAGGAGAATCTATGAAACGTCGAGAGTTTATCCAAACAAGCACCGGGCTGGCGCTGACGTCAGCTTTCATCACGAAAAAAGCGCACGCTTATTCTTACGGCGAAGAGTTTGCGCAAAAGAAACCGCGCGTCGGGTTGATCGGCACGGGCTGGTACGGCAAGAGCGATTTGTTTCGCTTGATTCAGGTCGCGCCCGTCGAAGTCGTGTCGCTGTGTGACGTAGACAAAAACCTGCTCGCCGATTGCGCCGAACAAGTCGCGGGACGGCAGGAATCGAAGAAAACGCCGCGCACGTACAGCGACTATCGCCAGATGCTCAAGGAAAAAGATTTGGACATCGTGCTGATTGCGACGCCCGATCACTGGCACGCACTGCCGATGATCGAAGCCGCCAAAGCGGGTGCGGATATGTATTGCCAAAAGCCGATCAGCGTAGACGTGTTGGAAGGCAAAGCAATGCTCGACGCCGCACGCAAATACAAGCGCGTCGTGCAAATCGGCACGCAACGCCGTAGCACGCCGCATTTAATCGAAGCCCGCGAGAATATTGTGCAGGCAGGCAAGCTCGGCAAAGTCGGATTGGTCGAGATTTATTGCTACTACCACATGCGCGCCAAAGAGAATCCGCCCGACAGCACTCCGCCCGCGTATTTGGATTATGAAATGTGGACAGGACCAGCGCCGATGCGTCCGTACGACACGCTCAAGCATCCGCGTCGTTGGCGCGCATTTATGGAATATGGCAACGGCATCGTCGGCGATATGTGCGTTCACATGCTCGATATGGCGCGCTGGATGCTGAATTTGGGTTGGCCGAAACGCATTTCATCTTCAGGCGGCATTTTGATAGACAAAGCCAGCAAAGCGAACATCACCGACACGCAAACTGCGACGTTCGACTTCCCTGACTATCCAATCGTCTGGCAGCATCGCAGCTACGGCGCGCCGCCTGATCCGAAGTATCCGTGGGGTATGACAATTTATGGCGAGAAAGGCACGCTCAAAGCCAGCGTGATGAGCTATGACTTCATCCCGATGGATAACAAAGAGCAACCCATTCACAAAGACGTGACCTACGAATTCGAGCAATATCCGATTGATCGCACCGAGAAGGATTTGGAACGCCACGTCGCGCCCGCCATTCGCGGTCACATGCGCGATTTGCTGCGCTGCATTGATAATCGCAGTCGCCCGGTGGCTGACATTGAAGAAGGTTATATTTCGTCGGCGAGTTGCATCTTGGCGAACAATGCGCTGAAGCTCGGACGGTCGTTGACGTGGGACCCGAACAAGCATCAGGTCGTGGGCGATGCGGAGGCGAACAAGTTATTGAAGCGCGAATATCGCAAACCCTGGACACATCCGGCGGGCTAAAAACAAGCGATCTAATGATAGGTTGCAGTTGTTTGGGCAAGCCTGAGCTGCCGAAAGCAACTGCAACCTGACCGAGTCGCCTGTGTTATTTCTTCAGCGGAAATGGCTCAGTCGAAGCGTCAATAGATTTGACGAACTTCACCAAAGCGCGGAAGAACACCGGATGATCCAGCACGTCATTGGCCGGATTGCTCAGCCCCGATTGACGATGTGGTTTATGCTTGAGCACATCTTCAATCGTTTCTGCCGAGCCGTTATGAAACAATTCTCCCATCGCGTGAACACCCAATAATGACGGCGGCGCATAGCCATCGGCACCCAGTGGAGCCGCACCATTTTGCCGAATCTCAAAGATGTCCGCAGGGTTGAACGTTCCGACCTTGCGCAGGAAGCGAATGAGCTGACCGTTGACGATTTCGCTCGCGGCAGGCGGCGGCGTGTAATCCCGACGCGCTGACGACCAGCCGGGGCCAGAGTGACAGTTCACGCACCCCTGACTTTCAAACAGTTGCCGACCGAGCGCGAGTTCACGACCGAGCGGCGTCCAACTCGGCACGCGTGAAAACGGTGAGATTGGCGTGCGAATACGGGCCACATATTCCGCCAATGCATCCAGCCCTTTGCTCCGCCCTGTATTCGCGGGATTGAAGGCATTGAGCGCAGGGTCTTGCGTCACACCATCCGCGAGCGTAATCAAGCCCAAGCCGCCTGACACGCCGCGAATGTTGTTCTCGAAATCCTGCACTTCGTCAAAGATGGCTGAATAATTCAGCACCTTTTGATCTTCAGGATTGCGAGGATTGAATGACCCATTCAAATGCACCGAACGACGCGGGCCAGCTCCGAAAATCCACACGACAGCATCGGTCGTGCCAAACGCGTGACAGGAAATACAACCGCTCCAACCACCAGCGGAAAGCCGTTGTCCGATGACGCCTTCCGGGCCGAGTTCCGGCAGATTCACTCCCGTGCTGCTGTGAAAGATAGCCTTGCCAATGTGAACTTTGGCTTCAAGCGTACCCGGCGCAGGTAAGGCAGCAGATTTGACGACCGACTTAACCGTGTTGGTTTCCAGATTCAAAACGTACACATCGCGTGAAACTTCGTTCATTACGTATGCACGATCATCCGTGCTGTTGAGGACGATGCCGCGCGGATTTTGCCCCACCGGAATGCGAATCACATTGCCGGGCGCTCCGGCTTGTTGCGGAGCATTGATCGTCGGCGTCCCGTTTTCATCCAGTACCACTTTGACGACAATGTTCGCAGCCTGCGCGACCACATAGCCTTCGTTGCTGTTGCGCTTGAAAGCAATATGCCACGGCACCCCAACAAACAATCGGTTGGGGCTGGCGGCCTCAAATTGAATGCCGCGATTCATGTTGATGGTTTGTTTTTTCCCATTCACTTCGGATTCAACGTCAGTGGTCGTGTCAATCACGTTCAGGAACGATTGCACATTGACGTTAAAGCGCACAGGGCCATCGGGTGAGGCCGCATTGTTGGGCAAATACGCCTTGTTGCCTTTAATCACAACGGCGTTGAGGAAGTTTGGGAATGCTCCGGTGGGAACCGTAAATGTTGCCGGATCAGTCGCCGGAATTCGTTTGAGCGCGGAGCCATTGGAGTTGAATCCGACATCCGCCATTGGATCAAGTTTGATTTCTTTCACCACTCGATCCTGACGTGTCGAAATCACCGTGACGCGACCCTCTTTGTAATCGTCTGCGCCAAGAATCGCGCCAGGCCGTTGCACCGCAAAGAATTGTGTAACGTAGACTTTTTCGTCGTCGTCGCGCGCATCTCCATCATTGGTGATCGCAATGCCGCGCGGTTGAAATCCAACATCTTCAATCGTGCGAATGACGCGCCAGTATCGCGTATCAATCACAGAAACCGTATGTGAAGTGGCGTTGGCAACATATAACTTGTCGCCGTTGGGCGTGAAGGCCAGACCATACGGCTCGGCCCCGACACGAATGCTATCCACGACGCGGCGGCCTCTGGCATTGATAACAGTCACCGTGCCGCTGACCGAATTGCTAACCGCAACCCATCGGTCATCCGGCGAAATCGCCAGATTTTGTGGCTCGCGCCCAACACGAATCTCGTCATCTTTGAGGTTGGCATCGTCCCGCACATTGATGACGGAGACGGAGTTATTATCGGGATTTACGACCCAGACAAAACGATCATCAGACGTAATCGCAATAGGGCCGGAACTGGTCGGCGTTTTTTTATTGAAGCGGGAATCCCGTTCAATCTCCTGGGCCGCAACTGGGCGTTCGCTACGCGTCCAAAGCACGATCCCTGCGACAGTCAGAAAAAGCAAACAACAGATAATCTTGATGCGAGTATACATTTTCCCCCCTTTGAAATCAGTAGAGTCAAATTGAAGGCCCGGAATTTCCGTATGAGGACCGCATACACTTTCCAGTTGTTCCGAGCCTTCGATGGTTATCCGAACGTCCGATCTGTGAACAGAATGCCTACAACTTAATGGGAGTGATTCCCCCGAAGGATTCCCTTTGATCTAGCACCCAGTCTCCAGACAGGCGTCGGTTTTTGTGTATGAGAGGAGATTTTCTGCTTTGTGTTGGAAATAATCTTGAGGAATACTTCAAATTGTTTTGAGATTCTCTTCAAAGAATTATGAAAAATGGCGAAGTGTAACGACAAATGACGTTGGCCAGAGGCACGTCGTCGCAAATGATGGTCGTTGAAAATTAAATCCGGTCATGCCCCGGAGGGGCGATTGAGTGTAGGCAGGTCGTTTACGGCCTGTAACGAAGCACCGAAGCGCCACACGTCCCAGCGGGACGATTGAATGCAGGTTGGCTCAACCGTCCCGCT
>JAEUQN010000272.1 GCA_016789725.1 Blastocatellia bacterium | reverse complement strand
GGAAGAGGGAATCGAAGTCGGATGCGCGGTGTAATTCACGAGCACTGCAATTGCTTTGCCTGTTGCATCGTCAAAGCGCAATAAGCCGAAATCGCGGTCAACGGGCTTTGGCTCCAGCTTCGTGTGACGATTTCGATTGAAGCCATCAAGCTTGAAAATGCCACTCGCCAATTTCGCCGGAACGAGCCTGGAATTGGCTTCGATGATGACCGCGACAATCGCCTCTTCCATCTGCTTGTAATAGCGCAACGCCGCATCGAATCGGCCTTTGCCTTTGCCCTCTTCATCGCTCAATTCCAAGACGGGAGCGTGATGCGTGTGCGATCCGGCGATGAACGAATGCTCGATGCCTGTTTCAGCCTTAATGCGTTGTCGAATGCGTTGGAGGGATTGCTCATTGGGAGATCGTCCCAAATCCAGGCCGACGATGGCAATTTTGCTGTCGCCGGTTTTGATTACCACTGCCGCCGCAAATAACGGGTCCAGCTTGCCGTCGGACAAGGCATCGTGGCGGTCGCCATATCCCCACATCGGCAAGGCTTCGGTCGGCGTGATGTCGCGGCGCGCGGCTCCCGCTTGAAAATTCGCCTGCGCGTTTAATTGTATCGTGAAGACAAAGAGAACAGTTGCCAGCAACCAATATCGTGCAGATAATAGTGAAGCCATCTTGTTTACCGATCTGAAGAAAAAATAAATTGATTCGCCGCGAGTGGAAGCCAGCGTCCACTTTCTTAGGTTGCAAAGTTAACAGCGAAATGTCTCAGCCGCAAACGCCTCGCGCGCGGACTCAACTTACGGGAGACTCTTTATGGTCATTCGCGTGTTTGGTTTTTGGGTGCTATTACTCAGCACAGCCTTCGCCCAAGGCCCGCAACAATTCGGCACAGCTTCGATTTCCGGCAAAGTCACCATCGAAGGCAAACCCGCCCCCGGCATCACCGTGCGCATTCAAAAAAGCGATGAGCAGTGGGATAACAGTAAATCGCCCGGCCTTGTTACCACCGATAGCGAAGGTGTCTTCAAGCTCGACAAATTGCCTGCTGCGCAATACATCGTCACGCCGTCTGTGCCGGGCTATTACAACCCGCAGAAAAAAAACGAATGGCAGGAAAGCATCACGATCAACTTGAGCGACGGCGAACAGGCGAGCGGGCAGGATTTCGCGTTAAAGCGCGGCGCAGTCGTCACCGGGCGTTTGTTTGATGCCAACGGACGCGCCATCATCGAGCAACAAGTCGTCCTGAAAAAAATCGGCGGCAGCAAAGCCCAAACAATTCAATGTACAGAATTCAGCGATGATCGCGGTGTCTATCGGTGCTACGGTCTGGAGCCGGGAAAATACATCGTCGGCGCGGGCACTGATCCGAAAGAAAACAACGTGGTGATGATTGGCGCACGCTCGTATGTGCGCGCGTGGTATCCCGGCGTCGCGCAGGAAGAACAGTCCACACCCGTTGAGGCGACGATTGAGAAAGAAGCGAGCGGCATTGATTTGAAGCTCGAACGCAAAAAGAAAGGCTTCAAAGTGATGGGGCGCGTCTTCGACTCTGACACCGGCAAGCCCGTACCGAACATCATGATTGCCCTGGGGACAGTCAACGACGAAGGCATTACGACAGGCTATTCCATGGGCGCTGGCTCCGGTTCCAATGCCGAGGGCGAATTCAAGCTCGAAGGCATCACGAAAGGCAAGTATCGCGCGATCCCGCAACCGTACGGCAATACGGAATACGTTGGTGATCCGGTGACGTTCGAGGTAGACGACGGAGACGTCACCAGTCTTGAGATCAAGATGCGCAAAGGCGCGACCATTCAAGGTACGGCAGCGTTGGAAGAAGGTGCTGCGCCCGATGTGCAGCGGAAACTGGTGGGAGTGAATCTGGTGGCGCAGGCGCGTGATCCGCAGGCGAAAGAGACCGATTGGTACAGCGCGACGAATTCCTGGAGCGGCATTGACGCCGCAGGCAACGTGCAATTCAAAGGCGTGCGCACAGGCAATGTGACGATTAACTTGACCGGCAAAGAGGCCAAAGGCTTTTCGATCCGACGCATCGAACGTGACGGCGCACCGGTCACCGATGGTTTGCAAGTCAATGCGGGCGAGACGATCACCGGCTTGCGCATTGTGTTGGCACTCGGCAGCGGCACGATTCGTGGCGAAATCAAAGTCGAGGGCGGCACGTTGCCGGAAGATGTCGGGTTGCGAATTCGCGCCAAAACGACCAACAAGACCCAGGGCGATGGTTGGGGCAACATTGACGCGCGTGGCAAATTTTTGATCGAAAACCTCAATTCCGGCAGCTATGACCTGGTCGTCGAAACGTTTATGAATCGCCCGCCGTACGGCAAACCTTCTGTCACCTTGCAATCCAATGCCAAAACCGTCCAAGTCACCAACGGGCAAGACCAAACGGTCAACCTCACCGTCACGATTGGCAGCACCAACAAGGAGGAAAAACAATGACCCGCGCTTTGCTTCTTGTACTTCTATTGCTTCCGTCATTCGCCCTTGCGCAAGAAACCGCGCCGAATAAAACCCCAAATAAAACCCCGAATAAAACCGAAGACCCGCCACCCAAACGCAAAGGCTCGATCAAAGGCAAAGTAATGAGCGACGACGGACAACCGCTCGAAAGCGCAAACATCAATCTGAATGCCGCCAAATATAGTGGCATGGGCGATTGGCGACAGGCGCAGACCGACGACGAAGGCAATTTTGTGTTGGATGGTTTGGCTTCCGGGTTGTACCACCTTTCGGCTTCGACCAGCGCGTATGTAGAAGCGGAGCGACCGCTCGAACAAAAGTTCTATCGCCTCGGTGATGTGGTCACATTCACGTTGGTCAAAGGCGGCGTGATTACCGGGCGCGTGACAAATGGGCTCGGCGAACCCGTCATCGCCGCGCCGATTCGCCTCGAACGGGTCAGCGATTTGGAGGGCCGCAAAATCAATTCCGAATGGTGGTATGGACAACAACGCAAAACCGATGATCGCGGCGTGTATCGCGTGTATGGATTGCCTGCTGGCAGATATGTTGTTTCCGTCGGCGGCAAAGCACCGTACCGACATGGTTCGTCCACCGCGTATGAATCCGACACGCCAACATTTTATCCATCTGCCTCACGCGAGGGCGCAACGGAAATCACGGTGAATATCGGCGAGGAAGTGCGCGGCATTGACATTCGCTATCGCCACGAGAAAGGGCATTCCATCAGCGGCAAGGTGACGGGTGCGCCCGCCGACAATTCTTTGCTGAGCTATAGCATACAGGTTGAACTGCATCGCTATCCCGGCAACGCTTTGGAAATGAGCCTTTACATTCAGGCGACTGATCCGACGAAGAGCTTCGAGTTTATTACAGTTCCAGATGGCGAGTATGAACTAATCGCCAATGTTTATGCGGGCGAAAACAAAGATTCGTACCAATCCAATCGCCGCCGCGTCACAGTCAAAGGCGGTAATGTGACCAACGTCGAATTACGCTTGTCGCCGCTCAGTTCCATTGAAGCCAAACTCGAATGGGAAGCGACGCCCGAAAAAGAGCGCAAAGCCGAATGCCAAACGACGCGGCCACTGAACGCGGAAGAAACGATGTTCTGGCTGGTCAAAGATGATCCGAAGCCCGCCAATCCTCTGAGCGTTGATGCGGTACTGCGCCACGACCTGCCGACGGAAAAAGGCGAACTGAAATATCAAAACCTCGAAGCGGGCGTTTACCGTTTTTCGCCGCGCTTGCTGGACGAAGCGTGGTACATCAAATCCATTCTGGCGAAAGACGATGCGCCAAAACCCAAAGCCCAAAATCCAAAATTGCCACCCCCGCCTGACTTGGGCAAACAAGGCATTGCGCTCAAAGCCGGAGAGAAGCGCAAAGACATCGTGCTGACGCTGGCGAACGGCGCGGCCAGTGTGCGCGGGCGTGTTGTAGCGGAGAAGGATCAAGCTTTGCCGTCGCGCCTGCGCATTCATCTTGTTCCCGCCGAAAAAGAAGCGGCAGATGATTTGCTGCGTTACGCCGAGCAGAAAACCAAAGACGGCACATTTACCTTTGCGAATCTCGCGCCCGGCAAATATTGGCTGCTTGCGCGCAGAGTCCCCGACGACGAAGCCGACGGCAAGCGCGTGAATCTGTTGGCATGGGACGTCACGACCCGCAAAACTTTGCGTGCCGAAGCCGAAGCTACGAACAACGCGATTGAGTTGACGCCCTGCCAACGGGTGAAGGAGCACAAGCTCACATTTGGGAAATGAATTCTTTCGGAGGTGCAATCATGACAACACGCTACAGCCTTTTGCTTCTCTTCATGTTGCTCTTGGGTCTGACAGGACAAGCGCAATCGGACAAACCTGCGATGGGTTCGATCAGTGGTCGCATCACGGTCAAGCAACAGCCGTTGCCCGGCATCACGGTGACGTTGGAAGCGCCTGCTATGGAATCGTCCGGGCAGCCGCGCAAAGCCTTCAGCGCGAAAACCGACAGCGATGGGCGTTATCGCTTCAACGGCGTACCGAAAGGCCAATACGTCGTCTCGCCGCGCGCTGCTGCGTATGTCGTGCCTACGGGCGGGGTGATGATTCGTCCGGGCAAAGATGTGACGATTGGCGAGAATGAACAACTTGAAAACATTGACTTCGAGTTGACCAAAGGTGGCGTCATCACCGGCAAGATCACCGATCACACGGGGCGTCCGTTGATCCAACAACGAGTGCGGTTGCAAACGCGCGGCGCGGGCAATCGCTGGCAAAACTACTTTTCGCCGAACTATTCGATGTACCAGACGGATGATCGCGGCCTGTTTCGGTTGTACGGCTTGCCCGCTGGGCAATATCTCGTCAGCGTCGGCGAAGGTCGCAATGACGGTTCGATCACGTTTGGGCGTCCGGGTGGATACTTGCCGTTGACGTACTATCCCGGTACGCCCGACGAAGCCGAAGCCAAAGCCATCGAAGTCACAGCGGGCGGCGAAGTTACGGACATTGACATCAAGGTCGGCAAGCCTGAAAAAACCTACGAAGCCAGAGGGCGCATCATTGACGCTACGACGGGGACACCGCTGATCGGCGTGCAATTCGCGTATGGCACAGTAATGGCTGGCTCTACGCCTCGCATCGGCGGTTTCGGCGTGCCCGGCGAGCGGACGAATGCGCAGGGCGAATTCGTGATGCAAAGCGTCAAGCCCGGCAAATACGCAGTGTTTATGCAAGCCGATGCGGGCAGCGACTATTACAGCGAGCCGACGGTCTTTGACGTTCTCGAAGGTGACATCGAAGGCCTGGAAGTCAAAGCCTATCGCGGTGCGAGCATCAGCGGAATCATCGCCGTCGAAGGTACGAACGATCCCGCCATTTTGCAGCGTGTGAAAGAGGTGCGCGTTTCCGCCTTTGCCACTGCCCCCACTACTATGCAAGCGCCGAGTTTTGGGCTTCCCACCGCGAATCCCGATGGCACGTTTCAACTCACCGGATTGCGTCCGGGCAAGACACGGCTCAGCGCCTCGGCACGACCGCCGCTGCAATTTTTGCGGATGGAACGCGAAGGCATTGAGTTGCCGCGCGAAATCGAATTGACGGCGGGCGAACAAATGACGGGCGTCAAGGTCGTGATGGGCTACGGCACAGGCGTGATTCGCGGGCAACTCAATGTGGTGGGAGGCACATTGCCGCCTGAAGCACGCTTCATCGTTCTTGCCAACCGGGTCGGCGGAACTGGCGGCACAGTTTTGGGGCCGAGCGGAAATGTTCAGGTAGATACGCGCGGCAAGTTTGTCGTCGAAGGCGTGTTTCCAGGCGAGTATGAATTGCAAGTGGTTCCCATTGGAACGCCGGGCGCTCCTGCGATGCAGAGACTGCGCATCGAAAAGCAACGAGTGACCGTCGGGCTGGGAGAAGTGACCGTGACGATCACCGTGAATTTGGGCGAGAAAAAGGAGGGACAACAATGAATTGCCAAATCGCAGCACGGAATATTTTTTTCCTGACAATGGTTTTCTCAATCCTGGTCAGTGCGCAAACACCACCTCCATCACCGCCACCTGCGCCACCGCCAACGACCGTGAGCATCGCTTCTCCCACGACTCCCGCAGGCGTAGCGTGGACGGGCAAGCGCGGCACGCTCACCGGGCGCATTGTCAGTGACGATGGACAACCGTTTGCGAACATTGGTGTCAGCGTGTTCAGTGTCGTGGCTGAACGGAGCGCCCGCCGTATGGCGACGACCGATGACGAGGGCAACTTCAAAGTCAATGATTTGCCTTCAGGCGCATATCGCGTCAGCACTTTTGCGCCTGGTTACGTGACTTCCGAAAGCACTTCCTCCGACGGTTTGTCGCGCCCGGCGAATTATCGCCTGGGCGAAAACGCTACAGTCACGCTGGTCAAAGGCGGCGTCATTACGGGCAAGGCATTAGACAGCAGCGGACAACCGCTCGTTGCCGCGAGCGTTCTGGCCATTCGCGTGCGCGATGGCGAAGGGCGTCCGGTCAACTCTGTCGGATCGTTTGGCTCGCGCGGCATCGCGGATGATCGTGGCGTGTATCGCATCTTCGGTTTGCCGTCCGGCTCGTACATCGTGGCGACAGAAGGCAGCGGCGAAGCGACGACAAGCGCGCGCGAAGTGATGACGTATTACCCAACGGCCACGCGCGATACCGCGCAGGAAGTCGTGGTCACCGTCGGCACCGAAGTGCAAGGCATAGACATTCGCCATCGCGGCGAAGTGGGACACGTCGTGAGCGGCACTGTGAGCGGCTTCGTCGAGAGCCGCAGTGTCTTCAGCGCGGGTGTGTCGGTCGAATTGTTGCAACTGGCAACCGGCGTGCGCGTGGCGAATACGAGTTTGAGTTCTGCGGGCGGCAATGGCTTTGCCATGTACGGCGTGCCTGATGGCGAATACGAAGTGATGGCCTATCAACAGAGCTTTAGCGCGGATACTGTTGCTAGTCAGGGTTTGTCTGTGCCGCGTCGCGTGACGGTCAAAGGCAATGACGTGACGGGCATCGAACTTCGCGTGAGCGGTC
>JAEUQN010000271.1 GCA_016789725.1 Blastocatellia bacterium | reverse complement strand
GTCACATCACCATAAAGCAATTTACTTTGCATCATTTCTTTTTCAAAAGTTTGTTTGTGATGCCATTCCATATACTCTTCTCCCGTCAAGTATCGTTGTAGTAGGTTGATCTCTAATTGCCAGAGAATTACTTCAGCGGGAGAAAGGGAAAGGCACTCATCTTCGTAATTGCGCGAATTGTAAATCCGTCTGAATATCTCAAATTCATTGGGTTGATGTTTGTATGCGCAGTCAAGGGCGTTTCCAATCGTAAATAAATCTCCGGGCCAGAGTTCAAGAAATATTCCTTTACGATGTTCACACTCCGGTCTCTCAAAACATCTACATTTCACTTCACACCATTTCCCCATAGGACTTTTTAAGACAAAAAAAGACACTATAAAATCTCGCGCGTTTCGCCCACTCTCCGCGTGATGCGCGAACGATCAAGATACTCAAGCAGCGGTATCGCGTATTTTCGTGATACACCAGTCAAGTCTTTGAAGATGCCGACATCAATTTTCGCGCCGTTCGTTGCCTTGTACTGTTGCAATGTCGTGCGCAATTCTTCCAAGGTTTGGCGATGAAAAACGAGTTCGCCGACGCGCACTAATTCGCCGCTGTTGATGAGCATTTGGGCGAAGCGTTGCGCGCGCGCAGCATCAATGCCAAAGCTCGGCGCAGCGGATTTTAAGGCGTCTTCGAGTGAGATGGGTTGCAATTTGGCTTGCAGATAAATTTGGGCAAGATGATCTTTCGCCGCTTGTTCTTCAGTGGAGAGCGCGACGCGGTGCGTGGACAAACGCAGCAGATCTTTTTCCGCGACGACTTCGTTGCGTTCGGTTAATTGCGAGATGACGGCGCGGAAAATTTCGGCGGGTAGTTTAGCAAAGATGCGTTCGCGCAACTCTTCGCGCCCCAAACCGGATTCGAGCGGCGCTTTTTTGTGAAACGCTTTCAGCCTCTCGCGTACTTGTTTTGCTAGCGATTCAAACGGTTCGCGTGCGATCAGCAACTGTGGAGTCGCAGCAATCAGGCGGCGCGTTTTGGTAAAGTGATCAGCCACTTTTTTGATGGTCTGATCGGTTGCGCCGCTGCGTGCGGCGAGCGCGGTAAAACTCATTCCGGCTTCGCCTGCCATTTCGACCAGCAGCGCCAGCCGTTCGGTTTCATCCGCTTGCGCTAGCGTTTCCAACTTCGCTGCCGCTGCCGCTGCCTCACGCAAGCGGTGTTTGTTGGGCAGCGCATCCACAATCACGCCGCCGCCAATCGTGATCGCGGGCGAATAGCTGCGGACGATGAAACGATCCTGCGGCAAGGCGAGCAGCGGTGTTTCCAGCCGCAGTTGCGCGAACGCTTTGCCGCCCGGCGCGAGTTCGGTTTGACCCAATAAAATCACGCGTGCCAAGGCTTCCGCCGTGCCGTGATGCAAGCGCACCCGCGAGCGCGACCGCAGCGGCTTCGGCGCACTTTTCAGCAATTGCAGGTTGACGTCGAGCATATTCGTTGCCGCCAAACGACCCGCCGGAGCGAGCACTTGACCGCGCGTGACGTCGGCGACTTCGATGCCTTGCAAATTGATTGCCGTGCGTTCGCCCGCTTGCGCTTCGTTCATCGTTTTGCCGTGAACCTGCAACCCTCGCACGCGAATGCGTGGCATTTGCGACGGCAATAATTCCAGCTCATCGCCTGTTTTGACGCTGCCTGCAATCAGGGTTCCCGTCACAACTGTGCCAAAGCCTTTGATCGTAAAGACGCGATCAATGGGCAATCGCGCGACGGCGTTAGCATCGCGCAGCGTAACTTTCGCGGCCAGTTGCGCGAGCGTTTTTTTCAACTCGTCAATGCCTTGCCCGGTCTTGGAACTGACGCGAATGATCGGCGCATTTGCGAGGAAAGAACCCGCCACGAATTCACTGACTTCGGCTTCGACGAGTTCGATGAAATCTTCATCCGCGAGATCAGCTTTGGTGATGACGACGAGGCCCGCTTTGACTTCGAGCAAGCGGCAGATGTCGAAGTGCTCGCGCGTTTGCGGCATCACGCTTTCATCGGCGGCGACGACCAGCATCACTAAGTCAATGCCGTGTGCTCCGGCGAGCATGTTTTTGACAAAGCGTTCGTGCCCGGGGACATCTACAAAACCGAAATGTGTGTCGCCGACGGTCAAATCCGCGAAGCCAATGTCAATCGTGATGCCACGTTCTTTTTCTTCTTTCAGGCGGTCGGCGTCTACGCCTGTCAGCGCGCGCACCAGCGCGGTTTTGCCGTGATCTATGTGTCCCGCAGTCCCAACAATGATTCGTTTCATGCGACGAGAGAGTACCGCACGCCGCCGTGCTTTGTCGAAAGGACACGAAAGTTGACACGCTGCCAATGGAGGCCTGAGGGAGGATGTTCATTGCAAGCTTGTCTCGAACATTTATAAAACTGTAATGCCGCCGCCGCCACGTCCAAATTTGCAGACCGGGACTAAACTGCCAATACCAATAAAATCTTTCAGATTCACCCACGCAAAAATTACGACGGCGCGATCTTGTGCATCACGGACTTCATCTTTTTTCCCAAATGCATCTGGGAAGTTTTCACCCAACGCGCGTGTCAGCTTGCCATCGAATTTATCGTGCGGCACGCCAAAGCCGCGCAGCCGATCCAGCACAGTGGTGATTCTTCGTTTTGACAGCGACAGGTTGTAATCGGGCTTTCCCTTGCGATCTGCAATGCCGTAAGTTTCGACGATGCGGTCGCCTTGCTGACAAACTGCCGCCATCCATTGCAAATGGTGCGCCTGCTGCGTGCTGAGATTGTATTTGTCCGTCCCAAAGCGCAGTGTCATGCGAATTGTGTTTGGCCACGCTTCGCCGTCTACGCGTTGAAACTGTACGATTGTAAGTTCTCGATTTTCTAAAAAGACGATTGGTTTTGCCATAGCTGACCTCCAAGATATTAGATTTGTTTTCAAGCACGACTGAAGAAGAAGCCGGTCGCAACAACGGCGATCATCTTTTCTGCTGCCGTCAGGCTCCCATTCAAAAAAGCGAGAATGCACAAGTGAAACTTGAACCAACTTGCCGCCGGAATTCATTTCATCTGCATTCGCTGCTAGGATAAGCAGCCGCAACAAAAACCTTTCTCAAAGGAGTTTCTAGAAAATGCTTCATCGCCGCTTCATCTTGTTTCTGCTGGTTCTGTTTCCTCTTTCTCTTTTCGCGCAAGCCAGCAAATACCGATCCCCACTCGCTGAAATTGACGCCTACGTGGCGAAAGCGCGCGAAGATTGGAAAATTCCCGGGCTCGCAATGGCGATTGTCAAAGACGATCAAGTGATTTGGGCCAAAGGCTACGGCGTGCGCGAACTCGGCAGGCCAGAACCCGTAGATGAAAAAACGCTGTTCGCCATCGCGTCCAATTCCAAAGCGTTCACGACCGCGTTGCTGGCGATTCTCGTGGACGAAGGCAAGTTGAAGTGGGACGACAAGGTCACGAAGTATTGGCCGGAATTTGAACTCTATGATGCCTATGTCACGCGCGAAATGACGATCCGCGATCTGGTTTCGCATCGCAGCGGACTAGCGACGTTCAGCGGCGATTTGCTGTGGTACGATACGATGTACAGCCGCGCCGAAGTCATTCGCCGCGCGCGCTACATCAAACCCGTCACAAGCTTTCGCAGCGCGTATGGGTATCAAAACATTATGTTCCTGCTCGCAGGCGAAATCGCGGCGAAAGTCGCGGGCAAAAATTGGGACGAACTGGTCAAAGAAAAGTTCTTCACGCCGCTTGGCATGACGATGACGAACACGAGCGTGACGCTCAGAAAGCCTAATGAAAACTGGGCTTCGCCGCACGTTATCAAGCACGGCGCAGAAAGCAATTCAGTCGTGCGCTACGACGTGATTGACAATTGCGGCGGTGCGGCAGTCATCAATTCCAACGTCGCCGAATTAGCCCAGTGGATGCGGTTGCAACTCGGTCGCGGCACGTACAACGGCAAGCAGTTTTTTAGCGCCGCGCAGTCGCATCAAATGTGGCAGCCGAACATCTTCAACTTAATCTCGCCCGTGGCGGAGAAGTTCAATCCGACGCGCCATTTTTCGGCGTATGGAATGGGCTGGGCGCTCGCGGATTATCAAGGCCGCAAGGTCGTTTCGCACGGCGGCGGCATGACCGGGATGATTTCGCAAACCGCGTTGATGCCCCAAGAAAACCTCGGCGTCGTAATCCTGACGAACAGCGAAACAGGTTTGCCAAGCTGGATGGTGAACAAAGTATTCGATGTGTTTTTAGGCGTGCCGAAACGCGATTGGAGCGCTGAGTTGCTGGCTCGCACAAATGCTGGCAACGCCGCCGCAAAAGCCGCCGAAGCCAAAGCCGAAGCTGCACAAGTCAAAGGCACGAAGCCTTCGTTGGAGCAATCGAAGTACGTTGGAACTTATTCCAGTCAGTTGTACGGCGACGCAAAAATTTCGGAAGAAAACGGCAGACTGGTCTTACACCTTTTGCCGTCATCCAATTTTATTGGCGATTTGGAGCATTGGCACTACGACACCTTCCGCGTGAAATGGCGCGACAGCGTGCGCTATGCGTTCCCGAAAGGCTACGTAACATTCACCCTGAAAGCGAATGGGCAATTGGATGAGATGAAAATTGATTGCCCGAACCCAGACTTTGATTTCACGGAGTTAGATTTTCGGCGGAAGTAAATTCGCGTAAAATATTGCCACTTATTTTGGAGGAAGTCGTTATGTTGATATTGCAGGAAAGGGAAGATAGTTGGGCTGCGACAATGCCGCCCGAAATGGCAAAGCGCGCTGGAGTTGCGGATGGTTCCATCGTTGTATTGCACCTGAAAGGTGGCATCATCACGACAGAAATTCTGCCGCCGATCAGCGACGCCACCAAACAACGGGTGCGCGAAAGTATGGATAAATTTAAGGAAGCATTTGATGAGATGAAACGGCTCGGAGATTAGTGGATGCGTTACTTTACTTACGCAGAGGCGGTAGCGGAACATATCGAACTAATGCGTTCCTATCACGAAGTTCATTATGGCGTTTTTGATCGCACGTTAATTGAATCCGCGCTGGCCCGCCCGCAACAGGCGGCTGCCTATGCCAATGCTGATTTGTATGAACAAGCCGCAACGCTTTGCTATGGACTCATCAAAAATCATCCGTGGTTGGGCGGCAACAAACGAACGGCGACGCACCTGACCGATCATTTTCTCAAGCTCAATGGATTGGAAATTGCCTGCACAGCGGCTGAAATTTTGGAATTGGTTTTGTCCATTGAATCAGACAAGTGGAATGTTGAGACTGCGACGGAATGGATGCGTCAACACGTAATCGAATACATATCAGCAGATAACCTGAGCCTGAATTCATAACGCGTCCTTCTCGAAAATTACGATTGACGAATCTTGGTCGAATGACTATCGTGTCAGCGATTCAGCTACGCTGATTCTATCTCTGGCGTTGCCGGACATCAGCCCCCCGGAACACTATGCCAATCATCGGCTGAGGAAATGTACCAATGTCAACTTTGTGGTAAGAACTCGCAACCTCGCACTCCCGCCCATCGCGTCACTCTCGCAATTCGTTCCGTAGTCTATCCGCATCGTTCCAAAGTCAACGGATGCTGGAAATGGACAGGCGAACGCAGCAAATTCGTGCGCACCGACGATCCCGGTGGCTTCGGGTTAGAAGCCGAACGGGAAGCTATTGTGTGTCCTGAATGCGCGAAACAATGGCAGGCGCGGGAATAACACTTACGCTGTGGAAACGAACCGCTCACTGACTGGAGCGCAAGTGTCTCGCTTGCCGAGCGAGTGTAACGACGCTCGCAAACGTGGCAAGGGAACACGTTTATCTTTAGCCAATTTCCTGACGAGGACATTTGCTTCGCTCGCGCTTGCAAATGGCAAGCGGGACGCTTGCGCTCCAGTCAGCAGCGGTATGGAATTTCAAGGCTAAGCGTCTGTTTTACGTTTATTCATAGCTGGTTTGATTGCGCGATTTCTCTCGATGGCGCTCGAAGGCCAGTTCAATCAGGCGATCCAGTAACTGAGAATATGGCAAGCCGCTTGCTTCCCACATTTTCGGGTACATACTGATCGAAGTGAAGCCGGGCAGTGTGTTCAGTTCGTTGACGTACAACTTGTTCGTGCCGCGTTCGAGGAAGAAGTCGGCGCGTGCTAAACCGGAGCCATCAATCGCTTGAAACGCGCGAATGGCGAGAGTTTGGATTTCGGCAATTTGTTCGTCCGTGAGCGGAGCGGGAATCATCAGCTTTGCGCCGTTCGGATCAACGTATTTGGCTTTATAATCGTAAAACTCGGCGTGTTCCGTCGTCGCGATTTCGCCGGGCAGACTGGCGACAGGTTCGTCATTGCCGAGCACGCTGACTTCGATTTCGCGCGCATTGACGCCGCGTTCGACGATGATCTTGCGGTCGAATTTCGCAGCGAGCGCGATAGCGGCGTGCAATTCGTTTGCGTCATCGGCTTTGGAAATGCCAACGGATGAGCCTAAATTCGCGGGCTTAACAAAGCAAGGGAAACCGAGACTGGCAATCACTTCAGCTTCAATTTTCGCGGAGTCTTTTTCCCATTGTGTGCGTAGGAAGTGCGTGTATTCGACGATGAGCAACCCGGCTTCGTGAAAGAGTCGTTTCATAAACACTTTGTCCATTCCGCACGCCGACGCCAGCACGCCGCAGCCGACATACGGAATGTCGGCCATCTCGAACAGCCCTTGAATCGTGCCATCTTCGCCATACGTGCCGTGCAGGATCGGAACGATCACATCGAGTTGATCTCGTACCTGTTCGCCATCGCGTGACGTACGAGCTAAACCGCGCAACGTCGGATCGCCAAGAATCGCTACGCTTTGATCGGCAGTTTCAATCACCGAGCTTGGCAGCAAGTTCGTCGCTTCACTGGATGCAAGCCACTTGCCCTGCGGCGTAATCGCAATCGGGACGACGTCGTATTTCGATTTGTCGAGCGCGTTGATAACGGATTCTGCGGATCGCAGCGAGACTTCGTGTTCACCTGAACGTCCACCGAAAATCACGCCGACT
>JAEUQN010000270.1 GCA_016789725.1 Blastocatellia bacterium | reverse complement strand
ACAAGAGCCTCTTCTCGCAGCCGACCGGCACGACGGCAGCAGGCTTTGGTACTTCGGCCCGCAACCAGTTTCGGCGTCCGCGCGTTTGGAATCTCGACCTCTCACTCTTCAAGCGGTTCAGAATCGGCGAGCGCATCCAGCCGGAGTTCCGTCTGGAAGCCGCCAATATCTTCAACCACACAAACTGGGGAGCACCCGTGACGACCTTCACGGCGGCTAACTTCCTGCAATTCACGCCGGCCAACAGTGTCGAAAACGGCACCAACAGCCCCGGCGCGCGGCGCATCCAAATGGGTGTGCGCGTGGCCTTCTAAGGTTGAATTTATTACTTCTTAACAAGTGGGCGTTGGAGTTGCGACTCTACGCCCGCTTTTTTATTTTTAGTGGTATGAGAGAACTTTGGAAAATGTGGTGGGAACGTGAAGTCATTGATTCTGCAAGGCTGGTACTGTCAAAAAAATCAGGCATATCGTTATTCCTCTTTTTGATCGTTGGTGTTGCTTTGACAACCGCGCAACCGCCTCTCTTCCGTGAAGTCTCGGTTGCTACAGGCCTAGTCTTTCAGCATTTCAATGGTGCCAGTGGACGCCAATATTTCCCGGAAATTATGGGTGCGGGCCTGGCCTTGCTGGATTACGATAACGATGGCGATTTGGACGTGTATTTGTTGCAGGGAGCGGCGCTTGATTCACAGAAGTCGCTCTTCCCGTTGCCGAAAACACAGAAGCCTGGCAATCGTCTCTTTCGTAATGAACTGATTCCATCGGGCAAATTGCGCTTCGTAGATGTGACGGAAAAATCCGGCCTGGGTTTTGTTGGCTATGGAATGGGTGCTGCGACGGGCGATTTTGATAACGATGGCTTCGTAGATTTGTACCTGACAAACTTTGGCCCGAACGCGTTGTTTCATAATAACGGCAATGGGACGTTCACAGAGATGACGAAACAGGCCAATGTGGACGATCCACGTTGGAGTACAAGCGCCGCGTTTCTGGACTATGATCAGGATGGCGATTTGGATTTGTTTGTCTGCAATTATGTGGATTTCACGGTCGCCGGTAATAAACCTTGTTTGTCTCCTTCTGGCGAGCGGGATTATTGCGGGCCACAACAATATCGCGGCTTGCCGGATCGCTTGTTTCGCAACGATGGCGGCGGCGAGTTTGCGGATGTGACCTCCTCGTCCGGCATTACGGCGGCGTACGGTCCCGGCCTTGGTGTGACCTGTGCGGACTTCAATGGCGACGGGCGCGTGGATATTTATGTCGCCAATGACGGCGCGGCGAATTTACTCTGGCTTAATCAGGGCAATGGCAAGTTTGCCGAAGAAGGGTTGCTCGCGGGCGCGGCGTATTCGATGGAAGGCGTCCCGCGTGCCGGGATGGGCGTGACCGCTGGTGATTTCGACAACGATGGCGATGAAGATTTGCTGGTCACCAACCTCACCAAAGAAGGTAGCACGCTGTATCGCAACAATGGTCAAGGGCTTTTTAATGATGCCTCGCTGGAATTCAATTTGTCGCAGCCGAGCTTTATGTCTACAGGCTTCGGTGTCGCGTGGTTCGATTATGACAACGATGGCTGGCTGGATTTATTTGCTGCCAATGGCGCGGTGACAATCATGCCTTCGTTGCGGGGGCAGCCCTTTCCCTTTCACCAACGCAATCAACTTTTTCACAATGAGGCAGGCAAGACGATGCAGGAGATTCAGCCCACCAATACTCCCGCGCTGCAATTGTCCGAAGTCAGTCGCGCCGCCGCGTTCGGTGATGTGGATAACGATGGCGATGTAGATATTGTCGTCGCCAATAACAATGGCTTGGCGCGCTTGCTGCTGAATGAAAATAAAACGGCAAATCATTGGCTACAACTCAAGCTGGTAGGCAAATCCGACAATCGTCAAGCCCTTGGCGCAAAAGTGATCGTGCAAGCCAAGGGGCAACCGCCGCTGCACCGTCGCGTGCATACCGATGGTAGCTATTTGAGCGCCAATGATCCGCGCGTGCATTTTGGCTTAGGCTCAGCGACGGCCATTGAAAATGTGATCGTGGCATGGCCGAACGGCACGCGCGAGAATTTTCCCAACGTGAAGCTGGATGCGCTGAATGTGGTGTCGCAGGGGACGGGCGCGAGCCGGAAGTGAAAGGTCATAGCGAGCATCAACTACGGAGCGCATTGACAGGCTCAAACAAAAACCATCTTGTGAATCCTGTTTTGCCTTTCCGTTTATCGTGAAGCCAACACCGCTCTGATCTCTCCATAACTGATCTCTTCGCCGAGGAATTCTTTAATTGGTCCGATACCATTGCCGGTGCCGAATTGATCAAGGGCTGCTTCAATCACGGCAATTTTGTCTTCGCTTACGATCTCTTCCAGTAAGATTTCGCCGGTTGGCAAATAGCGCACGAGATGGCCTTCAATGGTGCTGATGGACAAACCGCGAATCGTTGCAATCTTCGCAATGGACATTCCCGCCTGAAACATCTCCAGCGTAATGCTGTACGTGCTATTTCCTGCGGTGTCCCGTTTCGCACGCGTTTTGGGTGCGCGCTTCGGCAGCTTCAGATGAATCCGCGAGGTCAGTTGGTGAGCGGTGCAATATTGGTTGATTGCACGTAAAAATTCTGCGCCGTACTTCTGCAATTTCAGATCGCCGACGCCGGAGATTTTTTGCATTTCTTCTGTATCAAGCGGCAGATATGTTGCCAACTCCACCAACGTCGCGTCTGAGAAAATCACATACGCCGGAACGTTTTCCTGCTTGGCCAAGGTCATCCGAAGCTGGCGCAAACTATCGAGTAAATCCGGCAGATATGGATGCTCCAGATCACTGACCAGCGAGACTTTTTTCTCTACCTTCACCTTCACTTTGATGAGTTCTACCCGCACTTTGCCGCGCAACACGTCTTCGCTGGTTTCGGTCAGCACGATCACGGGATATTGCCCCTCGGTCTGATGTAGATAGCCTTGCCCAATCAAATCCTTGAAATAGTCGAACCAGTTATCTCTGGAAATATCTGCGCCGACGCCATACGTTTTTAATTGCTTATGCTCCTCACGAATTGTTTTAGCTTCGGAGCCGCGCAGAAAATCTACCAAATAGCTCAAGCCAAATTTCTGTCCTGTGCGGGCGACGGCGCTCAAGGCTTTTTGTGCGATGATCGTGCCGTCAAAGCGTTCAAATTCCGTCTGGCAATTGTCGCAATGGCCGCAAACGGTGACCGTTTCTTCGGAAAAGTAGTTGAGCAAAAATTTGCGCCGACAGGTTTTCAAATCGCCGAAGTTGCCCATTATTTTGAGCTTTTTGAGCATGATCTCGGTTTGAGTGGCATTGCCTTCGACGCGCGCAAAATCTTCTAACTTGGCGACATCGCCCCAACTGAAAAACAACAGCGCCTCGCTTTGTAATCCATCGCGTCCGGCGCGTCCTGTTTCCTGATAATAACTTTCGATGTTTTTCGGCAAGTCGCAATGAACGACAAACCGCACATTGGATTTATCAATGCCCATGCCGAATGCGATGGTCGCCACGATGATTTTCGCTTCATCTTTCAAAAACAATTCCTGATTCTGATCGCGTGTTTCCTTGTCCAATCCTGCGTGATAGGGCAACGCAGTAAAGCCTTCATCGCGCAAATCGGCGGCCAGGCTTTCGACAGATTTCCGGCTCAGGCAATAGATGATGCCGCTGTCGCCTTTGTGTTGATCGAGGTATTTCAAAAGCTGGGCGTAGTGATTTCGCTTTGGCTGGACGGCATAAAAAATGTTCGGACGATTAAAGCTCGAAACAAATAACGACGCATCTTTGACGTTCAATCGCTCAATGATGTCCTGTCGCACCAACTTATCTGCGGTCGCCGTCAGTGCAATTAATGGGATGTTCGGGAAGTGCAACTTGAGCTTGCCAAGCTGCATATATTCGGGGCGGAAATCGTGTCCCCAACTGGAAATGCAATGCGCCTCGTCAATCGCAAACAGCGAAACGTTGATGCCCTTGAGGTAGTCAATAAACTGATCGCCGCTTTGCAATAGCCGTTCAGGTGCGACGTACAGCAGCTTCAATTCGTGATTGCGAATGGCACGAAAGACTTCACCTTGTTGCTGTCCGGTTTGCGACGAGTTCAAAAACGCAGCGGCGATGCCATTCGCTTTTAGCGCGTCTACCTGATCTTTCATCAGGGCAATCAGCGGAGAAATCACCAGCGTCAATCCGTCCAAGAGCAGCGCGGGAATTTGATAACACAGCGATTTGCCGCCGCCTGTAGGCATCAACACAACGCAATCCTTTTGCGCCAGCACCGCCTCAATCGCTGCTTGTTGATGCAAACGGAACGAATCGTACCCGAATTGATGTTGGAGAATTTCCTGGGCTTGAGCAATGTTCATGGGAGCTATAAAGAGGGATATAGGATTTAGGAGGTGGATTAGGGCTGTAGCTGAGAGGCTAAACACAAACCCTAAATCCTACCCCCTAAATCCTATATCTTTCCCACTTACACCAAATTGATATGCAAGTCTTTGTCTCGCTCGAAATTCTTCAGTAAATATTCCTTATCCTTGACCATCTCGCCGGGAGTGTAGACAGCCCACTCAAAATTATGCCCGTGTTTGATGGCATCGGTTGGACAGGCTTCGGTGCAGTAGCCGCAGAGGATGCAACGCCCGTAATCAATGCGATAAATCTTGGCGTAGCGATGATCTTGCGTTTCGCGTTCGGCGTAGGCGCGCGGATCGTCTGCGCCTTCGATATAGATTGCTTCGGCAGGACAGGCGGCGGCGCAGAGAAAGCACGAGACGCAATTTTCTTTACCGTCAGCGTTGCGCGTCAGCATGTGTTCGCCGCGAAAGCGCTGGAAAATCGTGACCGGTTCTTCCGGGTAGCTCACCGTCTTCTTGGCTTTGGGAATTTGGCTGAGCGTAATGCTCATTCCGGTGGCGGTGGAGCGTGCGACATCAATGACGTCTTTGACGGTGCTGATGATTTCGGAAAGAATTGACATACGTGTGATCTCAGATTTGAAATTTCAGATTGTCTTTTGTGAGTGGGCATCTTAACACGGAGATGCGGACTAGAGGAATTCTGTCGGACAGGCTAAGATGGTTTCGCCACGAATTTTCACGAATTTTCACGAATTCAGACAAGAGGCTGAAAAAGAATTTTTGTGAACTGACGGCTGAAAGGAAAATTGAATGAGCGAACAAATAACAGAAGAAGCGGTTTTGAATGCCTTGCGGGCAGTGAAAGACCCTGATTTACATCGTGATATCGTGACGCTGAATATGATCCGCGATGTCAAAATTTGTGGTGGTGTGGTGGGTTTTCGCTTTGTGCTGACGACCCCGGCTTGCCCCGTGCGCGATCAACTCAAAGGTCAGGCCGAAGCCGCCGTCAAAGCGATTCCAGGCGTTGAAGTGGTCGAAGTCAAAATGGATGCCGAGGTCCCGAAAGCAAAAGGCAACCTGAGCCATGCCGACGTCGCGGGCATTGGCAACATTATTGCTGTCAGCTCTGGCAAAGGCGGCGTTGGCAAATCTACGGTAGCGGTCAACCTGGCGGTGTCATTGCAATTGATGGGGGCGAAGGTGGGCATCTGCGATACGGATGTTTATGGCCCGAATGTGCCGATGATGATGGGCGGTTTTGAGCCGCCGATGGTGCGTGGCAACAACATTATTCCGCCCGTCTATCACGGTGTGAAAACCATGTCCATTGGCTTGTTGAATCCGGGCGACAAAGCGGTTGTCTGGCGTGGGCCGATGTTGCATTCAGCGGTGCAGCAATTTTTGCGGCAGGTCGAATGGGGCGATTTGGATTATCTGATCATTGATATGCCGCCGGGAACAGGCGATGTGCAATTAAGTCTGGCGCAAACGACATCACTGGCCGGTGCGGTGCTGGTCACGACGCCGCAGGAAGTGGCGCTATCCGATGTGCGCAAAGCCTACAGCATGTTTGAGCAATTGAAAGTCCCCGTTCTGGGGATCGTCGAAAACATGAGCTATTTTGAAGTACCGACGAACGGTGAACGGTATTACATCTTTGGCAGTGGCGGCGGTGAAGCATTGGCGGACCGGTACGGCGTGCCGTTTTTGGGTGGGGTTCCGATTGCGATTAGTGTGCGTGAAGGAGGCGATTTGGGCGTGCCGGTGGTGTTGAGCGATCCTGACAGCATCCAGGCCAAAGCCTTTCGGCAAATCGCGCAAAATGTGGCGGCGCAAGTCAGCATTCAGGCCATCAAGAAGAACCGCGAATTGCCCGTGCTGAATTTAAAACGAGCAAGTTGACGTCGGATGCTCGCAATCGTTATAGTTGCATTTCGTGGCAAGTGGAGAGGAGCCAGAACTTATGATCTTTGATGACTCTCCAAACATTTCTGTCGCACAGGTCGAAGTGGCACTGGATCGGATTCGTCCGGCGCTGATTTCTGATGGCGGCAATATTGAACTGGTCGCCATTGAAACAAACGGCAATATTCGCGTGCGCTTGAAAGGTGCGTGCGTGGGCTGTCCCAGTTCGACGGTGACGCTCAAACATTTGGTCGAGCGAATCCTGCGCGAAGAAGTCGCGGGCTTCGGCGATTTGATAACGGAATAATTTTTAGCTTTACAAGGAGAAATCTCATGAACCTGGTTTTAACTGACAATGCGGTTAGCGAAGTGAAAAAGTTTATGGAAGCCGAAAACCCTGGCGATCAAGGTGGGCTGCGCGTGCGCGTTGTGCCGGGCGGTTGCTCTGGTTTTCAATACGCGATGAATATCGAAGAAGCTCCGGCAGACACCGATGAAGTCGTCGAAAAGGACGGTCTGAAAGTGTTCGTGGACATGTTCAGCGCGCAATACCTGAGCGGCGTTGAAATTGATTACGTCAGCAATGTGATGGGATCGGGCTTCACGCCAGGTCTCCGGGCAGCGGGATCTCGATCGCCTCGCCGGCGGGAATGGCCGGCGGCTCGCCGACCACGCCGCCGCGGCGCTGCCGATACTGTTCGCGCCGCGCGGCGAAGAACTCGCGCAGCACCTGAGCGCAATCGTCCGCGAGCACGCCTCCGACGACCTGGGTGTGGTGGTTCAGTCGGCCTTCGGCGAACAGGTCCACCACCGATCCGGCGGCCCCGGTCTTGGGGTCCGCGGCCCCGAACACGACGCGCTT
>JAEUQN010000026.1 GCA_016789725.1 Blastocatellia bacterium | reverse complement strand
CTTACTGCATTCTACCGATGCACGAGAAACAGCCGATGACATCGGGTAATAACTAATTTTAAGAGGAGAAGGGTATGAAAAAAAATATAGTGCTTTCAGTCATTGTGGCCTTGAGTTTAATCAGCATTTCTAGTCTGCCAAGCCGGGCGGACGTTAAGGATAATGAGAAGATCAAAGATGAAAAACTTAAAGACGCTTCTGAACAATCAGAAAAGGCGGCACGAGTCTTTTCTGAAATCATGAACGCCCCTGACAAAGCTGTACCGGGCGAAATTGTAGAGAAGGCCGAATGTATTGCCGTATTCCCTTCTGTTATTAAAGCGGGCTTTATTGTCGGCGGACGCGGCGGACGTGGTGTCGTGAGCTGCCGCACACCACAAGGATGGAGCGCACCTGCATTTTTGAACCTCGGGGGTGGCAGTATTGGTTTGCAAATTGGCGCTCAGGCCACTGACTTTGTAATGCTTTTTATGAATAAAGATGGCGTTAACAGTTTGCTTTCCTCTAAATTTACCCTGGGAGGAGATGCGTCGGTTGCCGCAGGGCCGGTCGGTCGTCAGGCAGGAGCTTCCACGGATGCCGCAATGAAAGCGCAAATCCTTTCCTATTCTCGGAGTCGTGGTGCATTTGCCGGATTAGAACTGAAAGGCGTCGCCATTACGATTGACGACAGCGAGATGAAGGGCGTGTATGGAAACGAGGTGACCGCCAAAGAAGTACTACAGGAAAATAAGCGAACTGCCCCAGAAGCAATCCGCGAATTTTCCCGGACACTGGGCAAATACTCAACCCGCCCAACTGAAAAGTAATCTTGAATAGGTAGAGGCAGTCAGTTGAACAACCTATTCTTGCAATGAATTTGATAGAAACAAGAAAGGCTTCCAGTTGGAAGCCTTTCTTGTTTAGATTGGAAAAGCACATGGTAGCGAATTTGTTCGCTTGCGCGAGTAGCCAATGGATTTGCTACTACGTGCCTCTTGCCACGTCAGTTGTCATTACAATTAGGGAATAGGTTTCGACAGCATGGCAGAGGTATTGTCTCCGCGAAAGGTATTTTCTGCGCTTACCCACGCGTCAGGGTAAGCTGTTCCATCAGCCATCACGATGCCATCGGCCATCACGATGCCATCGGCCATCACAATGCCGCTCGCCAGGGAAACTCCATCGGCCATCACGACACTACTCACCGCCAATGCACCATCAGCCATCACAATCCCATTGTGGAGAATTGCGCCATTGCTGTTGAAGACGCCGCTGGCAACCAGCCCGGAACTTTGGCGAAGCGATCCATTAATCACTGTCGTGGCATCCGCTAAAACTACACCGGGGAAATACATCGCGTGCCAGTTGAGCATCAGTTTGCTTCCGTACAGGAAACAATAGTTGGTAATCACACCCTGTCCCCAATAACAGATTTCGCCTTCGATCTGACTGGCCTGCGGATTCGGTAAATTGCCTGCGAGCATAGAGGCCCCATTGGACAACAGAAAAGGGTTGGGTTTGATGAGTCGGGCCAGGCGAACTGCGCCATCCACGTTAACCACTCCTGCGCCCTGGTCCAGCGTACTGAAGCCTTTAAGCGGCTGTGCGGTGTACATCAAGATGGCTTTGACCAGTCCGGGGGTCAGCGTCGGGTTGGTTTGCAGCAACAATGCGGCGGTGCCCGCGATCAAGGGGGCAGCCATCGAGGTGCCACTCAGGTACATCGTTTTGTTCGTTCTGACGGTGGAGGCATTGGTATCCAAGTCAGGATAAAGTTGAATTAGTGTATTAGGAATAGAACCAGAAGTCGTACCCACAGATTGTGCGGCAATGAGTTTATTGCCGGGTGCGATCAAATCCGGCTTGATCAGATTGTCATAGTGCTTAATTCTTTGTGTATCTGTCCAGTAACCGCGTGTCGGGCCGCGTGAACTAAAGGTGGTGACCGTATCATCTGACCGTCGTGCCGTGCCGAGTGTATTGGAGGCTCCAACAGTCAGCACCGAAGGATCAATACCGGGGGATTGAATTCCGCCGTAGACTTTGTTGCCGGCGGCGTCCTTGCCCAAATTCCCAGCCGCCGCGACGACCAGAATACCCGCGTCGTAAGCACGTCGCGCGGCCAGACAGAGCGGATCATTTTTATAGCTGTCCACGGGGGCTGCGCCTAAACTGAGGTTGATCACGCGAAGGTTGTAAGTTGTTTTGTTCTGGATACACCAATCCAGCGCGGCGATCACCGCGCTGGCGCTTCCCCGCCCCTTGCTATCCAGGACACGCAAGTTCAGCAAGTTCGCACCGGGAGCGATTCCCGTGTAGGTGTCTTCTGCAAATTCTGCTGCGCCCGCAACCAAGGTCGCCACGTGACTTCCGTGTCCGTAAATATCATCATTGAGCAGATTGGCACCGGTAAAGTCCTTGCTGAAGATCACCCTGGTGGACTTGCTCCGCGCAAAAGCATTGTGTGGCGAATAAATTCCACTATCGAGGATTGCAATGCCAATGCCGCGTCCATCAACGGTCGTGGTGCCAAGCAGGTTGCGTATTTGCCTGGTTCCGGTCGTTTCTTCAAGCAGACCGGAGGGGCGAATCTCTCGATCAGGGGCGATGTACTCAACATTGTAATCCGCTTCCAGTTCACGCACTTTGCCTAAAGGCAATTCAACACTGAGCAGGCTGAAAGACTTATACGTCTGGCGCACCTTTCCTCCCAGTGAAGCGAGCTTGAGTGACACAGCAAAGCGCGAGGCGGTTGCTTTGGGCTGCACCAGAAGGCGACGAAGCTGCTGCCTTGCTGTGCCACTGGATTGCGCCCGTATCACTTCCTTGTCGAGGTCTGCCGCAATTTTTTTACGGAAAGTGTAACTGCTGCCGCTGAATTGCACCTGCCCAAGGGAAAAAACAGTTGGCATCCCCAACAAGAACAGTAATGTCAGTGCTGTGAGTTTCCTGATAATCTGAGGAATTTCCGTCATAGCGATCTTCCTGGTAAACGAGACCACGTTTGTTCGGTGTCCGATACTTCACCTCATTACTTCGGCTGCCACCTGATCCAGACCTGGTAACAACCCAGCCCTCAATCATAAGCATTGGTGGTCAGACAGAGGAAATAACGAATTCGCACGTGTCCGCAGAAAAGGATGTAAAGAAAGTGACCAGAGGCCAAGCCATCACTGCCGCTCCTGTTCACTCAGTTACCAGCAATGGAAAGCGCGACTGACAACTCCAGGAATGGAAAAGGCGAGGTTTTAGCCATTTCAGTTAGCAGGAGGCAATGCAACGCCGTCACGATGGCGTTGCCTGGGTTGCTGGAAAGCGCGTTATGAAAAATTCCCTACACTTACATGAGAGTCCGATGCCCAATACTCAGCGCCACGCTGGCGGGCAAAGCTTCAGCATTCTGCTTCATCAGGCGTGCCTCGCTTTACGACAATTTCAGTACGAAGAAGCGGTTGCTCACTGTGAAGCGGCGCTGACAATCTCGCGCATCGCGGAAAACGAAGAGGCGACGATTCGCTGTGTGTTAGCCGAAGCCTGGGAAAAACTTTCCCGGTTTTCCGAAGCCGTTGCGGTTCTCTGTGGTTACGAAGCGGCTGAAAAACGTGAGCAGCTTTCGCTGGCACTGCAATGTCAGGTGTCGCGGCATCTTGGCTCCGCTTACGGCGGAACCAAAGAAATTCCGAAAGCTCTCTCGTGGGCCAGACAAGCGTTGGCGCAAGCCGAGCAATATGGTGATCCAGGCGAGATGGGAGCGTGTCGTTTGCTACTGGGAACGCTGTATCGCCGCCTCGGAGAGATACGATTTGCCCAGGAGCATTATGCAGCAGCGCACACCTTGGCGTTGCGCAGCGGCAATGATTTGTTACAAGCACAGGCGCTCAATGGATTGGGAATGGTCTGTCTGACAGAAAGTGATTGGAACGGTGCGCAACGCGCGTTTGAGCAAGGGCGCGAACTTTTGTCCGACGGCGAGGCACCGTTGTTACGCGGTAGCCTGCTCATCAATCAAGCCATCGGCCCGCAGCTTCAGGGGCGTTGGCGGGAAAGTGTAGAGTTATTAGAACAGGCCATCGCCCCCCTGGCAGAGGCACGCCAGTCACGCCTGTTATCGAATGCACGCTCGAACCTGGGGTACAGCCTGATGCGGCTCGGCAAATTGAAATGCGCCCAAGCAGCCTTTGAGCAAGCCTTGAACGAAGCGCGCGCGTGCGAAGCTCTGCTGGTGGAAGCCAGCACGCTGGAGTCTCTGGGCGAGTTGTTTTTTGTGCAGGGCAATTTTGCCGAAGGAGACCAATACCTGCAAAAGAGCTGGGAAATCCTCCAGGCCATTCACGTTGGTTTCAACGAGGCGCAGTTTTACCTAACACAGGGGCGCTGTCGGCTAATCGCGGAGAAGCCAGAAGAGGCCCTTGCATCATTTCAATTCAGCTTAGAAATTTATGAGCGGATGAGCGATCCATGCGGACAAGCCACCGCACGCCTTTGGTTGATTGAGGCCAATTTAGCCTGTGGGCGGCAGGCAGAAGCGTTGCGATTACAAACCGAAGTACGAGGTGAAGTCGAACGGATGGCGCTCACGCCGTTGTTAGCACATCGCAAAGAATTATCTGGGCATTTTGCGCTCCTTTCCCAGAATGAAATAGAGGCCGTCAAATACTTTAGCCGCGCCGTCACGCTGTGGGAAATGATGGAAGATCAATATCGAACGGCTACTGCCAGCTTTTATCTTGGGCAAGCTTATTTGCTGACAGGCGAAGCAGAACGTGCGTTGACGACATTGGAAAAAGCTCAGGGCATTTTCCAACAACTAGGGGATCAGCCGATGCTGACGCGCACCGAAACCGCGCTTAAACTTGTACCGGCGAATTCGGTAGCAAAGGCTTCGCAGCTCGCGCTATCTTCCACGATTGTTTCTGCCTTGACGCGTTTGCACGAAACGGGCGGGGTGCGCGCGCTGCTGCTCCGCGAACTTGTTCAAATCCTACACGAAGATTTCGCAGCGGCCCCCGTCATCGTTTTTCATCAGGCGACAAGCCGCGAGCCAGAGCCAATCGCGTACCTGGGCTGCGATGAGCGGCAAGCGAAGTCGTTGTCCCAACTGGTGACAGAAGAAAAGAAAAGCAGCAAACGGAAGCTGTACCCGCTGCTGGTGGATTCAGAT
Organism: Blastocatellia bacterium; assembly: GCA_016789725.1. Lineage (GTDB taxonomy): Bacteria > Acidobacteriota > Blastocatellia > RBC074 > RBC074 > JAFDVL01. The sequence continues at coordinate 49,641 of JAEUQN010000026.1, read as the reverse complement.
GAACAGTTTACGTTGTTTCTAGGACGGCATAGCGAAGAACTCACCGACGCCTTGCTGGCCTTACTGATCCGAGAAACTGAGGCCGGATTGGAGCGGGATCGCTGGTTACCGCGCACGGGCCGGACATCCAGTTCCCCGGTTCTTTTGCCTTCCCATTTGTCGTTGCCCGGTCTGATCTATCGCAGTGAAGTCATGCAAAAAATCGTGGAGCAGATTTATAACCTCCGCACCAGTGACATTCCGATTTTGCTCACGGGAGAAACCGGCACCGGCAAAGACCTGATCGCCAGAGCCATTCATACCCTGAGCAGTCGTTCGGCGCATCCGTTCATCCCGTTCAATTGCGCCGCGACACCGCGTGAATTGATTGAATCGCAATTATTCGGGCATCGGCACGGGGCCTTTACCGGAGCGAGAACAGACTTTCCTGGTCTGATCGGAGCCGCAGAAAAGGGAACGCTCTTTCTGGATGAAATTGGGGAATTGGCGCGTGAAGTCCAACCTAAATTACTGCGCTTTTTACAAGACGGAGAAATTCAGAGGCTGGGAGAAACCAAGCCCAAGCGTGCCAACGTGCGGGTGATCGCGGCGACGAATCGAGATCTGAAAGCGATGGTAGAGGCAGGCGAGTTTCGCATGGACCTGTATTATCGCCTCAATGTCGTACAGTTTTATCTGCCACCTTTGCGCGAACGGCCTGAAGACATTCCACTCCTGGCGGAGCATTTCCTTCATCGCTACACAAAATTGGCAGGAAAACAAAAGATCACGATTACGCCAGATGCAATGGTATTGATACGCCGCCACAATTGGCCTGGCAATGCCAGAGAGTTGGAAAATGAAATCCAACGGTTGGTGGCGATGACGCCAAATGGAGCGAGCATTATGTCTAAAGCACTTTCGCCAGCCATTACGCGACAGACGCAGCTTCAATTGGTGGGGGCTTCGCTCAAAACAAACGCCAGGCAAACACTCGCAGAAATACTAGCCAACACCGAGCGGGAAATCGTCAACGAATCCCTGGCGCAACACAATGGCAATCTGTCTCGCGTGGCCGCCCATCTGGGAATTTCTCGAAACGGCTTACGAAAAATGATTATCCGACTACAACTGGATCGGTATGGAGGAAGCCGTGCGCACTAAGTTGGCACTGCTGGTCGTCTAGTTGACATAGCTGCAAACCATCCCTTCTAAAAGACTTCTTTACTACAAACCGTTATCCAAGGCGCTCCATATAGCAACTGAGTGCGCAGTACAGTCAGGCGGTTGCGCCGTGAACAAATGCAGGCCCATGACAATTTTGCGCGCCTAACTATAGGGTTTGGTAAAACTTGTAGAGATCGAAGACAACCAGAACGAGAAAATAAGAGATGTGGCACAGCGATTGAATAAGAGAATGCGGTGAATTCAGGTCAAGGTGTCGCTGGTTAACGAATCCGCCGCCGCAAGCGGAATAGCCTGGGGATGGTCGTGCCTTTGCGAATAGCACACAACCAGGCGAAAAAGATCGCACCCGAAAAAGCAAGACCGCAGAGCGGTCAGGTCGAGGAGGTCGGAAATTCTGGTAAAGTAAGCAACCCTACAAAATGGTCAGCCTAAGCCTTGGTGGTAGATCATAGTGCTTTTAGTCATCCCTCAGCTACGTTGCTGTCGGACACAAAGCCTCTCGCTTCGTCCTAATCATTTTGGACGGCACGCCAAAGTTTATTACCACCCGCCGAGAATCTCTGCATAAGAATCCAAGCCAACGCCACGCGATGGCGGCTTACGATTCATCAGATTCCATTCTCCGGCAGGCTTATCATTCCCCTTCCATAAAATTTGCTGGCTTAATTTCTGGTTGCAGGCTTGCCCGACTTCAGGCTCACGTAAGGGAGTTGTTATGCAGTTTGAACCCTCATCAGGTGAGACTTCGATTGTTGTAGACAGCCCGCTGGCTACTTTTCGGCAGATGTTGACAGTGGTTCTCGCGCACAAGTCGCTGGCGCTGGCTTTATTGCTTGGTGTCGTTGGCATGGGAATGCTGCTGACGCTGCGGACTCCGCCCGTTTATGAATCCTCCATCAAGGTGCTAATGGCGCGCGAACGCGTTGACCCGCGCATCAGCCCAGGAGCAGCCAGTGGCGATTTGCAACGCCCGGAAATCCTCGAAGAAGAGTTCAATTCCGAACTGGAAATTATTCGTAGTCGTGAAGTTGTCGAAGCGGTGGTCAAAGAATTAGGGATGGATCAGGAACCGGAAAAATCGGCAGGACGCTTAGAGCCAGTGCGTAAGCTCTACCGTAGCCTTTTCCAGCTACGAGAGACCTCGCCATTGGAACGCGCCGTGACTCAAGTGACCGCAAATCTTGAAGCAGTCTCGGTCCGAAAATCGCGCATCATCGTCGTAACTTATCGGGATAACGATCCTGAACGCGCTGCCAATGTGCTGAATACGCTGTATCGGAAATATGCAGATCACCACCTGAATCTGCATGGCACAAAGCAAGCGGCCAATGTGTTTCAGGGCGAAGCCGCGACGTTTCGGAACAAACTGGAGGCGGCCACGGAAGCCTTGAAACGATTCGATGCCAGCAGTGGGGTCGTGGCCGCTAGTGCCCAAAAAGAGCTTTTGCTGCGGCAATATTACGAGATACAAAATTCAGTCAATGTGGCGCAGACCGAAGGGTATGAATTGGAGCAACGCCTGGCTTTGCTCAACCAGCAACTGGCAGCGCAACCCGAAAAGATCGAAACAGGAACTGTGTCACGCTATGTCAACGCGCTGGACAAAATGAAAGAGGAAATCCTGACGATGGAATTGCAGCGTACGCAATTGCTGCAAAAGTATCAGACCGATTCACGTTTCGTTCGTGACATTGAACAACGCATCACCCAGGCCAAAATCGCATTGGAGCACGAAGAAAAAAATCCGCCGCTGGAACGATCAGTGGCGCTCAATGAAATCCATCGCCGTTTGCTGAATGATTTGCTCAGCGCGCAATCTTCATTGGCAACGACGCGCGAACGCGAAAAACGACTGGCGGCAGTGGCGGAACAATACAAGGTCCGCCTGCTCGAAATTGATCGCCGCACCTTTGATAAAGCGGAGTTGGAACGCACGCGCGCGATCAATGAAGAAGCCTATTTGCTTTATCAAAAGAAAGCGCAGGAAACGGAAATCACCAAAGCACTCAATCACCAAAAGGTTGTTAACGTGAATTTGGCTGAAGCCGCGCAACGCTCGTCCACGCCCATCAGCCCCAAACCGTTGCTCAACCTGGTAGTGCTTTTATTGGTGGGGGCTTTAGCCGCATTGGCGGGCTGTTTTGCAGCGGAAAAAATGAAGCCTTATTTACGCAGCGAGGAACAGGTAGAACGCCGCTACAAGATCAAAATCCTGGCACGAATCCCTGACCTGGTTCGTTCGCAAGTGGATGGTTGAGGGAGCGAGTATTTTTTGGAGGTGAATGTATGGCTCATAAGACGGACCACTGGAAAGATGAACAGCAAGGTGAGGGGATTCCCTTACTCGCCGATCTATCTATCGAAAACTGCGTAGAGGAAATGTTTCGCCCCTACCTGCCTTCCGTTTCGGGGCAGACGGCACAGCAGCAAAGGCGAGAACGGTCATTTGCTCCTGCGTTGACCGCGCCCCCCCCCTCCTCCGGTCGAAGCTTTGAAGTAGTGATTCGTTCATTTACCAACCACTGGCAACCACGAAGCACCGATAAACCGGTACCGCAGGTGCAGGCCGTTATTCATAGTCACGAGCAGGCCAACGGGCAGGCCAACGGGCAAGAAAGCTTGCCGCCTACAGAATATTTCGCGCCGGTCATGATGCCCAGAACTGCTGCATCCATCGCGCCCCTCTTGCCCCACGAAATACGCGAAGAGCTACTCGAATTGCGCACGGAAGTCCTGTATGCCGTCCGCACGCGGCAGTTACAAACACTGATGATTTGCGGTGTCGAACCGGGAGCAGGTACCAGTTTTGTCGCTGAACACTTGAGCCGGATATTAGCGGAATATGCGCAAATGAAGGTGGCGTTTCTAACACTGGTGGCAAGCCATGACCGAAAGACAAATCGTCTGGCACGTCGCGCCGTAACGCTTCCTCTGCAATTTCTGCTGCGGCGCACGGAATTGCCGAATCTGGCCGAAATCGCTTCTTCCAATGGGCCGATCACGTTGAAAGAGATGCTCTGTTATTGCTCCACGGCTGAAGCGTTGCGTCAGTTGAAAGCAGAATTTGATTTGATTTTGATTGATACGCCGGCCCCCGCGATGTATGGCGAAGCGGCGGCGTTGGCGGCTTTGATGGATGGCGTGATTCTGGTTGCTGAGCCACACGTTACCCCATTGCGGCGGATGGATCGCGCCCATCGGCGGCTTCACAAAGCGCGCGCAAAAGTTTTAGGCATGGTTTTTAATCGGCAACGTCGGCCCTAACCCTGTAATTTACGTGGCAGGTAACTAAGTTGCGTGGTTAGGTAAAGACCATAAGTCAGCAATAAAAAAACGCTTTGGTGCGGTCAGTTCCCCGGAACTGCCCCTGGGAGAGGTGTTGCCCAAAAGGCTCATCTGACCATTCGACAGAGTGCCAGAGCATAGATTAAGGAGACGCATCTCTGTGACTCGTTCAGTTCGATCATCGCTGCTTGTGACGCATCGTGTACTTGATCTCGCGGCGCTGGGCATCGCCTTTCTGATGGCCGCAGCGATGACTTCACCCGGATCAGTGCAAACGGTTAGCCGCTCGGTGCTGGCACGCGAATCACACGTCTTTCTTTCGCTTGCGGTGTTATTGATTAGCTGGAGTGTGTGTCTTTCTTCGCTCTGGCTCTATCGGTCCAAACGGCTGGCGAATTGGCGCGAGGAGTTAGTAGAAGTCCTAAAGGCAGTTAGCCTTTGCACACTGATTCTTTCGACTGCCGAATTGATACTGCAATGGCAAACCGTCCATCGCTGGGTGCTGGTGAGTTTCTGGGGATTGGCTTCAGTGCTGTTGTTTCTGGTGCGGCTCGTTAAAAAGTACATCCTCCACCAATTTCGCCTGCACGGACGCAATTTACGCCGCGTCGTCATCATTGGGACGGGGAGGCGCGCGCAGCAACTGGCAGAAATGATTCGCAATCATTCCGAACTGGGCTACAGACTGGTCGGGTTCATTGACAATGTGGAGCAACCGGGTGTGATTGGCCCACTACATCGTATGGCCGAAATTCTCCGCGACAATGTGGTGGACGAAATGATGATTGCACTGCCCATCAAAACGTTTTACGAAGAGATGGAAACCATCGTCCAGGTTGGCGCGGAACAAGGCATTACCGTGCGGTTGCATTCGGATTTGTTTTCCGTGCGGCTGACGCGAGCAGTAGCGGAGCAATTAGACGAAACTCCAATCCTTTCGCTTTACACCAGCCCGGAACACGGTTGGGGCTTTATCTGCAAACGCCTGATAGATTTCGCGGGCGCAGCCGTGTTGCTCCTCTTACTCTCCCCACTGCTGTTGCTGATTGCCGCTCTGGTTAAGTTAACTTCGCCCGGCCCGATTTTCTTCACGCAAGAGCGTCTGGGCTATAACAAGCGCCTGTTTCGCATCTACAAATTCCGCACGATGGTGGTGAATGCGCCGCAGCTTCAGGCGCAACTGGAACACCTTAACGAAGTCGGGGGGCCAGTCTTCAAAATCAAAGATGATCCACGCGTGACACCACTCGGACGCTTTCTGCGTAAGACGAGCCTGGATGAATTGCCACAGCTTTTCAATGTGCTGTTAGGAGACCTTTCATTGGTCGGTCCCCGGCCCTTGCCGCGCCGTGATTACGACCGCTTTGATGAGTATTGGTTTAATCGCCGCTTTTCGGTGAAGCCCGGTATTACCTGCATCTGGCAAGTGTCCGGGCGTAGTAATACCAACTTCGATCATTGGATTCGCCAAGACCTGGAATACATAGATCAATGGTCGCTTGCGCTGGATTTGAAAATCCTGCTCAAAACCATTCCCGCCGTCCTGCGCGGCACAGGAGCGATGTGATGGCTGCCGATGAATCTGACCTCCTGAGCAACTTCTCGCCTGACCATGCAACAGGCCATTTCAGGCGCAGCGCCACACCGCTGGGCCTGGGATTGGTGCTGCTGGCGCTTGGACTCGGCGCGCTTGTGGCAAGCGCAATGACGCTGACGAAGACCGCCGCCATCTTGGTTCCGCTGGCGCTTTGTGGCGCGCTGGGATTGGTTATTTGGTGTGCGCTGAAGCTGCCATTGATTCCGATTCTACGCCTGGCACTGCTGGCGAGTTTTTGGTTCCGCTTAGAAATCAATTTGTTTCCCATCATCAAACAGGGCCACGAAACGCCTGTCGGTTTGGTCGTTTCGCTGAACCTGTTGCTGAACCTCGTGTTGCTGCTGACGTTTCTGTACGCGCGCAGGCAGGGCGCAGTACCAGGCGGTGTATGGCCGCCCGCTTTTACCTGGACGGCTGGCGTGCTCATCGTGTTTTGTGTGCTATCTGTTCTACAGGGAGCCGAAGCGCAACTCGGTCTGTATGCGCTGTGGGGACTAATGACAGAGCTATTGATTTGTTATGTGGTTGCTGCCTATTTCCGCACGGACATGCTGTTGCGACAGGTGGTCATCTGTTTTGCGGTTGCTATTTTGCTGAATTCACTGCTGGGTGTCTTGCAGTATCTGGGCATTTTTATGGGTTGGGAACTGCTAGGCGCAGCAACAGGTGACCGTGAGATGAAGATACCGGGCCTGGAAATCTCACGAGCATCGGGGCTGCTCGATGCCGCGAATAGCTTTGGCTGGGCTTTGGTGAGCTTTAGCCCGGTGATTCTGGCTCCGGCCTTGCTGGCCAAGAAAGCTTTACCTCGCTGGGTGCGAAGGCTTTGCGTCGTGGCTTTTTTCTGCGGCGTCATCGCGCTGCTCCTGACATTTTCGCGCGGCAGTTGGATGGCGTTTGCAATCACGTTGCCATTGTTTGCAATCCTCGTTCTGTGCTCCCTGCCAACCAAAGAACGCAGGCCCATGCTCATCCGTTTAGCAGGTGCTTTGGTCTTACTGCTGGTGCTTGGTCTGCCTTTTCTCGAACCACTTTCAGCCCGCATCTTTGGCGATGATGAAGGCGCTGCCGAAACGCGGCTGCCCTTGATGGAAGTGGCTGCGGGGATGATTTGGGATCGCCCGTTCTTCGGTGTCGGACTGAGCAGTTATGAAGCGGTTATGCGGCGCTATGACTATACCGCTGATTTTATTACAGAGCATTTTCCCTATCCGGTTCACAACCTGTTTATGCATGTGGCGGCGGAGGCGGGCATTCCCGCGCTACTGTGCTTGTTAACGATGGTGGGCATTGCGCTGCATTGCGGATGGCAGGCGTGGCGTCGCAAAGAGCCGGAGCGTTTGTTGCCGCGCGCCTTGGCCGGCGGATTGATAATCGGAATGCTCGCTTATCTCATCACTGCCTTGAAAGAGCCGAGTTCGTTTGATTCCGGGCAGATGCGTCATCTTTTTCTGCTCTGTGGGTTGCTCATCGTTACCGAACGCACGAAGTACAAACAGGAAGCCGTTAGGAGAACACAGGAGTGACCATACCTGTTGCGCAAAAAACTTATGAATCCCAGCTCCAGGCATCGCTGCGTGGGGTGAAAGAAGGACAAAACTAAAAATAGTAGAGGAAAAGTGAAGAAGAGCATGACTGAAACACAACTTGATTCACCTGTCGCCGTGCAGCTTTACCGTAGTGGGTTATTGCCGTTGGCTGATGCCTGCCGTTTGACCGGGATGGCTGAAGTACAATTTCTGGAAACACTTTTCACCGCCGCCGAAGTTGCAGCAGCAACTGACCCTTTAATTCCACCAGAGAAACGGCTGCATGTGCCGCTGGATTTCAAACTATCGGTGCTGATCCCGGTCTACAACGAACACCGCACGATTCGGGAAGTCCTTCAGCGCGTCAGCGAGGTGGGGCTGCCATTGGAAATGATTGTCGTGGACGACGGCTCGACCGATGGCACGCGGGAAATCTTGCGCAGCATCGAACACGAACACCAGGAAAACCTGCGGATTGTTTTTCATCCGCATAATCGCGGCAAAGGCGCAGCCGTGCGCACGGCTATCGAACACGCCACTGGCACCATTTGCCTGATTCAGGATGCCGATCTGGAATACGACCCGCGCGAATATTTTCAATTGCTCGAACCGATTGTGGATGGTCGCGCGGATGCAGTCTATGGCAGCCGTTTTGCGGGCGGCGGCGCGCATCGCGTGCATCTGTTCTGGCACAAGCTGGGCAATCAAATGCTGACGACGCTGTCGAATGCCCTGACCAATTTGAACCTCACGGATATGGAGACCTGTTACAAGGTCGTGCGCACAGACCTGCTCAAGTCGCTGGTGTTGCGCGCCAACCGCTTCGAACTGGAGCCGGAACTAACGGCTAAGTTGGCGAAAGCCAGTGCGCGCATTTATGAAGTGCCGATTTCATACAGCGGGCGGGATTATGCCGAAGGCAAGAAGATTGGTTGGAAGGACGGTGTCCAGGCGATTTGGTGCATTTTTAAATATCGGTTTTTGAACTAAGCCTATGAACAAACGAATTTGGCTCACGACGTTTTTGCTTTCAACTGTTGTCCGATTGGTAACGTGTTGGAATTCCTTACTGCACCCTGAAGCGGCGTGGTGTCCTGATGCAACCGGGTATCACGAACTGGCGGCGGCGCTGCGGCAAGGTCAATTTCCCAGTTTGTTTCGCACGCCTGGGTATCCGCTCTTTTTAGCGTTGACTGGGGCCACATCGAGTGACCACGTTGTGTTTGCACTGCTGGTGCAAATCCTGCTGGATGCGCTGACGGCAATATTGTTGGCGGCGATTGCGCGGCGATTGTTCGAGAGTGATTCGGCGGCGCTATTAACAGGATTGTTGTATGCCCTTTGTCCAGTGATGGCAGGCTTGTGCGGATATATCGTCAGCGAACCATTGGCTATCTTTTTGGTTACAGCGGCGATTTTTCTGATGCTCTATCAGCGTTCTGGTCTGACTTGGCTGGCGCAAGCGGCTCTCTGGTATGCCGCCGTGATGGTGCGACCGTCGTATGCCCTGCTGCCGCTGGTGGCGAGTGTTTTCTTTGTGTGGCAACCACGCTTCACGGTCACGCTGAAGCGACAAGTTCTGGTGTTGAGTTTGTATGCCGTATTGACGGGAGCGTGGATTGGATTCAATTACGTGCGCACCGGGGTGCCGACGCTCAGTTCCAATCCGAATGTGTCGTTTTACATCTACGATACTGCGGCGGTGCGGATGGTGGAGCAAATATCCTTGAGTGGTTACATCCGTCTGGCCCTGCTTAACCCGCCTGAATTCGACCAGCAATTGGAACTCCATCAAATCGCCTACGCCCGCGAAGCACAAGCCAGCCTGAATTCACCCGCGCAGGATTTGTGGTTTACCAAAGATAATCCGGCGCTGTTTCGGACGCTCCAGGCAGAGGCCATACAAAAGCTTGAGGGACGATGGCCCACCTTGATTGCCATCCATTTGACGGGCGTATTTCAGTCTTTGCGCCCGCGATGGAATTCTGTGGGTTGGTTTTTCCGGGTCCTTGATGGATCGCGCATGTTGCTGCTTCCACTTGCCGTCGGGGTCTTGCTGTGGCGGCGACAGTGGTGGTTCCTCACTTTTTTTGTGGTCTGGGCGGTTTATGCCTTACTGCCACCAGGTCCCGTTGGCGCTTGGCGTTTTCGTTCCCTGATCGAACCATTCATCAGTCTGACTCTCGCGTCCTCATTGATGATCGCCTTCCAATGGGTACAACAACAGAAGCCTCGCCTCTGGCTGAATCTGGAATCCAGTTCGGGAACACAACCGCAGCCTGAATTATGAGCAATAAACGATGAAAGCGATGACATTGAACCAAATCGAATTGTTGGGGAAGCGATCCCTTAAATCCCTGGTCGCGCCGTTATCGTGGGGATGGGCGGAAACGCGGAAGAGTTGGCACCCTGCTTCCAATAACGATGGTCAGGTACAGATTCTTGCTTATCACCGGATCGTGGCGGACATCGAGCAGGCGGAGCGAAATTCGATATACGGCCTGGTAGTTTCCGCCAAAACCTTCGCCCGGCATCTCGAACTCGTGCGTGAGTCTTACGAATTCGTGACGATAGATCAGGCATTGGCAATTGTGCGGGGCGAGCAACGCATTGGACGTGCCGCCGCGTTGGTTACGATGGATGACGGCTATCAGGATGTGTATGACTACGCCTGGCCCGTGCTGAAACAAATGGGCGTTCCGGCAATTGTGTATGTCCCCACGGCGCTGATTGGCACGACACAATTGCTCGATCACGACCGATTATTTTGGCTCGTCCTCAAGGCACTTGAAGGCGGTCTGGATTTGCGCGAACCGATTGAAGCTGCCGGCTTATCGCCCGAACGCGCAGCCCGGCTATGTGCGACGCGAGACGCCGCCCGTGTGACCGATCAATTGAACTATCAACCGCTGGCGGTGCGGCAACCAATCCTGGAAAGCCTGGAAGCGGCTCTCGCTCTGGGGCCAACCGATTATCCATCTCATTATCGGTTACTCGATTGGGCGATGATTCGTGAAATGGTAGATGGCGGCATCGCATTTGGGGCGCATTCAGATCGGCATTTGATTTTGACGTTGGAATCTGAGGTCTCTGCCGAACGCGAAATTCGTCGCAGCAAACGCGTTCTGGAGGAGCAACTGAATTGCCCAATCCGGCATTTCGCATACCCGAATGGCTATTACAACGAGGCGATCAGACAGATGGTCGAACAGGCCGGATTTGTGTCTGCCACGACAACTGAACGCGCGTTGGCTAAGTGCGGAGATGCCCCTTTCGCGCTGGGCCGCATCAGTCTTTGCGAAGAATCTACGCGCGGCATTTCCGGCAGGTTTTCCGAAGCCGTGGCGCGCTTACGTCTCACGGTCTAAGACAAAGCCGAGCCAGGTACTCGGCAACCGCAGATAACGCTACTACTGAAAAGGAGAACAACAATGGGAGTTGTTTTGATAACTGGCTCTGCCGGTTTGATTGGTTCGGAGGCGACGCAGTTTTTTGCGGCGCAAGGTTTCGATGTCGTCGGCATTGATAACAATATGCGCCGCGCGTTTTTTGGGGCAGAAGCCTCAACCGAATGGCAACGTCAATTTTTGATTCAGAAACTGGGGTCCCGCTATCGTCATTTCGACCTTGATATTCGCGCGACAGGTACGCTGGAAGCACTTTTCAAAAAGTATGGCAACGAGTTGAAGCTCATCATTCACACCGCAGCGCAGCCCTCACACGATTGGGCTGCACGCGATCCGCACACGGATTTTAGCGTCAACGCAGACGGGACGTTGAATATGCTCGAAGCCACACGCAAGTACGCGCCCGAAGCTGCGTTCATTTTTACATCCACCAACAAAGTATACGGCGATACACCCAACCGCCTGCCACTGATCGAATTAGCCAAGCGATGGGAAATTGATCCCTCGCATCCTTATGCCAATGGCATTGGCGAAGACATGTCCATTGACCAAACACTGCATAGTTTGTTCGGTGCCTCGAAAGTCGCCGCCGATGTCTTAGTACAGGAATATGGTCGCTATTTTGGGATGAAAACCGCTTGTTTTCGCGGCGGTTGCCTGACGGGGCCGAATCATTCCGGCACACAATTGCACGGCTTTCTGGCGTACCTGATGAAATGTGCGGCGACCGGAATGCCGTACAAAGTTTTCGGCTACCAAGGCAAACAGGTGCGCGACAACATTCATAGCGCCGATTTGATCGCGGCCTTTGCGGAATTCTTTCAAGCTCCCCGCAGCGGCGAGGTCTACAACCTGGGCGGCGGGCGCTTCAGCAATTGCTCTATGCTGGAAGCCATCGAGATGTGCGAGGAAATTACCGGACAGCCAATGCCGTGGAGCTATGAAGAGCAAAATCGCACGGGCGATCACATTTGGTATGTCAGCGATCTCAGCAAATTCCAAAGCCATTATCCGAACTGGCAACTTCGCTACGATGTCAAAGCAATCCTGCGAGAAATTTATGAAGTTGGTGTCGAACGCTGGAAACCCCGTGCGCAAGCCGCAATCTTGGGAGCGCAGGTATCCCGCCTGTCGTTTGCGAGCGCGAGCCAAGCAACCAGCGTGGAGCGGGAATCCGCTCAAGCGACGCCCTCACAAGGCGAGCCATCGCTGTTGCGCGCGCTTCCAGAACTATCAAAGACAAAAAAGAACGTGTTGGGCATTGGCGTGGATGCGGTGAATTACGCAGAAGCTGTCGAGCAAATTATCGCGGCGGCCAAAATGAAGACTTCCTTCTCGCTTTCGGCCCTGGCGGTTCACGGTGTAATGACGGGCGTTCTGGATCGGGCGCACAGTTATCGGTTGAATCATTTCGATTTGATTGTACCCGACGGACAGCCTGTGCGGTGGGCCTTGAATTTATTGCACAAGACAGAACTCCGCGACCGTGTTTATGGCCCAAACCTGATGCTCAGGACGTGCGAACAGGCAGCCCAAGAAGGGTTACCGATTTACCTCTATGGCAGCACGGCGGAAACGCTTGACCAACTGGGCCACAACTTACGAGAACGTTTCCCCAACCTCGTCATTGCGGGCGTACAGCCTTCGCGCTTTCGTCAACTCTCCGCCGAGGAAAAGCTGGAGGTGGCGGCGCAAATCAAAGCCAGTGGCGCGGCGATCACCTTTGTAGGTCTCGGTTGCCCGCGCCAGGAAGTGTTTGTGTACGAGTTTCGGGCGGCCCTGCCGATGCCGCTGCTGGCGGTGGGTGCGGCGTTTGATTTTCACGCAGGCACCGTTGCGCAAGCGCCGCCCTTTATGCAGCGCAACGGATTGGAATGGTGCTACCGCTTGCTGCACGAACCACGCCGCCTGTGGCAACGCTATGTGTTGCTGAATCCTTTGTACGTGACAATGTTGTTGTTGCAGGCAGTTGGCCTCAAACAATTCAACCTCCGCGATACAACTCCACCATCACAGGAACTAAGATTTGGATAAGGACGATCATGCAAGCAATTGTCAGACAAAAACTCAAACAGCAATCAACGCCTACGCCCTTGATCGTCACAGAACAAAGGGGTGGTGTAGAGGTGATCGAGCAACTCACGGCAGAATGGCGAATGTTATGCGCGGGAGGGCCATCTGCCCAACCGTTCTTCCAGCCGGAATGGATTGCCGCTCATGTGCGCGCGTTTGCATCGGACAAATCGCTGGTGGTGTTCACTGCGCGGCGACAAGAAAAGCTCTGCGCCGTTCTGCCGCTCATCGCCGAATTGACAACCCTGCATGGCATTCCGGTCAGAAAGCTGCGCAGCCCCTCGAATGTGCATTCGTGCCGCTTTGATTTGGTAGCGGGTGCCGAAGAGGGAGAAGAAGCGGTGCAAGCAATATGGCAAGCCCTGCAACGCAAAAGCGATTGGGATGTGATCGAGTTATTGGATGTGCCGGAAGGAGGGCTGGGCGAACAGTTGCTACGATTTGCTGCCGCAGCGAGGTATCAGGGTGGACAATGGGAACGGCCTCCTGGTGCCTATCTTTCGCTATCAGCACCAGACCTCCAGAGCCAAGAACCGTTGCAAGCCGTGACCAGCAGCAAACTGCGCAAATCGCTGCGCTATTACCGCCGTAAGCTGGAAGAGCAAGGGACTCTGCGCTTCAGAAGAATCACCGTTGATCACCAACAAAGTCTGGAACGATTTTATCAACTTGAAAGCGCTGGGTGGAAAGGTCAAGCAGGAACTGCCATTAGCTGTGCCAAGGAAACAAGGCAGTTTTACGACGAAATCGCGCGCACCGCAACAAGGTTGGGCCAGTTCACTCTTTACTCACTCGAACTTAATGGACACCCCATTGCGATGCAATATGGTTTGGCTTATGACAGGCGTTTCCATTTGCTTAAACCAGCTTATGACGAGAACTTCCGAGAGTATTCGCCCGGACATTTGCTTACTTACGAAGTCTTGAGCGACCTCATTGCACGAGAGCAACAAGAATATGACTTCATGTCGCCCCAGTCGGAATGGAAAAGCCGCTGGGCCAAAGCGGTTCGCGCCCAATCGCATGTTTACATCTTTCGTCGCAGCGTCACCGGACATGTGCTGCATGCCTGGAAGTTCCGAGTGTTGCTGCGCGCACGACAGATGAAACGGAACTATCAGGCAAAGGCATCCCAGGGAGCAGTTTTATGATGAAATTTAAAGCACTAATCGTGTTGTCTATGATGGTGGGTTGTTTCCCGTTCCATCAATCCCTTGCCCAAACCTTTACGGACCCAGGCTTCACCTCTGAAGTGGTCACCACCTTACCCGCCTATCAGCCCGTGGGGATGACTTGGGCGGCGGATGGGCGAATGTTCATCTGGCAGGAAAAAGGCGTGGTGCGCATTTTCAAAAACGGGATATTGCTGGCAACGCCTTTCATTGACATCTCCTCGCGCGTCAATACCGTCAATGATCGCGGGCTGCTCGGTTTGGCATTAGACCCAAACTTTGCGACGAATGGCTATGTGTATTTGTTTTATACCTACGAACCAAACGGCAACCCCAATGACACGGCACCCAAAACCTCGCGGCTGACGCGCGTGACGGCGAATCCGACCAATCCTGATGTGGCGATAGCAAACAGCGAAGTGGTCCTGCTGGGCAGCATTGGTACAGCGCCGTGTGGTCAATATCCAGCAGGCTCGGATTGCCTTGGTAGTGATTCGGTCGAACATACCGCCGATATGCTCCGCTTCGGGCCGGATGACAAATTGTATGTCAGCCTTGGTGACGGCGCGTCATCTAACGGTACGGATCCGCTGGCGCTGCGCGCACAGGACCTGAACTCCTATAACGGTAAACTGCTGCGCATTAACTCCGATGGATCAGCACCATCGGACAATCCTTTCTATGATGGTAATCCGGCCTCTATCCGCTCCCGGGTCTATGCGTATGGGCTGCGCAACCCGTACCGCTTTGGGATTCACCCGACAACTGGCGAAGTGATAATTGGTGACGTCGGTTGGTTAACCTATGAAGAAATCAATCGCGGACGCGGTGCAAATTTTGGCTGGCCCTGTTACGAAGGCAACGATCCGCAACCGGCGTATCAGGCGGCTTTTGCAACCTGTCGGGCGCTGCCTGCCAGTGCCGTGACCAAGCCGCTCCACGTGTACAGTCACACCGATACGCAGGCCTTTGGTGGGGCCGTGATCGGAGGCCCGTATTACACGGCGACCCCGTATCCGGCTCAATATCGTGACAACTTCTTCTTTGGTGAATTCGTCGGCCAATACATCAATCGTATCGTTTTTGATGCCAATAAGAATGTGGCGAGTGTCGTGCGCTTTGCCTCCAATATGGGTGGCATCGTTTCATTGGAACAAGGGCCAGATGGTGCGCTCTATTACATCGAACTGGTTTCGGGACAGGTGCGACGATTGCGCTACACTGCCGCCTCCAGTACGCCCGTGGCGGTGGCATCTGCCGCACCAACAGCGGGCGCGTCGCCGCTGACGGTAAATTTTTCCAGTGCTGGATCGAACGATCCCAGCGGTTCGTCCCTGACCTATCTTTGGGACTTCGCCGATGGCACGACTTCCACTGCCGCCAATCCGACACATACGTACAGCGCCGCCACAACCAAGACGTTTACCGCCAAATTGACGGTCACCAACAATCAAGGCAGCAGTGCGTCGGCCACGGTGGCGATCAGTGTTGGCTCACAGGCACCTGTCGCCGCGATCACGTCTCCAAGGAATGGGCAAAAGTTTAAGGTAGGGGCGACTGTCACGTTTATTGGAACAGCCAACGATCCTGATGGCGTTCTGACAGCGAGCAACTTTGCCTGGCAGGTGCTGTTGCATCACAACGGCCACGAACATCTTTACAAGGAATTTTCAGGCGTCACAACGGGCAGTTTTGTAGTCGAAAATCACGGCACAGCGACCGAGACCTATTCCTACGAAATCATTCTGACCGTGACCGACAGTAGCGGACTGAAGGACGTGAAACGTGTCAACGTGAATATTTCCAAGGCAAGAAAATAACAAGCAGAAGGTGGGCGCGAACCATCTCTGGTTAGCAGCAATAATTCGAGATGAGTTGCTTGCTAATCGAAGTCCAGAAGAAAACCGATGCGTTTACGGAGCAAACAAACAGAAGAAAACATCCCCATGCAAATTGTACTCATTGATTTTCATCTTTATGCCTATTCCATCGCGCTTGCCAATGCGCTGGCAGAACATTGCGACGTTACATTGATGCTTCCTGACAAGGTTTCAGAACATTATCTGCAAGCCATTCGCCCCAAGGTACATTGCTGGCAATTTCATTTGTGGCGTCAACGCTATCCCTTGAACATCATCGCCATGGCCGCAATTCTGCGCCGGATCAAAGCCATCAATCCGCAGGTTGTGCATGTGTTGTCGGGCTTTATATGGATGGATTTTACCCTGCCGTTGATGCGTCGCCGCCCATTAATCACAACGGTTCACGACGCCCATATTCATCCCGGCGATAAAGAAAGCTCCAGCCTCGGTCACAGTCTGGAATGGAAATGCGCCACACGGGTCAGCGTCCACGCCGAAGCCATCAAACAACAGTTGGTAGAAGACTGCCGCGTCGCAGCGGACAAGGTGCATGTCGTCCCGCACGGCACGTATGACTTTTATCAACGGTGGGCAAGCGATCAAGTGACTGAGCAGGAAAACACGATTCTGTTTTTCGGGCGTATCTGGGATTACAAGGGCTTGCAATACCTGATCGAAGCTGAACCCTTCATCACTGCACGTTTCCCAACCGCCCGCATCGTGATTGCCGGACGCGGCGATGATTTTGGTAAATATGAGCAAATGATGGTCCATCGGGAGCGGTTTGTCGTGCTGAACGAACGCATCCCCGATGAACAAGTCGCCCATCTATTTCAAGAAGCGAGCATCGTTGTCTGCCCATATATCGAAGCCTCACAAAGCGGAGTGTTGGCACTCGCCAATGCTTTTTGCAAACCCGTTGTCGCCACCACAGTTGGAGGTATTCCTGAAATGGTCGAGCACGGAAAAACAGGTTTGCTGGTTCCGCCCCGTGATGCACGAAGTTTGGCGGAGGCGATTGTCACGTTGTTACAGGACCGAACCTTGAGACAAGAGATGTGCTTGCATGCGCGCCATAAATCTCAAACCGAATTGTCCTGGGCAAATATTGCCAGGCGAACCCTGTCAGTGTATGACCACGCGCTCGTGGCGCACGCCGCTCGGTATCAACCGGCCATACCGGCCCGTGAAACACATTGAAGGTCACCTAAGTTTCTTGATCCGAAATATTCCATTGGTGAATCCTCACTGGCAGCAGTATTCACCCGTGGTTTCCGCCACGCCTTGTGGTGCAACAAGTTTAGCCGGCAATCACCAATAATCTCTCAGGAAAAAGTTGAGCACCGCACTACGACTTTTCACTGAGTCTATCGAACTATCGAAGGAGTAAAATGAAGAACAGCTCACGCCTCCGACCAGTTGTTGGAGTGCTGTGGTTGTGGGGACTGATACTGATACTGTTGGTCGTTTCCAGCAGTGTGAGTGCGCAGACCTGTCAACGCACAGTCACGGCAGACATAGTCGCATTCGATCAACCGTTTTTCTGGAACCGCCTCGGTGCTGTCCAGCCTCAGGGAATGATTTATGCCCTGCGGCGCGATGTAACGCCGATTGATACAGCGATTGGATTGGCTCCAGGCAATGTGCAACTCCGCAAAGACAAACGCCCGCGCCCCATTGTGCTGCGCATGAATGTGGGCGATTGTTTGCAAGTCAAATTCCAAAATCTGCTGGCTCCGACCCCGCGCCATGAACAGCAACCTGCCACGCGCACGGCCTCCGTCCGCATCGTCGGCTTGCAATTGGTTGGGGGGATCGGCTCGGACGGCTCGAACGTGGGCAACAATGCCAGCAGTCTAGTCGCACCAGGTGGCAAAGCGACCTTCACCTACTATGCCGAACGCGAAGGCGCGCACCTGATGTACAGCGGCGCAGCACAAACGGGCGGCGAAGGCGATGGCGGTTCGACGCCGTCAGGACTCTTCGGCACGGTTAACGTACAGGTGGCCAGCGCCGAGTGGTATCGCAGCCAAGTCACAGCCGATGACCTGAAACTGGCGACGAAAAAAGACGCTGCCGGGAATTTGATGAAAACGCCCGCCGGACAGCCCCTCATAGATTACAACGCGGTGTATCCGGTCGGTCATAAATATGCGGGACTCCCGATTCTGAAGATGATGCAGAACGGCGAGATCGTTCACACGGACATCAACGCAATCATCACGGGGCCGAATGCCGGACGCTTCCCGGCAGGTACGTTCAAGCCCAATCCGACCGAGCCGGATCGGGAACAGCCGTACCGCGAATTCAGCGTTATCTACCACGATGAAATCGGCGCGGTACAGGCCTTTCCAGAATTCAATGATCCCGTTCTCCGCCACACGCTACACAGCGTTCGGGATGCGTTTGCCATCAATTACGGCACAGCAGGCGCGGGCGCGGAAATCCTCGCCAACCGCCTCGGTGTCGGGCCAATGGCGAAATGCACGGAATGCAAATACGAAGAATTCTTTCTTTCTTCGTGGACAGTCGGCGACCCCGCGCAGGTCGTGGATATTCCCGCCAATGCGAAGGATGCCACCGGTAAGCTCATTCGCGGCGCAAAAGCCACGAAGGTGTTTTATCCCGACGATCCCTCAAATGTGCATCACAGCTATTTGCGCGATCACGTCAAATTCCGCATCACCCATGCCGGGCCGAAGGAACATCACGTCCATCACCAACATGCGCATCAATGGGTGAACACGCCGGACAGTGACAACTCATCCTATTTGGACAGCCAGGCATTCGGGCCAGGCTCAAGCTTCACCTTAGAAATGGCCTATAACGGCAGCGGCAATCGCAATCAAACACCGGGGGATTCGATTTTCCACTGCCATTTCTACCCGCATTTCGCGCAAGGGATGTGGGGGTTGTGGCGCGTCCTCGACGTCCTGGAAACGGGAACGGTATTGGATGCGAACGGTCGCCCGGCGCTCGGCTCTCGCGCCTTGCCGGACGGCGAGATTGCCGCTGGAGTCCCCATTCCTGCCGTAGTTCCATTGCCGACCATTGCCATGGCTCCGCTGCCGGGGGCGGCGGTTTCGATTTCGAAAGGACAGGTCGTCGTCAAAGGCACGGGCCATCCAGGGTTCCCCTTCTTTGTGCCCGGCTCAGCAGGGCATCGTCCCCCAAAGCCGCCGTTGGATACGGTCAATGATGGCGGCTTACCGCGTCACATCATCACGGGCGGCACGTTCGTCGAAACGCATACGCGGCTGGATTTCAGCAAGACATTGATTACCGCCACCGCGCAGGCGCTTCCCGAAACCGGCACTGCCGTAGAAGTCGCCGCAATGAACTTCCACGCCAAGCGCACAACCCCCAGCTACACACCAAGCGGAACAGCCGCCAACTTCATTACCAATGGTCGCCCCGCAGTAGCGGGCGCACCGTTCGCTGATCCCTGCGTGAACGACACTGGAGCCGCCGCCGGTATTTCCCGCATTTATAAAGCCGCAAATATTCAGCTCGACATCAAGCTGAACAAAGCTGGTTGGCATTTTCCGCAATCGCGCATTCTATCGCTGTGGGAAGACGTCAAACCAACACTGGCCGGAATCAGACCGCCGGAACCGCTGTTCTTTCGTGGCAACACGAATGACTGCATCACCTACTTCCACACCAACCTGGTACCGGGACATTACGAACAGGATGATTTCCAGATTCGCACTCCAACGGACATCATGGGACAGCATATTCACCTGGTGAAATTCGATGTGCTGGCGTCTGACGGTGCAGGTAATGGATGGAATTACGAAGACGGCACCTTTAGCCCGGACGAAGTGTTAGAGCGGATCAAGGCAATCAACGCGGCGGGTGGCTTGCTAAACGGCAAGACCAAATCGAAGCTGGCGGCCAAAGCACACCCGTTCTTTGGCACACTCGGCGCACAAACAACGATTCAGCGTTGGTACGCGGATAACACACTGAATAATCTCGGACAAGACCGCACATTACGCACCGTCTTTACCCACGACCACTACGGCCCTTCGACGCATCAGCAGATTGGCACCTACGCTGGTCTGGTGATCGAACCGCAAGGCTCGAAATGGCGTGACCCTGAAACGGGAACGTTCTTCGGTTCGCGGGCCGATGGTGGCCCGACCAGTTGGCGGGCAGATATTTTGACTGCGAATACAGCAGACAGCTACCGCGAGTTTCTGCTGGAATTCACGGATTTCCAACTCGCCTACTCAAAAGACAACAAGCCGATCAACCCTCCAGCCCGCAACGAAGTCGGTTTACCGTTTTTGTTGGAGATTGCTCCGCAATGTCCCGGCGGTGTGCCGCGTCCGTGCCCCGAAGCTATTTCGGCGGACGACCCCGGCACGATGAGCGTCAACTATCGCAACGAACCCGTAGCATTGCGAGTGCGCGATCCGCTGACGAACACGCAGGCGGCGGGTGATGCCGGTGACCTTTCGCAGGTCTTTAGTTCAAAGATTGTTCGCAAAGACCCGGTCTTGAACTCGCAACCGAGCTTTTATCCGCCGCTCACGGGCGGTATGCAAGCGGGTGATCCGTTCACCCCGCTGATGCGCGTCTACGATAAAGACAAGGTGCAAGTCCGCGTCCTGGTCGGTGGGCAGGAAGAAGGGCATAACTTCAGCATGCACGGGTTGAAGTGGTTGTTTGAGCCATCGGACAAAAACTCCGGTTGGCGCAACAGCCAGATGATGGGCATCTCGGAGCATTTTGAATTCAACGCTCCGGTGGTAGCGCCGAAAAACCAACGGGGAGCGTTTGCCGACTACCTCTGGCAGACAGGGGCCTCGGTAGATGATCTGTGGAACGGTACGTGGGGACTGTTGCGCTCGTACAAGGAGGTGCAGACCGGTCTGTTAGCGTTGCCGAACAACGTCGCGGGTGGCCCGGACATTGCCAACGCAAACGCCTTCAGCGGCGTTTGTCCGACGGCGGCTCCGGTGCGCAACTTCGACGTGACAGCCGTCAGCGCGCAGACTGCCTTGCCCGGTGGCACACTTGTGTATAACCCGCGCACGGCCAATGGCGGGAAGTTGCACGATCCGACGGCGATCCTTTATGTGCGCACGTCTGACCTGGACGCAGCGACGTTCACGCTGAAACCAGGCGTACCGATTGAACCGCTAATTTTGCGGGCGAACGCAGGCGATTGTATCAATTTCACGTTGCGCAATCGCTTGAAGGCTCCACCGCCTGATCTGGATGGGTTCAATACATTGCCAATGATCGTTGATCGCTTCAATGCAAATCAGATCAAACCATCTCAACTGGTCGGACTGCATCCGCAACTACTAGCGTATGACGTGACCCGCAGCGACGGGGCCAATGTCGGGTTCAATAATTCGCAACTCGTCACCCCTTCAGCCGCGACAACGGGCAACAGCCAAACGTACAAGTGGTACGCGGGTGATCTGTCGCTGGATGCCAAGAACAATCTGATTGCCACGCCGATAGAATTCGGTGCTACGAATTTAATTTCGTCTGACCGCATCAAGCACAGCAATAAAGGAGCCGTTGGCGCGCTCATCATCGAGCCGCAGGGTTCGACCTGGATCGAAGACACGAATTCACGGGCTTCTGCCACCGTCACCTCGACAACGACAGGGACGTTCCGCGAATTTGTGACGATCTTCCAGACAGACCTGAATCTACGCTTCAGCAATGGCACCGCAATCCCCAATACCGCCGAAGCCGAAGACTCCGAAGATTCCGCTCAGAAAGCCTTCAATTACCGCACGGAACCGATGTGGAAGCGGCTGGGCTTTGCCCCCGACGCGCCCCTGACGACCACGCGGACGATTGATTTCACCAACGCGCTGTCGAATTCCCAAGTCGGCGGCGATCCCGTTACGCCGGTCTTCACCGCGAAGGCAGGGACTCCCGTTCGTTTCCGCGTGTTGCACCCGGCAGGCCATGCCCGGAACGACGTCTTTGCCGTACACGGCCACATCTGGGAACAGGAACCCTACATCAATAACTCGCGTTCGCTCGGCAGCAATCCGCTGTCTGAGTGGAAAGGCAGTACGTTCGGCATTGGCCCATCAAGCCATTTTGATGTACTGCTGAAAAACGGCGCGGGTGGCAAATTCCTGATTCCGGGCGATTACTTGTATCGCACCCAGTCGTCCTTCCTGTTTGATGGCGGACTCTGGGGCATCTTCCGCGTTACGCCGTGAGGGAATAAGGCGGAAATAGCAGGCGGGAATACGGGGTAGAATCCGCTCCCGCTTGCCTCCAGTTGCTGATCTCTCTTTTGCGCTCCCCAACCCCATAACGCAGAAGAGCAGGTGAGAGAAGTTTCTGAGGGGGATCAGCTTCTCTCGCCTGACAACATAACCTTTACGTTACCCCATAAGATAGCGCAAACCATCAGCCGGGAGTGGGGGAAGGAAAAGCCGCTCCCCTCTGATGAAATTTTTCGGTTGAGGGATTTACGCATGCTGTTCATAACCAAGATCATTTCATTTCTACTTCCGGTGTGTGCATCGCTCAGTATTTACGCACAAACGCCAGCACTTGCCACGCCACAGAAAACCCCAACGGCAGAACCAAAACCGTTTCCGCAAAAAATCATTCGAGAAGGC
Organism: Blastocatellia bacterium; assembly: GCA_016789725.1. Classification (GTDB taxonomy): domain Bacteria; phylum Acidobacteriota; class Blastocatellia; order RBC074; family RBC074; genus JAFDVL01. Next base: position 26,938 of record JAEUQN010000026.1, on the reverse strand, counting down.
CTCGCGGTCGAAGTGTCCCTTGCCTCCGCCCATGGAGAATTGCGCGAAGCCGAGGAGGCCACCATCACCATAAAAATCACAGACACCAATACCAACACGTCCTTGGCGGGTGTCAAACCATCGGTCTGGATTGATCGTAAGCAACCGGCAACAGCACAAACCTGCACGCAAAAAGTGCAATCGTTTTTGCAAGGCAGCCTGAACGCACGCCCGGAAGTTGACCTGAATGCGTATTACCTGCTAACGCTGAACAACGAACCGAACATTTCGGTGATTGATCCGGTGCTCGGCTTCGGCAGCAGTAAACTGTACACCCTGGTGATGCTGAAAAGTCGCGGCGAAGATTGGGCACTCACGCGCGACGGCAAGCGTCTATATGTGTCTATGCCACTGGTCAACGAAGTCGCGGTCGTGGACACGGCAACGTGGAAAGTCATCACCAACATTGACGCAGGCTATAGGCCCACGCGCGTTGTGCTGCAAGCCGACGAACGGTATCTGTGGATCGGCAACGATGCGACCGACCAAAGTGGCGTGACGGTGATTGACACCGTGAAGCTAACCGTTGCGGCTAAGCTGACAACGGGCACCGGCCATCACGAAATCGCGCTCAGTTCCGATGATCGTTTCGCCTTTGTTACGAATCAGCAGAACGACAGCGTATCCGTCATTGACGTGCAACAGTTGCGGAAAGTCAAAGACCTGAACACGGGTCGCGCCCCCATCAGCATTGCGTTTTCCACACAAAGCCAGGCGTTGTACGTCGCGTGCGAAGCAGATGGCAAAATCACGATCATAGACACCGCGCGGCAAACCGTACTAAAACATCTCGAAACCGATCCGGGCATCACGGCGCTTCGCTTTGCGCCCGGCGGACGGTACGGTTTCGTCGCGCATCCGGGTGCGAATGTCGTGAGCATCTTTGACGCGGCGACGAATCAACGCTTGCAAACGATCCGCGTCGGCAAAACGCCCGATCAAATCGCGTTCACGAAAAACTTTGCGTATGTCCGCTCGGCTGGCTCCGACGAAATGACGCAAATCGAACTCGCCAGCCTCACGAAACCCGCAGGCGCAAACGTGACGAAATTTCCGAGCGGGCAAGCCCCCGAAAAATCCCCACATCAATCGTCCGCCTCATCGTTGCTTCCCGGCCCCGAAGGCAACACGCTGCTGATCGCCAATCCGGTAGATCAGGCAATCTTTTACTACTCCGAAGGAATGGCCGCGCCGATGGGCAGCCTGCAAAACTATCGTCGTGTGCCGCGCGCCGTGCTGGTTGCCGACCGCAGTTTGCGTGAATCCGCGCCGGGGACCTACACCACCACCGTGCGCTTGCCCAAAAGCGGAAATTACGAGATTGTCTCGCTGACCGATACTCCCCGCATCGTTCATTGCTTCGATCTGCACATCAACCCGAATCCGACGCTAAAACAGGAAACGACCGTTGCCATACATCTGGAACCGATGATTAAGAGTCATCAGGTGAGCTTGGGCGAAGCGGTTTCCCTACGCTTTCGGTTGACTGATCCTGACACGAAACAACCGAAAACAAATTTATTCGACGTGCGGGTGCTGAGCTTCCTCGCGCCTGGATTCAATCAACAGCGACAGATTGCCGTATCGCGCGGCGATGGTGTCTATGAAATCAATTTCAAAGCCACCGAAGCAGGCGCGTATTACCTGTTTGTCGAATGTCCGTCTCTGAAAGTAAAGCTCAATCAATTGCCGCTGGCGATTCTGCGGACAGAGAACCCGCAGTCAGACGGTGAGAGCAAATAAATAGCTGGCAGCGCACGCACTGCCAGTATTACCGAGAAAGAAAGCATGAAATTTCTATCGCACCTCTTAGCCCCTCTGTGTCTATTGAGCGTCCTGTCATCGTTAGCCATAGGCCAGCACGAAGACCATTCGCAGCATCTCCCTCCTGCCAATCCCGTAACAGTTGAGAAGGACACGGTCAACGTGTTGCTCTCCGAAATTACCGTACTGGATCAGGAGGGCAGGAAGCTCAACTTTTATCGTGATCTCGTCAAAGGCAAAACCGTTGCCATCAACTTTATCTTTACGACCTGCACGACAATTTGCCCGCCGATGGGCGCAACGTTCGCCAAAGTGCAAACGCTGCTCGGCGAACGCAAAGACCTGCAATTGATTTCGATCAGCGTTGATCCCGTGACCGACACGCCGCAACGATTGAAGGCGTGGCAAGCGAAATTCAGTAAGCAGCCGGGCTGGACGTTGGTCACAGGCGACAAAGCCAATATTGACCAATTACTGAAAGCCCTCGGTGGTTTCACCGCGCGCAAGGAAGATCACACACCAACCGTGTTGATTGGCAATGAAGCGAACCGCAATTGGACACGCGCCTACGGCTTAGCCAAGCCCGCACAATTAGTTTCCATTCTCGAAGCAAAAGCCAAAGCCGCTCCGCCCGCTGCTGAATCCCCCGCGCAGCAATATTTCACCGATGTCGAACTCCTCAATCAGAGCGGCGAGAAGCTGCGGTTGTATAGCGATCTGATCAAAGGTCACACCGTCATCATCAATGCGTTTTTCACCACCTGCACCAGCGTTTGTCCGCCGATGAATAAAAACTTCGCGCGCTTGCAGGAAGCGCTCGGCGACCGTTTGGGCAAGGACGTGTACATCCTCTCAATCAGCGTTGATCCCACGACGGACACGCCCGCACGATTGCAGGAATACGCCGCACGGTTCAGCGCCAAACCCGGCTGGCACTTTCTGACCGGCAAGCAGGAAAACGTCGAGCAGGCGCTGCGCAAACTTGGTCAATACGTCGAGAGCAAAGACGATCACCTAACCATCGTGCTGATTGGCAATGACCAAACCGGCCTCTGGAAAAAAGCCCACGGACTGGCGAGGGCCGACGCTTTGCTGGCGGTTGTGGAAAGTGTCGTCAACGACAAAGGCCCGACGGAAGGAGGGAAATAGCCTTGTATCACCGCCGCTCCCTCCTTGTTGTTCTGCTCGTCACGTTGCTGCTCTGTGCGACGCTGGCGCAGGAGCGTCTGACCGAACAGGAACGACGCGGGCGCAGCCTTTACCGGCGCGGTGAAAGCGCCACAGGTCGGCCCGTCACCACCACGCTCGGCGATGATTCGCTGACCTTGCCTGCCGCCACGCTGCCGTGCGCCAACTGTCATGGTGCTGATGGCAAAGGCAAACCCGAAGGCGGCGTAATCCCCACCGAATTGACGTGGGCGTCATTAACCAAACCTTACGGCCACACACATCCGGCAGGCCGCGTACATCCGGCATTTATCGAACAATCGCTGGAGCGGGCAATTGTTGAAGGTATTGATCCGGCGGGCAACAAGCTCTCACCCGCGATGCCGAAATATCAAATGGCGCGCGCCGATATGGCGGATTTGCTTGCCTATTTGCGCCGCCTGGCTGATGACCGCGATCCTGGCATTACAGACCATTCCATCACCGTCGGCACACTACTGCCGACCAGTGGCGCAATGGCCGAAACCGGGCAGGCAATGCGTGACGTGCTGATGGCGTATTTCACGGAACTGAATCAACAGGGCGGCCTCTATCATCGCCGCATTGAGCTGAAGGTGGCGACGCCGGAACAAGCCCCGCAATGGCTCGCCACTGAATCCATCTTCGCGCTCGTTGGCCCCCTGACCGCAGGCGCAGAGCAGGAAATCGCCGCGCTTGTCAGCCGCGAAGAAATGCCGTTGATTGGCCCGTCCACCTTTGCGCCGCTCATCACCACGCCGCCTGAGCGCCATACGTTTTATCTGTTCACCGGCCTGCACGAACAGGTGCGGGCGCTGGCGCAGTTTGCGGCGCAGTCCCCCCGCACAAAAGCTGCGCTGATTGTGGAGGAAGACGCGCGCACGAAGGAGATGGCAGCCGCAATGGAAAGCCAATGCCAGCAACTCGGCTGGAAAACCGTGCAACAATTGGCGTACGCACGCGGGCAACTGCAAGCAAGGGCGCTCGTCAATCGGCTCAAACAGGAAGGCATCGAAGCGATTTTCTTTCTGGGCGCAAGCGGCGATGAAAAGGTGTTGCTGGACGAAGCAACAAAGCTCAATTATATGCCATGGTTTTACCTGCCCGGCGCGCTGGCCTCGCGTGCATTGCTGACGGCAGTGCCAAATATCCGACAAAAAATTTATCTGGCCTATCCGACCATTCCGACGGATCAGACACCAGCGGCGCGCGCAGAATTTCGTGCCTTACTCGCCCGCCACAACATCACGCTGCGCCACACGGCAGCGCAGCTCTCCGCCTACGTCGCGGCGAAGCTGTTTGCTGAAGTGGTGAAACGCGCAGGCCGAGAACTGACGCGCGAAAAATTGATCACGGCGCTGGAAGGATTATACGAATTCGACACTGGCTTAACACCGCGCCTGACCTTCGGGCCGAATCGTCGCTGCGGAGCCTGCGGCGCACACATCATCACTTTTGATCGAACGAAAAAAGCATTTATCCCGGCTGGCAATTGGATCAGCCTGACGCCATAACACAAACCTCGAAAGGAAGTATCAATGCCCCGTATTGTATTGCTCTTTACTATTCTCCTTACTGCTGCAACCGCACAGGCACAGCCCGCTGTCACCTCTTCCCAAGAAGATTGCGGCTGCGAAATCAAGCTGCCCGCCGATGATCTGGCGCTGGTCAACGGGACGAAGATCACGCGGCAGGACGTGGAGGACCCGCTCAAAGCACAGCTTGATGCGCTGCGCCAACAAGTCGTCGCCGCGCGCCAGCGTGAATTGGAATTGCAGATCAATTCGCGGCTGCTCGAAGCCGAGGCCAAACGACGCGGCAGCAGCGCACAGAAGCTGATTGACGACGTGGTGCTGGCGCAGGTCAAAGCGCCTACCGAGGCCGAAGCTCTAGCCTTCTACGAAAAAAACAAGGCGCAGATTCAAGGTGAATTCGCCGCCGTGAAAACCGACTTGCTTGCCTACTTGCTCACCGAGCGACAACGCGCTGAGGCCGGAAAATACGCAGCGCGATTGCGCGCCGCCGCCAAAGTGCAAATCAACGTCAAAGAACTCACACCGCCAGCAGCCGCGACCGACCGCACGCGGGTGTTGGCAATCGTGAACGGACAGACGATCACTGCCGCCGATTTGGAAAACAGTTTGCAACCGCTGATTCTTCGTACCCAGGAAGAACTCTACACCCTGCGGAACAAAGAACTCACGCTGCGCATCAACGATACACTGTTGCAGCAGGAAGCGCAGAAGCAAAAGGTGACGCCGAACGCCTTGCTCACCGCCGAAATCAAAGCGCGGGCCAAGCCTGTTACCGAAGCAGAGGCGCAGGCATTTTTCCAGCAAAACAAAGAGCGTATCAGCGGCGAGTTTGCTGAGGTCAAAGCGCAAATCATCCAATATCTGCAACGCAGCGAAGAGCGCAAGGTCGAAGAAGCACTCGCTGCACGCTTGCGCAAGGCGGCTTCGGTGCAGGTGTTTTTGACTGCACCCGCACCGCCGGTGTTCACCATCTTAACCGACGATCAGCCGAGCAAGGGCAACCCGAATGCGCCTGTCACGATTGTCGAATTCACCGATTTTCAATGTCCGAGTTGTGCGCAGGCGCAGCCGATCATTGAGCGAACGCTCGCCGAATTTGACGGCCAGGTGAAGCTGGTCATTCGTGACTTCCCCTTGGAGAAACATGCTGAAGCCTTCCAGGCCGCCGAAGCCGCCGAAGCCGCGCGCGCACAAGGAAAATATTGGGAATACACCGCCCTGCTCCTTCAGCATCAATCCGCACTGGGGAAAGACAAGCTCATCGCATACGCCGCGCAACTCAACTTGGATGCCCAGCAATTCCGCTCCGCGCTTGACACGGGCCAATTTGCCGACGCCGTGCAACGCGATAGGCAGGAAGGTTTGCGGCTGGGCGTAAGCGGCACGCCGACCCTTTTCGTCAACGGTCGCCGCGTGGCCGAGCCTTCGTATGAAGCCTTGAAAGCCGCGATTGAAGCGGCACTCAAAGCGACCGATAAAAGCCAGGAATAGTCTGGGGAAGTCTAGGGAGGTCTGGGAAAGTCGCTGCGTAGTTCTCTTCGACTTCCCCAGACTTCCCCAGACTTTCCCAGACTTTCTCCGAAGGAGTCGTTATGCAGTTCAAACGAAGCGCCTACGCTATTCATCATGGGCTAATCCTTAGCCTGCTCAGCTTCAGTTTCCAGTCGTTGCTGGCCGCTACCACCACCCGTCCCGTGGTCGTGTCAGCCGTGCGCGTGGTGCCGGAGGATGAGGCACTCGTAGTAATGATCGAACTTGATGGGGTGGCCGCGTTCACCCAATCCACGTTGCCCAAACCAGCGCGCTGTATCATAGACATCAAAAATGCCGTGCAAACGATTCGCCCGCTCAGCCGCACTGACGAGCAAATCGTCATCAACCTCGGTGACAGCGACATCGAACGCGCCCGCATCGGGCAAATGGGCAACACCGTGCGTGTGGTCTTTGACGTTGTCAAGCAGGGACGCTATGAAGTCGAGCGACAAGGCAGCCATTTGTTGATTCGCTTTCCGCGCACGGTGAATCACAACCGGGGCACCTCCGCGACCACGCAACCAGCGACCGCGCCAAAAATGGAGGCGGCAGCCCCCAGCCCAGAAGCGGCGCTGCCAGTGGTGGATAAAGCCAAGGCGGCGGCAGTCGTTCCGACAGCGTCTGCCGCGAAGCCCAGGCCGCTGCCGGAGCTGAAAGTGGAAGAGAAAAATCTCTCGGCCAAAGACGGCAAAAAGAATTTCAGTCTGGGGATGAAATACGAGGCGCGGCAGCAGTGGGACATCGCCGTGCAACATTTCATCGTCGCGGCGGCAGCAGAACCGAACAATCCCGAATATCAATTGCACCTGCTGCGCGCCCGGCAAAACGCGGCAATTATGCTGGCAGGGCGCGGCGATGCGTTTGCCGAGCAACGCGACTTTGCCGGAGCGTATCGCGCCTATCGGCAGGCATCGGCCTACGATGACACCAATGAACTCGTGCGCGTGAAGATGCAGCGTAGCGCCGAGCAATTAACCGCCCCGGCGAATTACAATCCCCGCACGGGCAACGTCATTGCGGCCAGCGCCGATATTGCGATGCCGCAACGCGCGCCATCCCGCGACCTGTTACAAGTCATTCACTTTGAAGATGTCCGGCTGCGACAAGCACTCGAACGATTTGCCGCTGATCTCGGCCTCAATGTTTTCTTTGATGAGTCCTTCAAGGACGAGCCGAAATTTCGCTTCAAGGCGCAAAACCTCACGCTGGCGCGGGCATTCGATATGATCCTCGTGCAAACCAAGCATCTCTTCGAGCAAGTGGATCGTCGCTCAATTTTGATTTACGCCGACACGCCCGCGAATCGCCAACGCTTTGAGCAATTGCTGGTCAAAACGTTCTATCTCGGCAGCGCCGATGCCAATGAGGTCAAAGCCACGTTGCATCAGATGATCGGCGCACAACGACAAATCGCGGTCATCAAACAACTCAATGCGCTTATTGTGCGCGACACGGTGGCGAACCTGAAAATGGTGCAGGAGATCATTGACAGCATTGACAAGAATCGCGCCGAGGTGGTCGTGGACGTAGACATCTACGAAGTTTCGCGCAGTACGTCGCTCGAACTCGGCAATCAACTCGCGCTCAGTTCACAATCTGTGACGGAAACGCGCTTTGATACAAACGGCCATCCCGTCACAGTGACGACGGGCGGTTCAGCCTCGCTCGGCAACCTCGGTGGTGTCGGACGTGCGGGCATCACGGCGATTGCGGGTAACGCGGTAGCGCCTGTGCTGGGCGGCGTCGGCACGTTGATTGGCCTGCCGCCTTCGAGCCTAAGCCTGTTGCAATCCAAAGGGCAATCCAAGCTGCTGGCCAGCACGCAAATTCACGCGCTTGATGGCGAGCAAAATCAAACCAAAGTGGGTCGAAGTGTGCCGGTGCGTTTGGGCAGCACGTATGTCCCTGGTCTTGGTAGCGCGCAGAATGCTGCGGGCAATTTGCTCGGTGGCGCGTTCGACAGCATTCAGTACCGCGACGTCGGTTTGGTGATTGATGTGACGCCGACAGTCTCCAATGAAGGCTATGTGCAACTGCGGATGAAACTCGAATCCACAAACGTCGAAGCTTCGGGCGCGGACTTGACGCTCACGCCAAGCTTCACGCAACGCAGCCTGAGCACGATTGCGCGCGTCGTGGACAACAAAACTGCGGTCGTCGCCGGGATCAAGCAGGAAAGCAAAGGCGAGTCGCGCGCCGGGCTGCCGATGCTGAGCATGATCCCGATTTTAGGGCGTTTCATCTCGACGCCGCGTCAAAACGGCAATCTCAGCGACATCGTCATCACGGTCACCCCGCATATCCTGCGTGCGCCGGAATTGAAGAAAGAAGATCATCTGGCCAAACTCAGCGGCACGTTCATCGCGGGGGTAACACAAAGCGTCGAAGACATTGCTACGCGCGCGCAAACCGAAGACGATCAGGAACGTCGCATCACGAATCGGCAATCCTTGCTTGCCAAGGGAAATAGCAGCGAAAGCAATGCTACGAATACAACAGTGAATGAGGCAATGGCTCAGGCTACGCCCGCTGTTGCCGCTACGCCCCTCCCCACGGCGCAGCCAGCAAATTCAATCCCGAATCCGACTGACGCCATTCCCGTCACCGCCAAAACCAATACGCTGGTTGATTTGAGCTTAATCCCCGCCACTATCGAAGCGGAATCCGGCGCGTCCTTCTTGGTTGTGGCTTCGGTGTATGGAGCAGCGAAGATGAACGAGGCCAAGCTCTCAATCTCTTTCGATCCGGTCTTGCTGCAATTCAAATCGGTGCGCAGTGGCGGTCTGTTTGGGCGTGATCCAAGCATTACCACGGACCTCAAAGACGGCGAATTACAAATCAGGCTACGCCAGATCGAAGACCGTGATGCGCCTGTTGCGGCCAGCGGTCAATTGGTCTTAATCGAATTCGTCGCACTAAACCAGGGAGAAAGCTTCCTTGAGTTCAAGCGCGAAGCGACGGAACTGCGGCTTGGTCGCCAAGTCGTGCAGTTCAATCCTGTCAACGCCCAAGTGCATATTGGAAAGGAGGGCACACCCAGCTCAACGAATAAATAAAGTCATTTGATTCGCTTTACCCTCTCCTGGAGACACAACCCTGAAGCAACTACTTTTTAAGGAGAAAAAGCATGAAAAATCATCAGAAAAACCGTAGAGAATTTCTGCAATTGAGCGCCCTGGCCGGAGCCGGTTTGGCTTTGCCCTGGGACGTCACCACCCGCGTTGCGTTCGCCCAAACGGCCCTGCCACTTGATCCAAGAACGCTGCGAAAATACGTTGATCCGTTGCCCCGTCCCGCCAAACTCACGGGCACGTTTCATAACATTGCCATCACGGAATTTCAGCAGCAGCTACACGCCCAACTCCCGCCGACAACCGTCTGGGGCTACAATGGTTCATATCCTGGCCCCACCATTGAAGCCGTCCGAGGCGTGCCAATTCAGGTCTTGTGGCACAACCAGCTTTTCACCCAAACCCTGTTGTCACGACTGCCCATAGATCAAACGCTGCATTGGGCTGATCCGTTGATGCAACATCCGCTCTTCGCGCCATATACCGGCCCGGTCCCAACGGTTGTGCATTTGCATGGCGGTGAAACTGAGCCTCAAAGTGACGGACATCCTGACGCCTGGTTTACGCCGAACTTCGTCTTGCGCGGGCCAGGATGGGTAAAAGATGTATACACCTATGCCAACGACCAGCCAGCCACGACGCTGTGGTATCACGATCATGCGTTAGGCGTGACGCGACTCAATGTTTATGCGGGGATGGCGGGGTTTTACCTGCTGCGTGATCCGCAATTCGAGGCGACGCTGAACCTGCCCAGCGGTAATTACGAACGGGAAATCGTCATTCAGGATCGGACGTTCGATATTAACGGACAACTGCTCTATCCGAATGCTGGTGTCAATCCGACGACTCACCCGTATTGGGTGCCGGAATTTTTCGGCAATACGATTGTCGTGAATGGCAAGGTCTGGCCGTTTCTGAACGTCGAACCGCGCAAATATCGGTTCCGTCTGCTGAATGGGTCCAACGCGCGTTTCTATAACCTGAAGCTATCCAATGGACGTCCGTTCATTCAAATCGGCTCAGACGGTGGTTATTTATCCAAGCCGGTACAGGTCAATCAGTTGCTCCTGGCTCCCGGCGAACGCGCGGATGTGATTGTGGATTTCACTGGGCATAAGGCGAAAAGCACAATCACAATGAGCAACGATGCCAGAGCACCGTTCCCGAATGGTGCTCCGTCTGATCCACAAACTGTCGGTCAGATTATGCTCTTCCGTGTGGTTCCGCTCACTGCTCCTGATACCACGAGCCTCCCTGCCTCACTCAGCACGATTCCGCCCCTGGGGCCAGCGAGTATCTCACGCACACTTACGTTGAATGAAGTGATGGGCGCAGGTGGCCCACTAGCGGCCCTACTGGATGGAAAGGAATGGCATGTGCCAGCCACAGAAACACCTCGCGTCGGCACGACGGAACTCTGGGAAATCGTCAACCTGACAGCCGACACGCATCCAATTCACTTGCACCTGGTGCAATTTCAGCTTTTGAATCGTCAACGCTTCCAGGCGAACAAATATCTGAAGGATTACATGATGGTGAATCCCGTCATCCCGGCCCAGGTGACGATGAATCCGCCGATCACCCAGTATTTACAGGATGGTGCGCTCAGTCCAGCCCCAAATGAATTGGGTTGGAAGGACACAGTGCGAATGAATCCAGGCGAAGTCACTCGCATTCTGGTGAAGTTTGCGCCGCTTGGTGGAGGCAGTTATCCGTTCGCTCCGCAGGCAGCCCCAGGGTATGTATGGCATTGTCATATTCTCGAACACGAGGACAATGAAATGATGCGTCCCTATCAACTCATTTGATTTTCGCCGCCCAGGTTGCCACTCATATTCCCAAATAAAAATTACCAGATCAGAGGGAAAACTCCTCTGATCTGGTAATTGTGGCGAACTGAGAGGCTATGTCGTATTTTTTCAGGAGACGCCGTAGTGCAGACAGCGTAGTCATCAAACCGGTTCCTACCAAAAGTAAGGTCGCAAGTTCCGGCACTTCCGCATTTCTATGTAGGACAATAAAGAAGGTGGTAACGGAAAAGGCTTCCTATCGGAAGCCTTAACTTTTTGAATTGATTGGTCGGGGCGAGAGGATTTGAACCTCCGACCTCTCGGTCCCGAACCTAAGCCATATCTTTTCCCGCTTACTCACAACTAACAATTTCCCTTTATTTTCGCGCTTTTTGCGTTCCCTGCTCTGCCTCATTTATCCCTGTTCCTCAGGTTTATGTGGGACAGCAATGTGGGACAGGAACAAGTGTTGAGGGAGGGCGAAGGTCGTGTACGCAATTTGCATCTGGCCTTCTGCCGCCCCTGTAATTTACCTGAGAGGAACTTTAATGGCAAAGAATTTAACGGGTTACGTGCGGTTCGACAACCGTCGCAAGCGTTGGTTCTTCCGTTGCGCACCGGTTGACCCCAAAACAGGAGTGCGGCGCGAGCGAAAAGAATTTTTCCTGACCCAGCGGGAAGCCGAACAAGCACGTCGCAAGTTTCTCAGCGAGTATGAACGAACTGGAGAAATAGTCTTCACGCGGGAAGACCTGACTTTTGAACAACTCGCGCAACGGTATCAGGAAACGCCTTTAATCCCTGTCGAGTACATTGATGGAAAAAAAGTGGCAGGCCATCGCGAACTCAGTCCATTAACGACCTATCTGAAATCACTGAAAGAATACTTCGGCAAAAGAAAAATTCGGACGATCCAGAATAACGAAATTGAAACACTCAAACTGCATCTCATCCGCAAACCAACACGAACGAACAAACAACGGACCGCGGCTGCTGTTCACCGAGAGTTGGAGTTCCTGCGTGCCATGCTCAATTTCGCGCTGGCCAATGGTTGGCTTGAACGATCCCCTTTTCAGGCTGTAAGCGGAAAGAAGCTCATTAACAAGAGTGTCGAGAAACGGCGCGAACGATTTCCAACTTTTGGGGAAGAACTCGCGATGCTGCATGGTTGTCGAGGGCGTATCAAGCATCTCGCCCCGCTTATTATTATCGCCGCAGATACCGGCTTACGCCGACGAGAGTTGCTAACGTTGCAGGTTTCCGACTTGGATTTTCCGCATCGTGTGATTCGCCTCCGCGCACAGAATGCCAAAACGAATATCGCGCGTGAAATCCCCATGACGGCGCGTGTGGTGGAACAATTCACGAATTTAATTGAAGGGCTTGGAACTGAAAACTTGGTTTTTGGCGGGTTGATGGAGTTTAAGAAGGCGTTTCAGACGTTGCGCCAAAATATAGGCGTTGAAAATTTACACTTTCACGATTTTCGTCACGCATTCGTTTCACGGGGAATTTTAGCGGGCATTCCGCAGGCAGTCATTCTCAAAGCATCCGGGCATTCTTCAGAAGAGTGGAAACGCTATTTGAATGTATCCCCAGATCAACTCCGCCGCCTATTAGAACCCATTGGCGAACAAACCGTAGAAGAAGTCAAAGAATATGCTCGAACCGTCATGCGCGGGCTACGCGAAGCTATGCAGTATGATGAAATTGAAAAGTTATTTGACGTCTATTCTAACTGACCAACGGCTTCTGGATTGGTGTCAATCGAACTTTGATTGACAGGAAAGTAGTACGGTATTTTGATCTGGGTTATAAATCCTGCCCCAATTTGCGTATCAATTTACAATTACTGCTATTAACTAACATTTGCAACGGTTTGCAGCCGCCACACAAGTACATTTATTGACAAGGGTTGGGGGCTTTGGCATCTATTTCAGGCACAAATTGGCCACAAAACATAGACAGTGCGGTATGGAGTTTTGCTTGGGGTGCAAGAGGTCGGGCGTTCAAATCGCCCCGGGCTGACCAATCAAATCAACAGTTTACGGGCATCTTGTTGATGCCTCTTTTGCTTTGCGGACTCCTCTGCGGACTCATTGAAATCAAGTTGTGTTATCTATCGCTGAAACGGTTAATAGATGAAGTCCATTTAGTTCTCTTATACGTGTATTCCTTCATACTATGATCGTGAATAGTTCTAACTGAAAAGTGCAGATTATCTGACCAAATCGAAGCAACTGCCTCAATTGCTGTAATAGTTGCATATTCCGAAGGAACGTGAAAGGCGATTTCGAGCCGTGAAAGGCAATTTCGAGGAAAGTGAAAGTCGTAGGATTTCGACGAACGTGAAAGGTTTTGAGCCACGCTCGAAATTCTGATGAACAACGATTTCGACGCGTGAAAGGCGATTTCGAGGTTCGTGAAAGCCTGTGAGTGGAACCCCTAATGCGGGCACACTAACTCTTTTTCCAAACCAGAAAAGGAGTTCAAGTTATGCCTGCTCGTCCACTCACGATGCATCAAATTGAAGAAATTCTGCGGCTCAATGCCGCGCAACTCTCGCAACCCCAGATCGCCCGCGCGTTATGTTTGTCGCTGGGCGTAGTCAATAAGTATCTGCAAGCCGCGCGGCGTGCCAGACTCAGTTGGCCGCTGCCGTCTGACCTCACGGCAGAACAACTGCAACAACGCTTATTTCCTGCCGCTGCGAGCCTCACGCTCTTACCGAAAGAGTTGCCGGACTTCGCGCTGGTGCATCAGGAACTCAAACGCAAAGGCGTGACACGGCTGTTGTTGTGGGAAGAATATGCGGCGCAACATCCCCAGCAGCATTACAGCTACAGCCGCTTCACTGAACTCTATCAGGACTATCGTCGCCGTCTGCGTATTACGTTGCGCCAAACGCATCGCGCCGGCGAGAAGCTCTTTGTGGATTATGCCGGGCCGACCGTGGACATCATTGACCGCGAGACCGGTGCAGTACGCACCGCGCAAATCTTCGTGGCGGTGCTGGGCGCGTCCAATTACACGTATGTGGAAGCGACCTGGACACAAAGTCTACCCGATTGGTGCGGTTCGCACGTCCGTGCCTTTGAGTTCTTTGGGGGCGTGCCGGAAATCATCGTGCCCGACAATTTGAAAGCGGCAGTGACACAAGCGGCCCGTTATGAACCGGTACTCAACCGCACCTACACGGAAATGCTGGCGCACTATGGCACGGCAGCCGTCCCGGCGCGGCCCTACAAACCGCGCGATAAAGCCAAAGCCGAAGTCGGCGTGCAAATTGTCGAGCGCTGGTTATTGGCGCGGCTGCGGCAACGCCAATTCTTCTCGCTGGCCGAACTCAATCAAGCCTTGCGACCGTTGCTGGACATCCTCAACAACAAGCTGTTCAAAAAGCTGCCGGGGTCACGCCGCACGCAGTTCGAGACGCTGGATCGTCCCGCCCTCAAAGCTTTGCCCGCGACGCGCTATGAGTATGCGCAATGGTTCCCCAACCGGCGTGTCGCGCCCGATGCCCATGTCGAAGTAGAAGGGCATTTCTACAGTGCGCCACATCCGCTGGTCGGACAATTGGTAGATGCGCGCGTGACGGTCGCGGGCGTCGAACTCTTTCATCAACACCAGCGCGTAGCGGTTCATGTGCGCAGTGAGAAACAAGGCGGTTTCACCACCCTGCCCGCCCATTTGCCCACCGCCCAACAACTGTGGTTGCAGACTTGGAATCCGGGCCGCTTTCTTACTTGGGCGGTGCAAATCGGGGCGCATACCCGCGATGTGGTGCGCGCCATTCTCAACTCGCGCACGGTTCCCCAACAGGCCTATCGTTCTTGCTTCGGCCTGTTGAGCCTCGCCAAAACGTATAGCCCAACGCGGCTGGAAGCCGCTTGTCAGCGCGCGCTGCTGCTGGGTTTCCCCACGCGCAAAAGTGTGCTCTCGATTTTGCAAAAGGGGCTGGAAGAAGCACCGTTGCCTGTTGCCGCCAACTCGACTCCCGCCTTGCCGTCGCACGCCAATATTCGTGGGGCGGCCTATTATCAACAACTCTTACAAGGAGAATCGCCCAATGCTGATCCAACCGACGCTCGACACGCTGCGCAGCCTGAAACTGCCTGGCATGGCACAAGCGTGCCAACAACAACTGGAACAACCGCACCTGCAACAACTCGCCTTTGACGAACGCTTCGCCTTGATCGTAGAAGCTGAACGCGCGTACCGCGAAGCCGTGCGCCTCAAGCGCCTCTTGCGCAATGCGCATTTCCGGCAAACGGCCAGCGTGGAAGACTTGGACTGGCGGGCCAGTCGCAATCTGGATAAGTCGCTGCTGGCCACGCTCGCCACCTGTGAATGGATTCGCCAGGCCCACTGTTTATTATTGACGGGGCCGAGTGGCGTGGGGAAAAGTTGGATCGCACAAGCCCTTGGTTTCGCCGCTTGTCGCCAGGGTTTGCGGGTGCAATATGAACGCACGCATCGCTTGCTGGAGACTTTGCGGCTGGCCCGTAGTGAAGACACCTACCACAAACGATTGGCCCAACTGGCGCGGCTCGACTTACTGATTCTGGATGATTTTGGCTTGCAAACCTTACAGACGCAGGAGCGACACGATCTGCTGGAAGTGATTGAAGATCGCTATCAATTGCACGGCACGATCATCACCAGTCAACTGCCCCCTGGCACCTGGCACGCTTATTTGGAAGAGCCCACGATTGCCGACGCGTTGCTGGATCGCCTGTTTCACCGCGCTTATCGCATTGAACTCAAGGGCACATCGTTACGCAAAAAAGGAGATGACGATTTGACGAAGATGAAAGGCTAACGGCACAATTCATTCGGTTCCGCTCACAGGGAATCACGCATTCAGCTTCCTCGAATTTCACCTTCATCTTCATCGGAATACGCAATAGTTAAACGCGAAATGGAACTAGAGGTTATGAAACCTACCGCCGATTTGTGTAGCACTTCGCATTTGTTGCTATCAATTAACATTTGCAACGGTTTGCAGCCTCCACACAAGTGCGTTGACTGGCAGGATTTACGTTATTTTGGCATCTACTTCAGGCACAAATTGGGCACAAAGATGAGTCGTAACATACTGTTGGAGACTGGCGTCAACGGGCTGGAAGTCCATGTATCGAGGCTCGATTTGCTCCCAGCCCAACAATAAATTCAACGACTTGAAACCGCCATAATAGCGGCCTCTCCCCTTTACTCTCAAATCAACAACTTTCGGTAAAGGAAAAGTCCGGTTGATGGATAATTGTGACTGTATTTACTACTCGCTAGCTCTAATGCGCTTGGCACGGAGTTGTAATTGAGTCAGGCGATTGCGCTCTTGCTGCAAGCGGTTTAGGAGTTCGGTTTCCTGCTGGACGACAGGTTCCTGGACTTCGCTGATTTGCTTCATTCGTTTCTGGCTTAGGGCATCTCTCATTTCCGTTGCTTCACCGCTTTCTCCTCCCGCCGTCGGGACACTATTGAACTCGGCGAGGCGTTGCTGAGCGCTTCGCTCCTGCGTCTCAATCCGCTGTTTCTTTTCCTGCACTTGCGCCAGTTCTTTTTCGAGCTGCTGGATTTTCCAGGTTTGAAATTCGATTCCTTGTTGCAACATCTCTAATTTGAGTTGTCGAACTTCCTGCCGTAGCGCCGCGTTGGGATCAGCGTTGGCGGGTGTCACATTGCTTTGCGCCCATACGAAAGATTGCGTTAAGACGATCAGGGCGGAAGAAGTTAAGAGCATCATCCATTTACTTTTGCTGGTCAGGGTTTTCATAATCTCTCCTCAGACAAACGGATTTTTTTGGGTTCAGGCAAGTGGCATTCGTTCCCGATTCTCTTTTCAACGAATCTGTTTTCTTGCGTGACGTGCGAGACGCCTGCTGTAAGTACAATCGCTGTGCCACAGGCTTTGGCACGCACACAATCCGTACCTCAGTTGCGCTAACTATTTGCTCACCCTAAAGATAGATTATTTCGATTGATAGAAGATGCGCGGCGGCGGCAGATCAGGCTGCCCCAAAATCATTATCACTTTGATAATCAGATTGTCGAACCGATAATTTCGCTGCGCTGAACTATCGTTGGCCGTTCAGGTTGGCCCATTCGCCTGAGGGGATGAAACTCGCCCAATAGTACGGATGCCGCCGCGATGGATTCTTCAGCATTCGCAATTGCACCTGCCGCAACGCCGCACTACGACCTGTGCCTTGCTGCAAGCCTTTGTAATAATCACTCATCAACTCGCGCGTCCCGTGATCCGACACCGGCCACAAGCTCATCACTTGCGTTTCTGAACCAGCTAAGACAAAGGCGCGGCGCAGGCCATAGACGCCTTCGCCGTTCTTCACCTCTCCGATTCCTGTGTCACAGGCTGAGAGCACCACCAACTTTGTACCCCACAAATTCAGGCCAGCCGCTTCCTTCGCTGTGAGGATGCCGTTATCAATGCCCCCTTTGTGCAAGTTGGCTCCGGCCAGCGCCAAGCCCGAACGAACCAAGGGGTCTATCATCGGGACACTAGGTTGATCGGTTTCTAAACTCTCGCCGGGCAGTCTAATACGGCGCGAATTGGCAACTACAGTCTTGGCATCGCGTAGAAAGAAGCCGTGCGTGGCGATGTGCAGCAGGCGCGGCGCATTGATTTGTTGCAAGGCCGCCTTCGTGGCTTGCTCTTGCGTCAACACGGTGGCTTGCGGCAGGAGCCTTTGGAGCGTTTGGGCTTCGCCTGCGGTGCCGGGTAAGGGATTGAAGTAGGCTTGAGAAAAATCAAATTGCGGCGGCCCACTTGCCGCGCCGGGCGACGGAAGCGTGACCTTACGGCTGGCTAGTGCTGCGGGATTCGCTCTTTCCCCGAACGCTGGATTAGCCACAATCAGCGCGTCCCTTTTACTTTCGCGCGGCACTTGCAGGCGCAACAGATCGCGCCCGCTCGTCAAATAGCTGCATTCGTAGCGACTGACCAAATAACGACCTTGTTCGTCCACCAACGCAGCAAAGGGGATCAAATTGAGCATTCCATCGGGCGAAAGGAGCAAGTGCTTGCCTTCGCCCAGCAAGGCGCGCACGGGCTGCATCACTTTCGCATCTACGGCACGGGCCAGACGCTGAACGTCCATACGATGACGATTCCGCAGCGCCTGTCGCCAGGCTGTTATGGCGCGTTCAATCGGCGCGGCTTCGCCCAGTTCGACCCAGCGCGGCTCGCCTTGCGCGGTGAGCGTGTAAGCCACGTAATGCAGCGGGCCAACCTTTTTGGTTTTCAGATCAAATGGGGCATAGGTAACATATTCAATTAGCGCGGCGTTTTGTGGGAGAGCATTTTGGATCGCATTAAATGTGATGGGGTGCGATTGTCCGCGAAACTCTGAACTGCGAGTACTCAATTCTGCTTCGAGCGTTTCTACCTCCTTTTCCAGCCCCTGGATACGTTGTTGATGTTCGGCAAGCGTTATTCGTTGCGGCCCATTCAGCACTAAGCGAGCCAATTGTGCGTTGCGCTCTTTCCATTGATCCAACACTGCCTGATCGCGCGCATTGAAGCGTTTCCGCAAGGACGCAAGACTGTCAGACAACGCATCCAGCACACGTCCCTTGCGTTGCAAAATCACGCTGAGGGCTAGGCGGCCCGCTGCCGGGTCTTGTGGAGCTGACTGTAGGTGTAAAGAAATGGTTTTATCCACTTGGTCGGCCATCGTAATCAGATAGGCAAGTTTTTGCCGTTCTGAACCAATGGCAAGCGTTTGGCTAATATTACGCTCTCGTACCTCACCAGCGCGTGTCAATAACATTACTGCTTGTGTGGCGTCACCACGGGCTAACGCCAGACTGGCTAGGTTATCTAGTGAAACAACAACGGAAGGATGAGACGTACCAAGCGATTGCTCCCGAATGCGCAGTGCGCGCTGGAGCGAGTCTTCCGCCAACGCCCATTCTCCCTGCTCCTGGTAAAGCCCGCCCAGTGAATTGTAAGAAACAGCCGTATTAGGATGGTTCGGCCCCAACACTTTTTCACGAATTGTCAGCGCCTGCTGATATAGTTGCGTGGCCTGTGCATAGTCGCGCATCAAGTGGTAAACCCGCGCTAAGTTATGTAGCGAAGTCGCCGTTGAGGCATTATTCAGCCCAAAGACTTTTTCCTTAATGTGCAAGGAGCGTTTGAAAAGCGCTTCCGCCTGCGTATATTCTCGACGCACCAGATACACCATCGCAAAATTGTTCAGCAGCATGGCAATGTTGGGATGATCAGGATTGGACGCATAGCGTTTTTCATAAATCGTCAAAGCACGTCGTAGCTGTTGCTCGGCACTCAGATAATCCCCATTTTCCCGATTCATATTGCCGAGGTTATTCAGCGTAAGAGCGACATTCTCACCATTCGGTCCGTCCTCTTTCTCCCAAATCTTCAGCGCATGTTGGTACAACGGTTCAGCCCGCACGTAGTCGCCGAGGTTGTCATAAAGGACGGCCAGGTTTCCGAGCGAGTTTGCAACATCCACGCTATCAGGCGAGAGGTTCTCCCGGATTTCCAAAGCGCGCAGATGGGTACGTTCCGCTTGCGGATAATCGCCTTTCTGACGATACATCTCTGCAAGATTACTAAGTGCCATTGCGGCTGCACCGTTGTTGGGCGAGGTGCCTGATGTCCAAATGTCGTGCGCTTGTTGGAATAAGGCTTCTGCCTTTGCAAAGTTGCCCAGGTTGAGAAAGGTTAGCCCCAGATTGTTGGCGGCGTGTGCCACCTCGGAGTGTGCATTTCCCAAATGTTTTTCCCGTAGCTCTAACGCGCGCGCACCGGGTGCGATGGCGGCGGCGTATTGGCCGCGAGATCGCAGAGCAACGGATTCAAGGAAAAGCCTGCGCGCCTCTGCTTCTTGTAACTCTCTTTCTGTCGCTGTCCGTAGGGCGACGATTTGTATCTCATAACGTCCTGTCTTCGCATCTTTTTCGAGCGAGCGAATCTCTAACCGATAGTTTCCACTACTCTCAGTAGTCCACGTCAATGGCTCCGGCCCTTGTGTCCCATTTGGGCTATCTACTTCGATCAACTTTTTGCCGTTTGGCCCAAACCATGCGATCACCACATCAATGCCACGTTGCTCAGTCACGATGTGCAAATACTGTCCCGCCGCGAGCGAGAGTTGATAGACGTGCGATTGTCCACCTGCCAATTCGCGTTCGATGGGCTTCCCAATCTCAAGGGAAGGCAACTCTTGTCCTTGGAAGCTTGTGGCCTGCACGTCAAAAATACCTCCCAGGATGCTCAGCAAAACGAGGCCCGAAAAGACGCTACGTTTTACGACCAATAAACCGCTTTTTTTCATAGTTGACTCCGCTGAAGCAATACGCCTCGCCTTCTCAATCCCGCTCTTATCATCCTGCCATCTGCGACAGAGAGGTTTACGAAGAGGCGAATCTGACCAACGTGCAAAGAACTATCTCCTACGACTCCAAACGTTGCTTGTTGAGAAAATGATGCGTGCCAAAAGGTGTATTGGCGAAGGCTCCCCAATCTATCTTGAAAGCCTTCCGGTGTTTTAGATCGTATCAGGAAACGTTAACTCGCCCGCATTTGTGGCGAAACCATTTCCGTCTGACTGGGGGTAAATCTCACTCGCATTCGCGCTTTGTTCCCAGATGCTGACAAAATGGATCAGTTGTCTCCGCAGTTCATCAGCAGTGGGACGCTCTGCGGGATTTTTGGCAAGCGCCTTTAAAACGATGGCTTCCAGGCTTTCCGGTACGTGGGGATTTACGTTTCGCAAGGGTCGAGGCTCCTGCGTCAGGTGCATGCCAGCGATTGCCAGCAACCCTTTTTCCTGCGTGCGAAAGGGCAGACAACCACAAAGCATTTCATAAAGCATCGCTCCCGTACTATACACGTCTACCCGTCCATCATAGGGCTTATCCTCAAATCTTTCCGGGGCCATATAAAATGGCGTTCCGACCAAGGCCCCCGTCACCGTTAAGCTTTGCGCATTGGCGTCGGGGGATTCATTCATTAACTTGGCAACACCGAAATCCACGACTTTGACAACTTCCTGCTGATTGGTTTTATGCAAGAAGATGTTGCTCGGCTTGATGTCACGATGAACCAAACCGACGGCATGGGCGGAGGCCAAGACGGAACAAACCGGGATCAGGATACGGGCGCTCCGTAGCGGTGACAGTTTTCCTTTTTCGGCTAATTCCTCCGCCAAGCTCCGGCCTTCCAATAATTCCATCACTAGATACGCAATGCTCGCAGCCGACGTGCCAAAATCAAGAACTGCCACAGCATTTTCGTGATGCACACGACAAGCGGAAATGCCTTCGGTGCGGAATCGCCCTAAACTGTTGGCGATGTCGTTGCCCCCTACGGGACGAAAGACTTTGATGGCAACTGGGCGATTCAACTGCAAATGTACAGCACGATAAACCGTCCCAAATCCGCCTGATCCGATCTTCTCCTGCAACTGGTATTTATTGTCCAGTACAGTTCCCGGCAAGGCTTCCGACAGCGCGGCGAAGATCAATTCTGCTCGCTTGCTGGATTGAAGAATGTCTTCTTTGGCACGGACAAGCTCTTTGTTTTTTTGCGTCAGTTCGGTGTTCTTCTCTTCCAAGCGCGCGGTCTGGGCTTCGATTTCTCGACTTTGCAGGAAGTTCTGCCGAACGTAATACTCCATAAAATAACAAGCCGCCATCCCGACGGAATTTACGGTGAGAAAGGCATAGGCATTGTTGATTAAAACCGGAATTTCTATTTTGATGAGGGGCAGTGCAATGAGGAGATACACCACCGACAAGAGCCAGGAAAGCGCCGCCGCATAAATAAACCGCAGCCGGATAAAGGTGTAAATGTAGGCAATGATTTCAATAATGCAAACGTGGTAGAGATACTTTCCGGGAGGCTCCATCTTCAGCGTCATAAGAGCGATGCCGATGCCGGGAATCAGGCAAAAGACCACCGCCAGGAATTGCATGGCTTTCGCCCCCCACGCCGAAAGCGCGAGAAAAAACAGGCATAAGATAATGGGCGTAATCACGACAAACCGGATAAACCAGAGCCGTTGATAATCCTGACTGATCCAATAATCAATGATCCCGGAACCAAGCCAGAGCAACACGCCTAAAATCATGGCAAAGCGCGCCTGCCTCGCGGAGTTGGCGAGATAGTTCCTTATGAAATCCGCCTCTACCTCTTTGTCGTTGAAGCTGAGCGTCAAACGATTCATCTTGATTGCGGGATAGTTTTTCATTGCCACTCAATCAAAATACAGAAAGCCTGTGCGCTCGGTCGTCATCCGGTATCAGGAGATAGGACTCGCCCTGCTATTACGAATGGGTTCCTGCCACTACTTTATTTTGTAAACGTCGGTTGGAGACCTCATTCTATGCCAATCCATTTCATTCGCCTAGCGCGTGGCGGTGTGCGGCTATTCTTTGCTGATATTTATAGCAGGAGTGGCCCCGTATTCACTTGATCGTTACCCGAACGGTGTTGGCTGTTTTCCCATCTACCTTCAAAACAACCTCTATCTCTCCAGCACCGCTGAGGCTGTTTGGCAAATGGATATTGAGTTGATCAAGGCCGACGTAATCGCCTTGTGGCCCTGCATAATCAACGGGGATCGTCATCCCGTTCATCACAACTGAAACGGCAGTGATTTCGCTCCGAAAACGAATGCCTGTGCCATAAAGAATCAGGAAAACCTGATCCGCAGTCGTCAGGTCAATGGGGAGGCTCACGAACTGCTGCCGGGTTGAATCATAGCGGACGATTTCTTCTGCTACCTGAGTTCCATTAGGCTTCACGCGCGTCACTTGTCCCACCGCCAATCCTTTCCCATCGGAGGTGGCTGTGAACAGCGAGGGTGCGACAGAACCGACCTGATTCGTTCCGGTGGCTACTTCTCCATTGGCGTTGGCAATCGTAATTAGTGCTGCGCCGGGCGCTGTCCCTGAAGGAATCAGATAATTCACTTGAGTGGGAGAAACATAAAACAGCGAAGCCATCCGCTCCGTCCCAAGCTGATCGCGTACCCGCACCGTCGTCCCAAGCAAATTCGTCGGAAGAGGTAAACCAGGGGCAGCTTGTGTGCCTGTTGCCAAGCCGCTGCCAAATGCCGAAACAATTTCTTCCGGCACTAACTCTGCCCCGACATAGCTGGCCGCAGAGACGGATGTCAGGCTGCCCGCCTGCGAAATAGTTACGCTCTGATTGCCGATCAAAAGACTCCCTTGGCGAGCACCTGCGGTATTGGCAGCTACTGCATATTGAACGACACCATTCCCACTGCCATTCGCCCCTGTCGTGACAGTTATCCAGGAAGAGTTGGAAGTCGCTGCCCAGGAACATCCGGCGCTAGTGGAAAGCGTGATCGAACCATTGCCGCCTGCGCTGCCAAACGACTGGACTGAGGGGTTAAGCGCGTAAGCACAAAGATTTACTTTGAAGGATTCGGAGTTTGAACTGCCGCCTCCTGGCTCTGGGGAAAATACGGTAATTTGTGAAGTCCCCGTTGCTGCAACATCTGCAGCGGTGATCCTCGCAGAGAGTTGAGAATTACTGATGAAGGTTGTCGTGCGGTCAGTGCCGTTCCAACGGACAACCGAGCCATTCACAAAGTTGGTTCCATTCACGATCAGAGAAAAACCAGGACTGCCGACAACGGCGGAAGTCGGGTTGAGGCTGAGCAACGATGGCACTGGATTAGGCTGCACAACTCGCAGGAGTCCATTGGTTGTCGTGGAAGATGGTGTTCCTTCCTTGAAGGTGAAGGCTTGCCACACCAGTGCTGAAGACGTACCAGCCTGCCCCACGACCCTGAACCGAAGCGTTAACAGCGTTCCCTTGTCCGTAAGGGGGCTGGTACTGAAGGCCGAAACGACAAGGCGTCCTGGCGTCGTGGCATTGGGGGTCAGGATCATATTGCTGCTAAGCGTGTCAGCTTTCTCCACAGGCGGGTCTTGCAATTGCAGGACACTGGAATCAAACACCAGCGTGAAATCATAGGACGTCACATCCGCCCCCGTCAGATCACCAACCACGATGGGAACCGATATTGTACTTCCAACAGTCGCCACTAGATTGGTAGCAAGGGAGACGGAAATCGGAGTCACCGCATCGGCTTCGAGAGATTGCACCTTGTCCGTCAAGCTTCCTACTGCCGGGGTTACTGTCCAGTTTCCAGAGACTTCTCCTACCAGTACAGCAGCGAAATCCTGATTGGTCTGCTCCCCGCTTAATGTCGTGTAGTTGCGATTTCCTGGGGTAAATTTCCAGTTTCCGACGATCCCCGCATTGGGAAGCCCGGCTACGGTTTGTGCTATCAGCGAGGCATCATAAGAAGACAACGTCCCGTCATTGCTTGCATCGCCGGCCAACTGTTGCGCCGCACTCAGCGTCGCCACCCCTGCCACGTGCCTTGCCACCAGCGAGGCATCGAATGAAGAGATGCCATTCACATCCCCTGTTTTGGTCGGCGTCACCACATACGGGCCGCCACCCAACCCAGAGAGTTTATACGCGCCGCCGCTATTCGTTGTGCTGCTGGCGGCTGGTGCTCCGCTGGCTGCAACTATAGTTCCGGGTACGCCTATCGGCATCGTTGCCGCTGCATAGCTCACTGTCCCGGAAACGGCTCCGCCCACTACACACACCCGCCCATCGGATGTTGATGCGCAGGGAGTTCCTTCATTAAACTTAAAACTCGTCAGAGTTATGTTGCTGCACAATGAAGCCCCTCCTATTACATCGAACCTCAACTTGAGCAATGTCCCCGCTCCCGTTAGTGTGCCGGTTCCAAATGCTGATACGGTGATTCGCCCTGGCACAGTGGTATTGGGGGTCAGCAACATTCCGTTGCTCAAGGTCTCGGCAACGTCAATTGCCGGATTCTGCAATCGCAAGACTGCCGGGTCGAAAGTCAGCGTTAGATCGTAGGCTTGCACTCCTTTTCCGGTAAGGTCTCCCACCGTGATCGGAACCGCCAGCGTCGCCCCGCTCGCGCTTGTGAGCGTAGGGGAAATTGCGACTGACACGCATCCGCCACCCGTCACTACAGTGTAGACGGAGGATTGCACATCCGCGCAACCTGCTTTGCCAATCGTAATCGCGCCAGTTACTGCGCCATTCGGCACGGTGGCTGTAATCTGAGAGTCGCTGATGATCGTGTATACAGCGGTGACATTCCCTCCGAACTTCACGGTGGTCACACCGCCGAATCCGCTCCCGTTGATCGTCACGGTGCTCCCCACCTGACCGCTGCCGCTGCCTAGCCCTGTCACCGTCGGGCACGTAATCGCGTTCTGGATGTTCAGAGTATACGCCTGCCCTCCACTACACCCTCCGGCACCTACGGCTTGGATCGTGAAGTTCGACGTCCCGGCACTCGTCGGTGTTCCTGTAATTGCGCCTGTCACACTGTTCAGTGTTAGTCCGCCGGGTAATACACCTGCACTGACAGTGTAGGTGTAGCTGCCTGCGGGAGAGGCTATAACTGTTTGATTATAACTACTGCCAACGGTTCCCTCAGACAACGTGCCAGGTGAAAGCGTAATCGTCGGACAAGTCAAGGGAACATATACCAGTCCGTTGATGCTTCCGCTGGTTCCCAAACTGTTGTCCGGGAGCTTTCTTAAAAACTGGAGCGCACCTGAAGAAGCATCAAAGCTGAACGTTCGGACGCTATGATTTATCAAATCCGCACAGTAAAGAAATGCGCCTGTCCCATTGAAAGCTGCGGCTCCAGATGCACCGCCTCCGGCAAAGGGCGATCCGGCGACAGCGGATAGCGTTGTGGCGCTCCCGGTTCCTGACACTTTAAATACCCCTGTCGTATCGTTCCCACGAGCACCTAAGAGAAAGTACCCGCTGGGATGAAGCAGCCCCCACGAGACATCGAAAAGTCCAGACGTAAAGGGATTCCCGTTTACCGGCGTAGGTGCTCCGCCAGAAGTCGTATAAACGCTCGCCGTATTGGAAAAACGACCGGCGGTAAAAATTCTTCCACCAACGTCTGTGGCCAGCGGCAGCGGGTTGGAAAAAGTCGTAGCAAAAGGCGACCCCGAAAGCGCAGTCAATCCTCCGTTCGCCGCATTGACGCTAAAGCCAAGTAGCTGTGCGTCCGCGCCCCAGCCTTCGTAAAAATAGTTACCATCCTGACTGAACAAAATGGCCCTCCCATTTCCAGCAGCATAAGGGCTGCCAGGAGCCTGAGCAGCCGTTGTTGCAGTGATTTGAAAGCTGATCACTTTTCCAGGATTGGCGTTGTCGGTGACAACCACGGGCGAGCCGCTCGGATGCACGGCAATTGAATAATAAAAGGCATCCAGTGTGATGGGACTGAAAGGCAAGGGCGTTAATGCCCCGCTGCTACGATCAATGGAATAGGCACTAATCGTATTGCCAGGAACGTTCAGGGCATATAACCGCAGATTTTTGCTATCCACGGCCAATTGCCGATAGGAAGAGAAAGCAAACCCCTGAGAGCCAGTCGAAACAGGAAAGCCGTTCATCGGAGTAAGCGCACCCGTCCCTTCATCCACTACATACCCGTAAATCTTGTTGGGGCCACAGCCCGTACATTGGGAATCGCAACCATCACAGGCGGCGGTCACGTACAATGCGCCAAGCGATGCTCCAGAGGGTAATGTGATGCTGACGAGATAACTCTTTTCAACGAAACAACCATCATTTGACTGGGCTTTTACCGTAAATGATGACGTTCCCGAACTTGTCGGCGTCCCGGTGATTGCGCCCGTTGTGCTATTGAGTAATAAGCCATTCGGCAAGGCTCCCGCGCTCACGGAGTAAGTGTAATTACCTGCCGGAGAAGCTTGCACCGCTTGATTGTATGCACTGCCAACAGTCCCGCCTGCCAGCGCGTCGGGAGTTAACGTGATCGTCGGACAGCCTACTGTCAACGCGTATGCCTGTTCGCCTGTACATCCGCTGCCATTTGTCGCGCGAATAGTAAAACTTGCTGCGCCTGCATTGGTCAGCGTTCCTGTAATGGCTCCGGTTACGCTATTTAAT
>JAEUQN010000269.1:6987-7221 GCA_016789725.1 Blastocatellia bacterium | reverse complement strand
GATTCCGAAGCGTTGGACGCGAAATCACAACTCGAACCAACGACCAACGACGGCAAGATTTCGGCAAAGAAAACTTCGACCGACGGCGCGCCGATTTTGCAAACGAACACCAGCACGACGCACGGCAATTCCGGCGGCCCGGCGATCAACGAAAAAGGCGAAGTGATCGGCATTCTCACCTTTCGCGGCAACACTGTGAACGGGCAGGAAGTGCAAGGCTTCAGCTTTATTGTG
>JAEUQN010000269.1:0-6977 GCA_016789725.1 Blastocatellia bacterium | reverse complement strand
ACACGGCCTCAGAATTCGTGCGCCAGGCCGGCACCGAATACGCCGAAAGCCCGATTGACAAGCTCTGGCGCACAGGTCTCGATCATTACTGGAAAAGCGAATTCACAAAAGCGAAAGAAAGTTTTCAAGGCGTGACCGCGTTGTTTACGGATCATAGCGAGGCGTCCAGGCTTATTACGGAATCACAGGAGCGCATTACCAAAGGCGAAGACAAATCCAGCGGTTGGAATTTCAGTGTCGAAGGCCCGCTTGCCTTGTTGATGATCGGCGGCATCCTGCTCGTCCCGTTGTGCGGCATCGTCGGACTGGTTTGGTTTCTGCATAGCCGCTCGAAGAAACGCCAAGCCGCTGCGCCGATGTCTCAGCCAATTTCCGCGCCGCGCCAACCGATGCCTGCGCCGCATCCTGTTGCCGCGACGACCGCACTATCGTTTGCACCGAAGACTGAATCGTTCGCACCCGTAGGAGGCACAGAAGTTTTTAGCGCCCCCACGATTGTCGCGCCTGTCAAAGTGCCGCAAGCAAAACTGGTCTTCACCGCCGGGCCGCTGAAAGGACAGGAGTTCAGCGTGAAGGATTCCATCACGCTCGGACGCGATCAGGCGCGCGCACAAATCGTGATTGCCGAAACACAAGTGTCGGGACAGCACCTTTGGCTCGGCTTTGCGAACGGCAAATTCATCGTACGTGACAACCACTCGACGAACGGCACGTTTCTCAATCACGTCATGAATCAACGCGTCAGCGAAGTCGAATTGAAAGACGGTGACACGTTGACGCTCGGCAGCAATTGCAACGTCGAGCTGACAGTGAAGCTGTAAGCGAGAAAGGAAAGGGCTAAAGAAATGACGAACCAAACAAGCTTGCACCTTACCAATTCAATCCCCGTGCTCTCCCTGCGACCACTCAGCCTCATCGGACTGGCGGTGGGCGTCTTTGGTTGTGCCCTTGGCCTGTTGGAGTTTCTGGCCCCCGTGCTTGCCAACTACCCCAGCTCTCTCGGCACGCCCACCCCAGAGTTTAATCACGCCGCTCCTGAGTGGCAGCGCGTGCTGGTTGGCGTTGGGCACTTGCTCAAGTCATTAGCTTTTTTGAGCGTGCTGTACGGCGTGTTTTTCGCCGGAACACGCAAGGGACGCCTGCTATGGTTGGCGATGGCAGCAGCAACAGCCGGTGCCTTGTGGTATGGCGTTTATTGGGTGTGGATGACAAATACAGGGCATTTCAGTTTTGCATTTGTGGCGGGCGGGCTTTGGTATCAGTGGGTAGCACCGCTGGCATTGGGCATCGGGGTGCTGCGAGCCAAAAAACTCGCCAAGGGATTGGGCCTCCTGCTCATTACTACTGGCCTGATTAATTCCTTCATCGTTGTTTTTGGTGCGGCAGGCGGGCAGATAGTGCAAGGCACACTTTGGTTCTTTATTGGTTGGACGATTTACCGTGTAGCGCGAAAAGCCTAATTGAACAGAAAGGGAGCTGGAAAAATATGCAGAAACGCAGAATCATTACGCAAATCGTTCTCTGGTGCTTTGTCTTGTCGGCGGGACTGCTGACGGGCGGCAGCATCTTTGAAGGCGCGGTGTTGACGCCGCTTTGGTCGCACGCGCTGCCGGAATCTGTTCGGCAATGGCCGTATGGCACAGTGCAGAGCAAGTTCTTTGCCTTTGCCACGCCGCTCTACGCCCTCTGCTCGCTGGCAATATTAATTGTGTCGCGGTGGATGTCGCCGCCACAACGGAAATGGGCCTGGGGAGCGGGCTTGTGCGGACTGATTGTTGTGATTGCGACGTTCACATTCTTCTTTCCAATCCTGCAAAAAACTGAGGGCGCGCAAGGCGCGGGGCTGAGTGGGGAAGAGATTGTGCGGCTCGTGCAACAGTTCAAGACCTGGCACTGGGGGCGCTGGGCATTGTTGATTGGCAGTTGGGTGGCGGGGTTGCGTGTCTTCAGTCTGTCAGGAAGCTCATCCCAACAAGGCGCAGAGGTCTTATGAAAATGGCTCTATTAGCACTTCTCATCGCCCTTGTGCTACTGCCCATCCAAGTTCTGCCTGCTGCACAAAAAACCGTTGTCACCGCCGCGCAGGTCAATGGCACGTGGAGCAGCAAGCGCGGGACTATTCGTGTCTGGGCGCTCGGCAAACAGCGATTGCGCGTGGAATTCTACGGCCTCTACGAATACAATATACCCGGCGGGTCGATTGCCAATCTCGGCGAAGCGCGCGGCATTGCCGAGATCGAAGGCGATACCGCGATTCTCAAACCGGACGAGAGGGAAAATCGCTGCACCATCAAATTGCAGTTTGTCGGCCCGCGGCTGATCGTGTCGCAAGACGGCGAATGCGGCTTTGGCAAGCACGTCACCTCCGCAGGCGAATATCGCAAAACCAGCAGCCGCAAACCAAGGTTTGGCACCGAACCCCGCTCATAATCCTCAGAAAAAAATAGCTCAGCCTGAGCCTTTTCCGCGCGTGAATCCGCATGTGGTTTGGTGAAGACGAATGAACGTTTTCCCAAACCAATAACCCGGAGGAACTATGAAAAAGCTTACGGTCACCCTGATTTTATTGGTCGGCGCGTATGCTCTGACCGGATGCAGCGTACAATTCTCCACCGCGAATATCGGTAATGCGCAGCTTTGCAAAGCGGTGAGCGACAAGTACGAAGCCATTGATCCCACGACGAGCTTCACCGCGACCGACAAAGAGTTTCATTGCCTCGTGCGAATCAACAACGCACCTGACGACACCAAACTGCGCGCGCGCTGGATTGCTGTCAACGCGCCCGGGATGGAAGCGAACGAAAAGCTCGTCGAAACCGATTTGCCTGCGGCTGGAGGCCGCCATGCGGATTTCCGATTGACCGCGAAAAACGGTTTGCCGCCCGGCGCATACAAGGTCGAAATCTATCTGAACCCGCAGGAAGGCAAAGCCGAACCGCCTGCGAAGACGCTGGATTTTTCCATCAAATCATGAGGAGGCACGATGCGCAAAACTACCAACTTTATGCTCTGTGTTGTCCTACTGCTCGTGACGATTCCGCTGTCGGCACAAAACAAAAAAGGCAATCTGCACCGCGTCAAATTTGAGCGCGGCAGCGCCAGTGCCATCATCAAAGGTGCGATTCGCAATTGGAGCGAAGAAGTTTATGTGCTCGAAGCGCGGCAAGGGCAAACGATGATCCTCAACCTGCGCGAAGACACGCGCAACGGCGACGTGACGCTGAATATCGTTGCGCCTGGTGGTAAGGCGCTGAACGATAGCGATAATGGCTGGAAGGGCAAGTTGCCCAACAGCGGGGATTACAAAATCTACATCACTACCATCAATTCCAAGACCGCACGCTTCACCCTCGAAGTGACGATCAAATAACGTTGCAAAAATAGCGCAACTTGCCGAGGTTGCGTTGCGTTAGGAGTTGCCACCTGTGATAACAGCGCAACCTCGGCAGGTTGCGCTACTTTTACCCAGGAGAAAACTTATGCGAACCCCAATAAAACCACTCATCACTTTTGTACTCGCTGCCCTTTTACTGCTACCGCTTCATGCGCAAAGTAACCGCACCGTCAAACGCCTGAAATTCGCGCCCGGAACCAGCAGCGCCATCGTCAAAGGAACCGTTACCAAAGACGATCCGGTGGTCTATCAATTCGAGGCGAAGAAAGGCCAGCAGATGCGCGTCAAGCTCATCGGCAAAGCCAAAAACAACGACGTTGTGATCGGAGAAATTCAAGCGCCCGGCGGCGCATCGCTGATGCCTGATCTGGACACAAGTTGGAGCGGAAAATTGCCGCGCACCGGCCTCTACAGCATTGGCATCGGGTTGATTGAATCGAAGTCCGGCAGCTATACGTTGGAAGTGATTATTACGAACTGATGTGCAAAAGTGGTGCGCCTGCGAGGTCGCCGTCGCACCATCTTTGCTGGCTGACAGTCGCTGATGAACCTATTGGCTGCTGCGATAAGATGTAGCTTTTTCTGGTTTGCCCCAGGCTTCGTATAACTTCACGAGTTCTTCGCGTGCGACATTGGTCCAACGATCCTGTGCGCCGCGCATCCGCTGAAATGTTTGCCAACTGCCCAGCAACAGCGGTTCGGCTTCGGCATAGCGTTTTTGTGTGGCGAGGCAACGACCCAGCATGTGTTGCGCGTGGATGCGGCGAAAGTGATCCGGGGGCAGCACCTTAGTTGCCAACGCAGCCGCTTCACGCAACGTCGTTTCCGCTGCCACCGCGTTGTCGCGTTTGATGAGAATACTGCCGAGGTCAATCAGGTTATAGATGGTTTGCGGATGTTCAGGCGGCAGGACGCGGCGACCGCCTGCCAGAGCTTCGCGCGAAAGCGATTCGGCGCGGGCATAATCTTTGGCCGGATTCTCTCCATCACTCAATAACAAGGCCAGACCGCCGAGGACGATGATCGTGCTGGGATGATCGTTGCCGCGCGCCTTGCGACTTAACGCCAGCGCCTCTTCCTGATATTGCGTCGCTTCAGCAAATTTCCGATTCTGTCGCAGCACATTGGCGCAGTTGGAAATCGGCGGCAGCAACTCATCCGGCGTCGCATTCGGCAGCTTGCGCATAATCGCCACGGCTTCTCGCGCCGGTGGTTCCGCGCTGGTGGGATCGCCTTTGAAAAGCAGAACCAAGCCCAGATCGCTTAACGTCTGTGCGACTTTCAAATGTTCGTTGCCATACTCTTTGCGCAAAATGTCCAGCGCCGCGCGCGACTTTTCCGCCGCCACATCGAATTCCCCTTGATTGAATTTCACTTCGGCCAGACTGCGCAAGCTTTCGGCGACTTCGATGTGCGCTGCGCCGAAAATGCGTTGGCGTGTGGTCAGCGCCTGCTCGACCAGCGGCAGCGCCTGCGGATACAGCCCCAAGCCGTCATACGCCATCCCCATCGTGTCCATCAGCTTGGCTTGCGTTTCCGGCTGATCGCGCAGTTCCGTGCCAATCTTTTGCGCCCCTTTGTCGAGGATTTCGCGCGCCGTGACGCTGTTGCCGCGCGATTCGCTGGGGTCGTTGACCTTGAATAAATCCACCAGAAAGCTCGACACCTTTTCGGCCTTCGCGCGTTCAGCTTCGGCGCGGTCGCGTTCACGGCGGATGCGCGCGGATTGCACGAGTGTCGTGATGAGAAAGCCAAGAATCAAAACGCTCACGAGACTCGCCACCGCGACGGCGGCTTTATTGCGCGCGATGAATTTGCTGAGGCGATACGACAGCGTGTCTTCGCGCGCGAGGATCGGCAAGCCCGTCAAATAACGGCGAATGTCTGCGGAGAATTGTTCGACCGAGGCGTAACGCCGACTGGATTCTTTCCGTAGCGCCATCAACACGATGTTGTCGAGGTCATGGCGGAGGGATGAGGAATGAGGGATGAGGGATGAAAGTCCGCCTTTCCGATTCATCTTTCCGCCTTCCGCCTTCAGCCCGACGGTGCTCGGTCGGTCAGGTTCGACGCCACAAACGACGCGCTCAATCTCTTGCGGCGCGGCGCTCGTGATTTGGTACGGACGATGACCGGTGAGTAATTCAAACAAAATCACGCCCAGCGAATAGACATCGCTCGCGGTCGAAATGGTTTCGCCGCGCACTTGTTCCGGGCTGGCATACGCCGGCGTCATCGGGCGTTCGTGCAGCGCAGTCGGTGCGACCGTGCTGGGAAACAGCGCGGGATTGAGAATCTTCGCAATGCCGAAATCCAACAGCTTCACCGCGCCGTCTTCGGTCACGAGAATGTTGCTCGGCTTGAGATCACGATGCACGACAAGGTTTTGATGCGCGAATTGCACGGCGGCGCAAACGGTACGAAACAGTTGTAGACGTTCATTGGTCGTCAGCTTGTGCGCGTCGCAATATTTATCAATCGGTTGGCCTTCGATGTGTTCCATCACAAAATACGGCAAACCATCGGGCGTCGTACCGCCATCGAGCAGCCGCGCGATGTTGGGATGATCGAGCGACGCGAGAATCTGCCGCTCGTAGCGGAACCGCTGCAAAATCTCGTCGGTGTCCATCCCGCGCTTGATGAGCTTGATGGCCACGCGCTTTTGATATTGCTCGTCGGCACGTTGTGCGAGCCAGACCGCGCCCATTCCGCCGTGTCCAATTTCCTGCAACAGTTTGTATGCACCAATGCGTCGCCCGGTTTGCAAGTTCACCTCGTTACGACCATTGGCGAAGCGATACGCTGGGGTTTCCAAAAATGTTTCCGCTTCGTTGCGGTCGGCGAGCAAGGTTTCGACCGCGTGCCGTAAATCGGCATCGTCGCCGCAAGCTTGATCGAGAAACTCAAAACGCTTCGTCGTCTCGCAATGCGCAGCGGCTTCGTAAATGGCTTTGATTTGTTGATAGCGTTCGGGAGTCATAAATGAGGGTGGTCGGTGGTCGGTGATCGGTGGCCGGTATGAGTACCACCGACCACCGATCACCGGCCACTAGCCTTTTTTGATTTCGTGATGCAGCCACACCTTCGCCGAATTCCATTCGCGTTTGACGGTGGCGGGGGAGATGCCTAAAACTTCAGCAGTTTCTTCAATCGAAAGCCCGCCGAAATAACGTAGTTCGACCACACGACATTGTTGCGCATCCATGTTTGCCAATGTTTTCAGCGCATCGTCGAGCGCGATCAAATCGGCGCTGCGTTTGTCGGCTACGCCAATGGCTTCGTCGAGCGGCAGGTTGGCTACGCCCGCGCCGCGTTTCTCGGCCTGATGGGCGCGGGCAGAATCCACAAGGATGCGTCGCATCGCCTGCGCTGCCGCGCCGAAGAAATGCGCACGGTTTTGCCAATTGACCTGGGTTTGATCCACGAGTTGCAGATAAGCTTCATGCACGAGCGCCGTCGCTTGCAAGGTGTGATCGGGGCGTTCCCGGCGCAAATAACGAGCCGCCTGCTGATGCAGTTCGTGATAGACAAGTGGCAGTAATTGGTCGAGGGCTGCGCGGTCTCCTCCGCGCCATTCCAAAAG
>JAEUQN010000268.1 GCA_016789725.1 Blastocatellia bacterium | reverse complement strand
CAGCCAGCAGGATGCTGGCGCGCCCAGCGGGCATTTTCAGAACAACATTGACATGATGGTTCAGTGGCTACAATCTATCCTGTCAAACCTGTGCGCAAGCTTGTGCATCCGGTCGCGTTTCTTCGTGAACCTTGGTGTGCCTTCGTGGAAAAAAACATCTTCCTGACGGCTGTCCCGCTCGCCGCGCTGTTTCCCGCCATGTGGTTGGCCCGTTGAACCTCCCTTCCCAAACACAAATCCCTCCACGTTGGACAAGCTCTTTTTGATTCGGTATTGTCTTGCTGAATTTCCGAGGACAACCGATGAAAACGCGCTTTTTCAATACCGCCGGGCCGATCCAACCTGATCTTCATTATTTCCTGCCGCCGCTGGAACGCTTCGATCAGGACGAATTATTCGGCCTGATTGATGCGCGGAAATACTTCGTTTTGCATGCGCCGCGTCAGACGGGAAAAACGTCTTGCCTCTTGGCTTTGCGCGATGAATTGAATCGGCGGGGCGAATATGCCTGTGTCTACGCCAACATCGAAACCGCTCAATCGGCGCGCGAAAACGTTACCGAAGCCATGCGCGCGATCCTGGGCGAAATTGCCAGCCGCGCCCGCGAAACGCTCGGCGATACCTTTCCCAAAGAAAACTTCATTCGCATCAGCGAACAAAACCCGGCTCATTTGGCCTTGAATTCACTGTTGACCGAATGGGCCGAACATTCCACCAAGCCGCTGGTTTTGTTGCTGGACGAAGTGGATGCGCTGATCGGCGACACCTTGATTTCGCTGTTGCGACAATTGCGCAGCGGCTATGATCGCCGTCCTTCGCATTTCCCCAGCAGCGTGATTTTGTGTGGTGTGCGCGATGTGCGCGATTACCGCATTCACTCGTCTGCGACCAAAGAGGTCATTACCGGCGGCAGCGCGTTCAATATCAAATCCAAATCGCTGCGGTTGGGCAATTTCACCCCCGAAGAAATTCATCGTTTGTATGAATTACATGCGGAAGCAACGGGGCAGATGTTTGAACCGGATGTTTTCCCGCTGGTGTGGGAATTGACCGCCGGGCAACCCTGGCTGGTGAATGCGCTGGCGTACGAAGCCTGTTTTGAAATGAAGGAATATCGTGACCGCACGAAGCCGATTACTACGGAAGTGATCCAGCAGGCCAAAGAACGATTGATTTTGCGCCGCGATACGCATCTGGATCAATTGGCGGATAAATTGTCCGAACCACGAGTGCGGCGCGTGATCGAACCGATTTTGGCGGGCGAAGGCGACCCGGAGAAAATGCCTGCGGATGAGTTGCAATATGTGCGGGATTTGGGGTTGATTACCGAAACACGGCCTGTGGCAATTGCCAATCGCATCTATCAGGAAGTCATCCCGCGCGAATTGACCTGGAGCACGCAACAGTATTTAGTGCAGGATACGGCGTGGTATATAAACGCCGATGGTCGCTTAAATTTGTCGCAATTGCTGGCCGCCTTTCAGCAATTCTTCCGCGAACATTCGGAACATTGGGTCGAGCGATTTGAATACAAAGAGGCCGGGCCGCAATTGCTTTTGCAGGCGTTTTTGCAACGCATCGTCAATGGAGGCGGGCGGATTGAACGCGAATATGGTTTGGGGCGCAAACGTACGGATTTATTCTTGCTTTGGTCTTATCCCGGTGGTGTCCAGCGCGCAGTGATCGAATTGAAGATTTTGCGACAGCAACCGGATGAAACGCTGGCGCGCGGATTGGAACAAACGTGGGGCTATGCGGATCGCTGTGGTGCGGACGAAGCGCATTTGGTGCTCTTTGATATTCGTTCCGCGCGTTCGTGGGAAGAAAAGATTTATCATCGCACCGGAACGTATCAGGGGCAGACGATTGAGGTTTGGGGAATGTAAAGTGAGGAGTAGACGGTAGACGGTAGACGGTAGACGGTAGTTTAAGACATTTAGGTTCCATTGGAGAGGAATTATGTCGCAGTCAAAAACATTTCGGGATTTGGAAGTTTGGAAGTTGGCACATCAACTTGTGTTTTGTGTTGAGTATCTACAAACTGACAGACGGCTTGCCAAAGCACGAAATGTTTGGCTTGACCTCGCAGTTACGTCGAGCTGCGGTTTCCGTTCCTGCGAATATCGCCGAAGGTTTCAAAAAGCGAACTCCTGCGGACAAAGCGAAATTTTATAATATCTCGCAAGGCTCATTAGAAGAATGCCGGTATTACCTGATCCTGATCCACGATCTTCAATATGCCGAGACCACGCAGCTACAAGATGAAGTAGATCGTGTAGCCCGCATTCTCGATGCCTATTTGAAAGCGATGTTAGAAGGATTTGCGACCTCTCGATAACAGCTACCGTCTACCGTCTACCGTCTACTGTCTACTCTAAAAATCTTATGGTCACAACAAATGTCGTAATCATTGGCGGTGGTGTCGTTGGGTTAGCGGCGGCTGCCGAAATTTCGCGTCACTACGATGATGTGTTCGTGCTGGAAGCCGCGCCGCGTTTGGGCTTGGGGGCTTCATCGCGCAACAGCGGAGTCATTCACGCAGGATTGTATTACACGCCTGGTTCGCTGAAAGCTTTTCATTGTGTGCGGGGCGCGCGAATGCTCTATGAATTTTGTGCGGAACATCGCGTGCCGTACAACCGCATCGGCAAATTCGTGGTCGCCGATTCGCGCGATCAATTCGATGCGTTGGCGGCGATCAAGGCGCGTGGCGATCAAAACGGTGTCGAAGGTTTGGATATTGTCGGGCGCGAATTTATCCGACGACATGAACCGAATGTCGCTTCACCGCTGGCGCTCTATTCGCCAAACACGGGCATCGTGGATGCTGAGGAATTGATTCGCGCTCTGGCCCGCATTGCTCAGGACAATGGCGCGCATCTGGTGACAGACACACGGTTGATCGGCGCAGAGATTCGTGATGGTTTGGCGATCCTGAAAACATCGCATGATGAAGAAGTTTCGGCGCGCGTGGTCGTCAATGCGGCGGGGTTGTATTCCGACGAAGTCGCGCGGATGTTTGGCTACGACGAACATCAAATTTATGCCTGTCGCGGCGAATATGCGGAACTGGTGCCGAAGATGAGCGGCATTGTGAATGGGTTGATTTATCCGGTCCCGCCTGCAAGTGGTCACGGCCTGGGCGTGCATTTTACGAAGAACATGGCCGGGCGCGTGTTATTGGGGCCGAACGCGCGCTATGTCGAAGATAAAGAAGATTACGAATCGAATCCAACGCCGCTCAGTGAATTCTATGAATCGGCGCGGATGATTGTTCCTTCGTTGCAGTTTGAAGATTTGCGACCGAGCTATTCGGGGCTGCGCTCACGTTTGCGTCCGGCGCACGATTCATCATTCGCCGATTTCGTGTTGCGCTACGATCCAAATCATCCGTTTGTGATTCAGGCGATTGGGATTGAATCGCCGGGGTTGACGAGTTCATTGTCGCTTGGGCAAACAATTTCCAGCATGGTTCGAGAAGTATAGAAATCAAAAGCGGCCTGCGGCAAATCAAAAGGCAAAGGGCAAAAGGTCGGCACTTCTTTTTCTTTTGATAAAAGCCGCGCAGCTTTCTGAATTTACTTTTGCTTTTTGCCTTTTGCCTTTTGAGATTTGCCTTTTGATTTTGTGGGCCCCCTCCTCTCTTGCCTAACGCCAGCCTATCGTGATACTCCGATGGCATGCTGAGTTTTCTGTTCGCCGGTTCTGGTGCATTCCTCCTGACAATTCTTTTGACTCCGCTGGCGAAGTGGATCGCGGTGCGTGTGGGCGCGTTCGATCACCCGAACGAGGCGCGGCGAGTGCATCAGACGACGATGCCGCGTTTGGGCGGCGTCGCCATCTACGCGGCGGTGACGCTGGTGTGGTGTGTGTTGGCCTGGTCTGGGGCAGCCGTGATGGAGGTCGGCCAATTGTTGCTCGCCGCCACCCCGATTTTTGTGCTGGGCCTGGTGGACGATGTGCGGGGCGTTGGCGAGCGATGGAAACTGCTGGTGCCAGCGGGCAGCGCGCTGTTGCTTTACGCCTGGGGCTGGCGCGTGACCGCCTTGGCAATCTGGCCGGGCGTCGTGGTGGAACTGCCCGCCTGGCTGGGTCTGGGGCTGACGGTGCTGTGGCTGGTGGGGCTGACGAACGCCTTCAACCTGATTGACGGGCTGGATGGTTTGGCGGTTGGCGTTGCGGCGCTGGCCGGAGCGGCCTTGCTCGGTGGGACGCTGCTGACTGGGGGCCGGGGGGCTGGGCTGATAGTGGCGGTGCTGTTGGGGGCGTTGCTGGGCTTTTTGCCGTACAACTTTTACCCCGCGCGAATTTTTCTGGGCGATTCGGGCAGTCTGATGCTGGGCTTTGTGCTGGCGGCCTTGGCCTTGCGCGGGACGGCGACGGAGGCCGGGGCGGTTTCGCTGGTGGCTCCCGTGATCTTAGGGCAACCGCTGGTCGAAGCGGCTGTCACCTTGCTGCGGCGCGGGATCGCTGGACAGCCTTTATTGCCCGGAGACCGTGGGCATTTTCATCACAAGCTGTTGGAGCTGGGATTGTCGCAACGGCAAGCGGTGTTGCGATTGTACGCGGTTGGATTGGTGTTTGCCGTGAGCGGCCTGATGTTACTCAAAGCCGGAACGTGGTTGACGCTGGGCGTTTTGCTGTTGCTGGGCATTGGTATCGTGTGGGGTGTGCGCGCCTTGCCGTATGAAGAGTTTGGATGGAGTCGGGAAAAGTCGGGAAAAGTCTCGTGAAGTCTCGTGAAGTCTCGTGAAGTCAGACTTTCCCAGACTTTCCTAGACTTCCCCAGCCTCTCTCACCGTGGCAATGGAATGAAGTCTTCATCCTGCTGATGTTTCCGTTCCCAGCTTAGAAAATCGTAGTACCCGCAATGTCGTCCATCGGGATATTCGCGGCACACGTTCGGGCGATGTTCATACACGGTGCAATGTCGTTTGGTTGGGTGAAAGAAACGACAGGTGCTTTTGTAGATGGTGTCTTTGCGATGCTTGAGCACGCGCCCGTAGCCGTCAATGACCTTGGTAAATTTTTTTTCAGCGTCTTCCGGGGTCAGTCCAAACCGCTTGCCCAACCGCTTAACATCGCGTTTCGTCACGATGATGTAATCGTACGAACAGCAATAGCCGGGGCATTTTGAGCAATCATAGCGGGGTTTCAAAACGGGGAGTTCTTTGGGCATAAAGAGTTTCGAGCTTTAAGTTTTATCTTCTACCAACCACCAACCACCAACCACCAACCACCAACCACCATTTACTTTCTCCAAAACAATTCGTCTGCATTCCACAACGAACGCGGGATGATGACACTGGGGCGATAATTGCCGAGGTTGGTTTTTGCGCCGCTGGCAAAGTTGCGCACCACCAGCGGAATCATTGGCAATTGCTCTGCAAACAGTTTCTGCACGGCGTCGAATTTTTGCTTGCGCACGGCGGAATCCGCGTTGGAATCAATATCCTCAGCCAACTGATCGAAGGTTTTTTCCCATTCTTCCCTGGCCTGCTTTTGCCCCATAAACCAGTATCGTTGCCCGCCGCCGATTTTCAATCCTGAGACCAGCGTTGAAGGTTCTGCATCCGATGGCGCGTAGCCATGAATCGCGGCGTCATAGCTCAGCTTCTTGCTGATCATTTCGACAAACGCATTTTTTTCAAGCGGCGCAACGTTAACCTTGATGCCGAGCTTCGACAAATCTTCCTGAATAATCGTTGCCATTTCTTTGCGCACGGCGACGGTTCCATCCACGACAATCGTGAATTCAACCGGCTGACCAGCCTTGTCCACTAAGGTTTTGTCGCGCTCGACAAAGCCTGCTTCCTGCAACAATCCTTTTGCTTTCTGTAAATCGAAATCGTATTTCGGCAACTCGCTGCTGAACCATCGTTTGTTGCTCGGCGACGCCAGTCCGCTGATCGGTGTCCCCAGTCCGCGCAGCACGTTGTTGATAATGGTCGTGCGATCCAGGGCCGTGGCAATCGCGCGCCGAAAACGGGCATCGGCAAACCACGCGCGTTTCGCTGCCTCAACGAACGGTTTGCCCGTCGCATCTTTGCCATCATTGACGTTGAACCACAAAAAGTCCGTCAGCATGGACGGCCCGTAATCTTTGACGGTCAAGCCCGCAGGCGTTTGCTGTTTCAACGTAGCGAAATTCGCCGGCGCAAGGTTGTCGAGCAAATCCACTTCGCCCTGTTGGAATTTCAGCAGCGCGGTGTTGGCATCAGGGATCGCTTCGATGACTAATTCGTCAAGGTACGGCAACTGGGTTCCGGCCTTGTCTTTCTTCCAATAGTTCGGATTGCGCGCCAACACTGTGCGTTGATCCGGTGCATATTCCTTCAGCATAAATGCGCCAGAGACCACTAAATCTGCGGCTGCTGTTGTCACGCCCCACGCTTTGCTGAACTCACCTTGTGTGTATGCCGCTTCCAGCTTGTGACGCGGCAACGGGCGGAAGATGGCAAGGAATGATTCAATCGAAGCCGACGGCGCAGTCTGTTCCAGCTTGAACGTGCGGTCGTCAATCTTAGTGGCTTTGAGCGGTTGGTCGCCGCTCAGGAAGTTTTCCCGAAACAGCGCGCCGGACTTTTCGTCTACGGCAACTTTCAGTGTAAACAGGAAGTCATCCGCCGTGATGGGTGTGCCATCAGAAAATTTCAAACCTTCACGCAGCTTGATGGTGATCGTTTTGCCGCCATCGCTCGCCTGCCAGCTTTCGGCCAGTCCCGGCACAAAGGCTTGTGTGTCGTGATCCATTTCGACAAGCGCGGATGACATCAAATACGATGCAATCGTCGCGCTGACGACATCGCCCGCGAGCAGGTAATTAAACGTCTTCGGCGTGCCGCGATCCGCGACCACCAAACGCCCGCCACTCGCGCCAATCTGTCGCTCCTGCGATGCGGTTTCCTGGGGCGTGGAGGATGGACGACAGGCCGCCGTCGCCAGCGCCAACAAGACAACAATGACCCAAAAAGCTTTAATTTTCATAGCTGGAATTTGCATGGGAATGAGCAGCAGGGGCTTGGTTTGCGAAGGCGGATTAGAGCATAGCCACTACACTACAGTCAAAGGTTGAATTTGTAGACAGGCAAAGGTGAAAGAGACTATGATGAGCGCGGTTTTGGGAAGCGAAGTGAAGGTGTTGATCCTATTTCCCAAATAACGAATTCATTTAGTCCCCGCTGATTACTTGTGGATGAATCCGCTCAGTACTGCCATCCAACAACTCATTCTTAAGCGCCTGGTCATCGCGGTTCCGACCTTGCTG
>JAEUQN010000267.1 GCA_016789725.1 Blastocatellia bacterium | reverse complement strand
CCATCCCGCCTGCGCCGAGCGCCGTGCTGATTTCGTAGGGGCCGAGTTTGGTTCCGGGTGTCAGGGGCATAAATTGTTGTGGGTTGATCAGCGGTGCGGTACGAGGAGCGGTAGCGACTTGGTAAGCTATGCCGCCAAATCGCTACCGCTCCTCGTACCGCACCAGATCATCAAGCATCGCAATTGCATTGGCAAGCCGTTCTGACGCTGTACCCGATAAAAACTGAAACGGTCGTTGTTGCGCCGTCAATTCCTCGACAAACGCCGCGTGCATCCATTCCCGAATCGCTTCGCCATCGCGTGTGCCGTCCTGCTCGAACGGCGTGTGTACATCCGTCAGCAAGTACATATCAGGACCACGATGCGCGGCGACAATCGCTTCAACGGCAGGCGAGCGTTCGTGCAAATAGCGCCGATGCCAGATGCTCGTGGCAAAGGCATCGGTGTCGCAAATCAAAATGCGATTGCACTCGCGCGCGGCGGCATTTTCGCGTTCGCATTGCGTGGCGGCGATGTGCGTGAATTCTTCCGAAGTGAAGTCATAACTGCCCGTTTCTGCCAGTTTGCGTTCGGAATATTCGCGTCCGTATTCGGGAACCCAAACGGTTTGGTAATGCG
Organism: Blastocatellia bacterium; assembly: GCA_016789725.1. Classification (GTDB taxonomy): domain Bacteria; phylum Acidobacteriota; class Blastocatellia; order RBC074; family RBC074; genus JAFDVL01. The sequence continues at coordinate 6,707 of JAEUQN010000267.1, read as the reverse complement.
CCGCCAAGCCTCGGGCCAGCGTTGTCTTGCCCGTAGATTCTGCGCCAACCAGACAAACCCGCTTCGCATACCAGCCGCGCACGGGCGGTTCCAGAAACTCCCAATACTGCATCGCGTTGCTGCGAACCTTTGTGCCGGACACAGAAACAACATTGCGCGCTTGATCAACCAACATGTGCTGACAGCCGAGGTAATGCGCAAAGCGGTCGCCATACTCTTCCGACGTGAACACAACGTCGGGGGCAAAACCTAACCAGCGAATTGAATTCTCAGCCCACACACGCGAATCTTGTTCGTCGTAGACATCATCAATCAACAGCACATTTACATCGGGATGAATTTCTCTGAGCCACGCGGCACGTAAGTTCCCCGGCGGTTGTTCGTTTGGCTTCTGGCAAACGATCACGCTGAGTTGATCCACTTGTGCGCGCCCGGCATCAATCAGAAATTTATGGCCACGATGCGGCGGATAAAATTTGCCGACGATCAACCCGCGCTTAGCCATTCGATGCCGCCTCTTTGTTTCGCAACGCTCGTTGCCAACTGATAAAACCTGCGATGCACAAGCACAGAAACACGACGTACAACACTGCCGTCAAATGCAATCCGCGTGTGATGTACAGGTAGATATAAATCACATCCGCCACGATCCAGAACCACCAGTTTTCGATGACTTTGCGATTGAGCAGAAATTGGGCCGCCAGACTGAGCGCCGTCGTGACTGCATCCAAAAGCGGTGCAGCACCATTCATCGCGCGCAGGATCAGCACCAAAAGCCACGTACCGAGCGGAATAAAACCCAGCGTCAAAAGCAGCAGCCGGGACGAAGCACGCTCCACTTTCAATGCCGTGCGATCTTTGCCGCCGTAGAGCCAGTTGTACCAACCTTGCACGCCTAACACGATGTAGACGATTTGCAATCCGGCATCCGCGAACAAGCGCGCTTGCCCAAACAACACCAGAAAGAAAATGTTGTTGGCGAGGCCGAGCGGAAAATTCCAGATGTTTTGCTGAACGACCAAATAGACGCAAGCCGCACCCGTGATAAAGCCTAAGGCCTCGGTCAAGGGAATCGGCAACCACTGCTGCCACGAAGCGACGATAACCAGCGCGCTGAGGATTATGCCGAGCCAAACATCAAAGCGTTTCATTTACTGTTTTGTAATCACTTCATCCAAATTCAACAATAAGCTCGCGGTCGTGGCATACGCGGCCAGTTCTACGTTGTCGAGCTTGTCGTCATTGCGTTTTTCGCCGACCGCCAACAGCTTTTTCACTTCGGCTGAGTTTCGCGTGAAATAATCTTTTTGCTTTTCCAATTGGCGCAGCAACACTTGGATTTCTTTGTCACTTGGTGGCCGTGATGTCACCGCACGAAAGGCCCACGCGATGCGTTGCTCCGCCGTCGCGCCGCCTTCTTTCAGCATTCGTTCGGCAATCATTCGCGCGGCCTCGATGTAGGTCACATCGTTCATCAGATTCAGCGATTGCAGCGGCGTGTTGGTGCGCACGTCACGCACGTTGCAGAATTCGCGCGCGGTCGCATCAAAGGCCTGCATATTCGGCGCGAGGATCGTGCGCTTCCAGAAGGTGTACAAACTACGCCGCCATAACCCTTCGCCCTTCGCCTGGTCATAGCCAGTCAAGCCACCAAAGGCCATGTCTTTGTACAAGCCTGCGGGTTGATAGGGCTTGACCGAAGGGCCACCAAGCTTTTCGACCAACAAGCCCGACACGAACAACGCCTGATCGCGGATCATTTCGGCAGACAGACGATAGCGCGGACCGCGTGCATACAGGCGATTGTCGGGGTCTTCCGATTTTGGATTTTGGATTTTGGATTTTGGATTGAGCTTCGAGGCTTGGCGATACGTCGCACTCATCACGATGGTTTTGAGCAGGGCTTTGACGTCCCAGTTCGCGGTTCGCAGTTCGCGGCCTTTTTCCGGTGAACTGTGAACTGTGAACTGTGAACTCGGCTCCATCAATTCGACGGCCAGCCAATCCAGCAATTCAGGATGTGATGGCAGTTCACCTTGCGAGCCAAAATCTTCCGACGTTTTCACCAATCCAACACCGAAGAACATTTGCCAGAAACGATTCACAGTCACGCGCGCCGTTAAGGGATGCTCAGGACTGACCAGCCATTTTGCCAAGCCAAGCCGATTGTTCGGGAATGCTGCGGGGATCGCAGGCAAGGCGGCGGGCGTACCACGCTCGACTTGTTCGCCGGGCGCATCGTACGCGCCACGACGCAGTAAATGTGCCGGGCGTGGCTGCGGCAATTCTTCCATCACCATCAACGTCGGCAGCGTGTCGGTGAAAGATTGCTGTTGTTGTTTCAGCAATGAAAGTCGTTTGTGCGCTTGTTGCAATTCGTCGGGCGCGGCTTGCGCAACAAAAGCGTGATGCAGTTTTTGGGCTTGTGTTGGCGTGCGTTGCGAGGCCGGAAGCGCAGCAATTTTTTCGAGCGCATCGGCATTCGCCAGCAGCTTAATTTCACCCTCTGCCAAACTTCGGCTGTACATCCGCACTTCATCCAGCGCGCCTTTGAAACGGAATTCCGGGCCGCCGCCACCGCCGATCTTCAACGTATTCTTTGTGCCGCCAAACAGCAAAAAGAAATTGCGCTGATTGAATTTCAGCTTTTGTTCCTGCCCGTTGACGTAAATGTGCAAGCGGTCTTCCCATTGCTTCGTGCCATCAAACGTGACGGCAACGTGCTGCCACGTTTTCAGCGGCAATGCGTTTTCCGTCTCCGCGCGCAACGCATCTTCGCCCCAACGAAAGACCATATTGAAATGCAACTTGCCGTTGACGAAGTACAACCCATAGCCATCGGCGCGCGGCACGTTGTTTTCTTTCTCTGCCGGACTATCGCTGACTTTCGTCACGAGGGAACCGCTCTGCTCAGATTCAGGATAAATCCACGCCGCAATCGTGAAGCGTTCGCGGTAGCCATACTGACTGCTCGTCGTTTTGTAGCGAAAATCCGCGTGAATGCCGCCATCGAAAAACAGCTTGCCATCAAACGCGACGCCTTGCCCGGTCGGTGCGGCGATGAACTTCGGCACGCCGTCTTTGAAGCCCGTCTCAAACTTGATCGGCTTTTCGTTGTTCCCGCCACTGTATTGCTCGTGATGGTCGCGGTCGGATTTATTGAAGACGGGTTTGCTGTTTTCATCCAGCGCCAATTGCACGATCAATTTGTCTTCGGGAAACCATTGTTGATTGGTTTTCGCCCGTAATTTCTGTTCCCAACGTTGCTGCGCTTCGGCGTGTTTTTTCGTGAACGTTTTGATCTGCGCTTCGGCGGCGGCAATGTCTGTTTCATAACGTTTCAGTTCCTGTTGCTGCTCCCGCGTCGGCGCGATCATCACGGGCGGCGAGTTGCCCTGATCGAAGGAATGCCCATCTTCATTGATGCTGTTGAAGTAGGCCGAGAGTTGATAGAACTCTTTTTGCGTGAACGGATCGTATTTGTGATTGTGGCAGCGCGCGCAGCCGAGCGTTAAGCCCATAAACACCGTCGAAGTCGTGTCTACGCGATCCACGACGTATTCAATCCGATACTCTTCCGGCACGACGCCGCCTTCGGCATTGATGCGATGATTGCGATTGAAGGCTGTGGCAATGCGTTGATCGAGCGTCGGAGTTGGCAACAAATCTCCGGCCAATTGCTCAATCGTGAATTGATCGAACGGCTTGTTTTGATTGAAGGCTTCGATCACCCAATCGCGCCAGCGCCACGCATCACGAACACCATCTACCTGATAGCCGTTCGTGTCGGCATAGCGCGCCGCATCAAGCCATTTATATGCCATTCGCTCGCCATAACGCGACGAAGCAAGCAAACGATCCACCACCTTTTCGTACGCGTTCGGCGACTTGTCATTCAGAAAGTCATCCAACTCCTGCAATGTCGGCGGCAGGCCCGTCAAATCGAACGATACGCGTCTGAGCAATGTTGCCTTGTCGGCTTCCGGCGATGGTTGCAATCCTTCTTGTTCGAGCCGCGCCAGCACAAAATAATCAATCGCATTTTTCGGCCACGACGTATTTTTGACGCTCGGCAATGACGGCCTAACTGGAGCGACAAACGACCAATGCGATTGCCACTTTGCACCTTGCTTGATCCACTCTGTCAGCAATTCGATTTCCTGCGGTGTCAACAAACGACCCGAATCTACGGGCGGCATCCGCAGAGCTTCATCTTTGTGCGTGATGCGTTTGATGAGTTTGCTTTGCTCTGGTTTGCCAGGAACGATGGCAGAGAGCGCGGCGGCTTCCGAGTCTAAGCGCAATTTGATTTTCTTCGCTGTCGCATCAGGCCCATGACAGGCAAAACATTTGTCCGACAGAATCGGGCGAATGTCACGGTTGAAATCAATCGCCCGTGGCTGAACGGCTTGCACGGAAGTAAACAGAAAAATCTGAACACAGACCGCCAACGCGAGCAACAACGCCATGAACTTAATTGAGGTAGGGAGATTGATTTTCATTTGGGTCTAAATTTTCTACTCCTTCGTCACGGTCTCATCCAAATTCAACAGCACATTCGCCACCATTGTCAGCGCCGCAAATTCCGCTTTGTTCGCGGCTTTGCTGTCCTTGATGATTTTGCTGGCGGCTTGCGGTTGCGCGGCAAAGTTTGCCACTTGCTGTTTGTACAAGGTCACCAATCGCTCCAATTCGGCGGCTTCCGGTTTGCGCGTCAGACACGTACGGAAACCATAGGTCAATCGTGTCGGCAACGATGCGCCGCCTTCCTTGATCATCCGAGCGGCCAAGCCCCGCGCATTGTCCATTGCCGCTTCGTCATTGAGCATCGTCAATGCCTGCAATGGCGTATTCGTGCGCACGCGACGCACTGTGCAGGTTTCGCGGCTGGTGCCATCGAAGGTCATCATTTGCGGAAACGGAGCCGTGCGCCGAATGAAGGTGTAGAGGCTGCGGCGGTAGCGATCTTCGCCCTCACTGGTCATCCATTTTTCCGAACTATACGGGCTTTTCCAGATGCCTTCGGGCTGCAACGGGAACACGCTGGGGCCACCCAGTTTGCGGCTCAGTAAACCGCTGGCACTCAACCCTAAATCCCGAATCATTTCCGCCTCCAGGCGAAAGCGCGGACCGCGCGCGAGCAGGCGATTGTACACGTCATCAAATTTTGGATTCTGGACTTTGGATTTTGGATTGAACTCCGATGATTGGCGATACGTGGCAGACGTGACGATGGTTTTGAGCAAGGCTTTGACATCCCAGTTCGCGGTTCGCAGTTCGCGGCCTTTTTCCGGTGAACTGTGAACTGCTAACGGTGAACTCGGTCGCATAAATTCCACCGCCAACCAATCCAGCAACTCAGGATGCGATGGCGCTTCGCCCTGTGTGCCGAAGTCTTCGCTGGTCAGCACCAGACCGCGTCCGAAAAATGCTTCCCAAAAACGATTCACTGTCACGCGCGCCGTCAGCGGATTGTCATCGCTGACCAACCACTTCGCCAAACCGAGCCGATTGTAGGGAGAGGTTTCTGGCAAGCGCGGCAGAAACGCTGCCACATCGGCATAGACTTTATCGCCTGGACTTAAAAAGCTGCCACGAACGCGCATTGGAGCCGATGGTTTTTCATAACCAGGGTTTTCGCCCATCACCAGGGCGGTCACGATATTCAACGCCTTCAGCTCTTTTTGCAGCGTCGCCAAACGTTCACGCTCTGGTTTCAGCAGCGGCGTTAGCGAACGATGCAAGGCGGCTAAATCTTTCGCTTGTTTTTCGCTGCGTTCGGCAGAGGCCCGCGCCAACACCGGGCGCTGAGTCGCGGGAATCGTGGTAATTCGGCTCGGCTCTTTGCTCGTGGTGACAGACAAACGGAAACGGCCAATCCCCTGCCCGACGGAGCCGCCAAGTTGTTTCAGCCGAATCTTCAAGGTGGTGCCGCCGATGAATCCAAATGGCTTTTCGGCAATAAAGACGGCGATGCGGTTGACGCGCGTGGTGTCTGAAGTCGCGTTCACCAACCAACCGATGGGCTTGTCAATCGGCGGCGTGTCGCCTTCTTTGGTAAAGAATTTTTTCGGCTCAATGCGGCTAGCCTGATTGTCTACGCTGGCGGATTTGAACGCGATCAGTTGCGGCTTGCCGTTGGCAGAGATGGCCTCCACTTCAATTCCCGTCAGCAAAAAATTGCCATAGGGATCACGACCGGGGCCGCCTTTGGGCAAGCGCGCGTCCGTCATTGCCTCCAATCGCAAAGCAGTGATGTTTTTGAGATCGGTTTTGGTCGTGATGACATAAGTTTCAAGTTCAGGATTCGCGCCCGAAGCCAGCACCGATTTGTCTTCCAATTTCGTCAGCATCGCACCGTTGACGGTGTTGACTTCGCCGGGGTCCAGCGGCGTCCACTTCCTGACCTCATCCAGCATCGCCCGCTCCCACACGGCTTGCGCGGCGTCGAGGTCAGGCGTTTGCGTTTTCAGTCTGGTTTCAAGTTGTTTGATTTCGGCTTCGATGACTTGGCGGCGCTCTTCCTGCTCAGGCGTTGGCAAATCCAGAATCGGTTCCTTCACCCAACGCTCCGTTTCGACCATCCCTTCACCCTGATAGCCGTATTCGTATTGCGCCGAATTGAAGAACGCATACAGCTTGTAATAATCCTTCTGTGAAAACGGATCGTATTTGTGGTTGTGACATTGCGCGCAGCCCATCGTCGA
>JAEUQN010000266.1 GCA_016789725.1 Blastocatellia bacterium | reverse complement strand
ACGCGCCTGTTGCCGCGTTTATTGCTTGTCTGGTTGTTTTGGTAATGCCCGTCATAGTTACGTATAAAAAGTTGATAATTAGTGTTACTAAAAGCGAAGTTGTCTTATACACCTAACTTCAAAAAGTCGTCAAGCATTATTTTATAAATCTCGAAAAAAAGTATGTATTTTCTGACTTAGAGTACTAAGTGAGGAGAAGATTAAAATAGACGAGGCTCGTGCAACGAATGTACTCAGTAGCTTATCTGTTCAGTTGGCTAGTTAGTACAAAATCATTCAGCAAGTTTTCTGCCAGCGGTTTTACTTCTTCTATTTTGCCAAGTCGAATTAAGTCTAATGCTTTTGATTCAACAAATAATTTCAAAAAGTCACGGCGGGCTTCGTAGGTAGGAAGTCTGGTGCGGGCCTGGGCGCGTACTTCTGCGGCGATTTCCAACAGCATTTCATATTCTGGCCCAATTAGTTCGCTGATCTCGCGTTTGACGCGCTGTGCAACCGACGGGCTTTTGCCGCTGGATGAAATTGCAATCTGTAAGTCTCCGCGCGAAATGAGAGAAGGCGTGATGAAGTTACAAAGGGCCGGTTGATCTACGACATTGCAAAGTAACCCGCGTGCCTGGGCGGCGTGTGCGACAGCTTCGTTGACAGCTTGAACGTTGGTCGCGCTGATGATGAGGACTTTGTTGTCCAAATCTGTTTCGGTGAATTCACCTGGTCGGTACGCGATGACTCCTTGCTCAACCCTCTGGCGTAAGATTTCCGTCAACGTGGGGCTGACAAGATGAACCTCCGCATTCGCTTCCACCAATTGCAGCGCCTTGCCTTCCGCAATGGGGCCGCCGCCAACGACCAGTACGGGGCGATTCCGTAAATCCAGATATAGTGGATAATACCGCATTTGTTACCTTAAATACCTGATTGCTGTTCCCGGATTGCGCGTACTTCTTCGGTCAGATCAATGCCAACTGGACACCACGTGATGCAGCGGCCACAGCCCACACAACCAGAAGAGCCGAATTGATCTACCCACGACGCCAATTTATGTGTCATCCATTGGCGATAGCGCGATTTGGTTGAGGCCCGCACATTGCCGCCGTGCAAATACGTGAAGTCCATCGTAAAGCACGAATCCCAACGTCGCCATCGTTCGGCGTGCTCGCCTGATAGATCCGTCACATCTTCGACCGTGGTGCAAAAACAGGTCGGACACACCATCGTGCAATTCGCACAGGTCAGGCAACGATTGGCAACGTCATCCCAACGCGGATGCTCAAGGTTTTGATACAGCAATTCCTTGAGGTTTGTTGTGTCCAGGACGCGCCCCATTTGTGCAGCGGTTTGCGCGACGATGGCATCAGCCTTTTGCTGTTCGGCTTCGCTTGCAGCGCGCTGCTCAATTGCTTGCAAAATGTCTATACCATTGTCTGTGCCTGCCTGCATGACAAAGAAGTGCTGATCGCCTTCGATCACTTCAGTCAGCGCCAGATCAAATCCGCTCGTGACTTTTGGCCCTGTGTTCATCGAAACGCAAAAGCAGGTGCCTCCAGCTTGTCCGCAATTGACGGCAATGAGAAACACATTGTTTCGGCGCGCTTGATAAAAGGTGTCAGTGAATTGATCGTTGTGAAAGACTTTGTCCTGAATTGCCATTGCGTGTAGTTCGCAGGACCGCACGCCCAGGAACGCCCGCTTTGGTGGTGCACTATTTTCAGGCGTAATTTGAAAGCCATCGGCATTGCGCTGCGCTTGCCACAACCGTTGTTGTGGCGGATGCAAAAATCGCTTCCACGAATGCGGCCCGACGACGTAGCCGAACAAGGCCTGATCCTGACGGCGATGCAACCGATATTGACCGCCATCCTGTTCATCCGTCCAGCCCATCGGCAACTCTGCAATTGTTTGTATTTCGTCGTAAACAATCGCGCCATCGCGCACGGTGGGCGCAACGACTTGATATTCACGTTCACGCAAGGCGTCAATCAATTGTTGGAAATCGTCGCGTTGCAACACGACCATGTTAGAAGATACGTTCGACATTGCTTGTGACTCCGCAAACTCCGTGTTTGAATCTGGCGCGGAAAGGATAACGAAAAATGATGGATGATCCAAATTGGCCTCGTGCGAGTGACTGGTTGGCCGGACAAACAGCACCACGAACGCTCGGCAGCCTTTCTTTATTGGGTGCGCCGGTGCGACTTGGTTCGATCACGCCGGGGCGGTGCGATTTAGCGCCTGCTGCGGTGCGGGCGATTTTACGCCGCTTCAGTTGCTATGATCTGGAACACGACGTGGATTTGCAGTTGCTCGCCGCTCACGATCTGGGTGATTTGGATTTGGCAAATGCCAAATTGGAAGATGCATTTGCGCCGCTTCGTGATGCCGTTCGCAACGCAAGTCAAACTGCGGATGCCGTCGTGATTTTAGGCGGTGACAACGGCGTTACCCGTCCTGGTGTTCACGGTTTGACTAATTCGCTCGAACGTTGTGGGTTGATCACCCTGGACGCGCATTTTGATTTGCGGGATTTGTCGAATGGTTTGTCGAATGGCAACCCCGTGCGTGCTTTGCTGGCAGATGGTTTGCCCGGTACGAACATTGTGCAAATTGGTCTGCAAGGTTTTGCCAATTCGCAAGCGTATGCGCAGGTCGCGCGCGATGCGGGAATTTCCGTTGTGACGAGAGACTACGTCAAGGATAAAGGGCTTTCGAGTGCTGTCTGGGGCGCATTGAAACGGCTCTCACGACAAGTCGAAAAAATTTACGTGGACTTCGATATTGACGTGTTGGATCGCGCGTTTGCGCCCGCGTGTCCCGGCGCGCGTCCGGGTGGGCTGACGCCGTGGGAATTAAAGCGCGCGGCATTTCTATGCGGCACACATCCCAAAGTCCGCGCGATAGACTTGGTCGAGGTTGATCCCACGCAGGACGTTGCCGACGTGACTGTGTTTGCAACGGGCGCGTGTCTGTTGTCGTTTGCTGCAGGAGTAGTGAAAAGATTGGCTATCGCTTAAAATCAGGTATTGATTGAAGCTGAATTGAGAGGGATGTATGTCTGCTACGAACTTTAATACGAAGAACGATACTTATCGCAAATTGATGGGAAATGGGCTGACGTATCGGATCCCGCGTTTCCAACGCGACTATAGTTGGACAGCCGACGAATGGGAAGACCTCTGGTTAGATATTTTGGGAACGATCAAAGAGGGCGGTGAGCCAGCCCATTATATGGGGTATCTCGTCTTGCAATCAGACAATGACAAAACTTTTGATGTCATTGATGGACAGCAACGACTCACTACACTAAGTCTGATTGTGCTGGCTGTTCTGAAGAATGTGCAGCGGCTGATTGATGCCAAAACAGATGCCGACCGAAATCAGCAACGCTTACAGCAAATTCGTCAAACTTACGTTGGCTATCTTGATCCGGTGACATTAGTCTCACGGGCTAAATTAACTCTCAATCGCAATAACGACACTTACTATCAAACCTATATCGTGCCGCTGGGACACCTGCCGCAACGTGGTTTTCGCGCGTCTGAGCATAACTTGCGCAAAGCGTTTGAGTGGTTTGATAAGCGTGTGCGTGATTATGCCCGGCAACAGGGCGGTGATGAAGGTGTCGCTCTTGCACAGTTAGTCGAAAGCCTGAGTGACCGCTTGTTTTTTACCGTTATTACCGTAACCGATGAACTGAACGCCTATAAAGTGTTTGAGACCTTGAATGCACGTGGCGTACGTCTTTCAGCAACAGATTTGCTGAAAAACTATTTGTTTTCCGTGCTGCATCGTGGAGATCAGCACGAACACGAAATGAAAACGCTGGAAGATCGTTGGGAATCTATGGTCGGCCGTTTGGGCAGTGAAAGCTTCCCGGATTTTCTACGCATTCATTGGAACAGTCGCCGCGCGTTTGTGCGACAAACGGAGCTTTTCAAAACGATTCGCGGACAGGTCAAATCGCGGGAAGATGTCTTCACGATGTTGCGTGAGATGGAAGAAGACTTGGATGCTTATCTGGGTCTGACGCACCCCGAAGCTTCACATTGGACGCCGATTATCAAAGGCTATGTGGCTGAGTTGCGAATGTTCAGTGTGCGCCAGCCATTCCCTCTTTTATTGGCAGTGCGCCGTGTTTTCGCAGAAGACGATTTCGAGACGGTCTTGCGTGCCTGCGTCATGATTTCGTTTCGGTACAATGTGATTGGAAGCCAACCAGCCAATGAACAGGAACGCGTTTACAATCAAGTCGCTGAAAAGATTGCCAAAGGCGCGCTTGGCGCTGTTGCCAAAGTCTTACCGGAGTTGAACTCAATTTATCCCGACGATGATACATTCCGCAGCACATTCGCCAACAAAGTCATTCGCACTACGCAGGCTAGAAATCGCCGTATTGTGCGATACGTTCTCTGTCAATTGGAAAAACAGATGGCAGGACAAGATTATGATTTCGATAGCGAAAGCTTCAACCTAGAGCATATTTTGCCTCAGCATCCAGAGTCAGGTTGGGACGCTTTCACGGAAGAGGAAGTTGAAGCAATGGTATTTCGACTAGGCAATATGACGTTGTTGCAAACGTCCGCCAATCGAAATCAAGGGAACGAGGATTACGCCGCTAAGAAAACGGCTTATGCTGGTAGTGGATTTACCCTGACGCGCAAAATTGCGGAAGAAAATACAGATTGGACACCGGAGCGCATCGACGCGCGACAGAACTGGATGGCGAAACAGGCAACTTCGATTTGGCGTGTTGCACAACTTTCCTAGACCTTATCTGTGACTCCACCACTCGCCATTCTCAATTGCTCGCAACTTGTCACGCTCGCAGGCGCGGCGCGTCCGCGTGTTGGCGCAGAGATGCGCGAGCTTTCTGTCATCAATGAAGGCGCAATGCTCGTGCGCGAAGGACGCATTGCCGCCGTTGGCGCGCGCACGGACATCGAACCATTGATTACGAATGAATACGAAATTGTAGATGCAAAGAATCGTCTCGTCCTCCCCGGTTTTGTGGATGCACATACACATCCCATGTTTGCTGGCACGCGCGCTGATGAGTTTGAGAAACGCGCGAGCGGCCTCAGTTACCAGCAAATCGCTGCGACGGGCGGTGGCATTCGATCAACCGTCAGAAAAACTCGTGCTGCTTCAGAAGAGGAATTGGTCGCGGCAGGGAAGCGATATGCCGAGTGGTTTTTGCGATGCGGCACCACGACAGTCGAAGCCAAATCCGGCTATGGCCTCACGCTCGAAGATGAATTGAAAATGTTGCGCGCGCTGCGGCGGCTGAACGATGAAACGTTGCTCGAATATGTGCCAACGTTTCTGGGCGCGCATGCCTTCCCGGAGGAAATGTCGCGCGACGATTACGTTGCGCTCATCATCAACGAAATGCTGCCGCGCGTTGCCGCTGACAAGCTGGCAGAATACTGCGACGCGTTTTTTGAGCCAGGCTACTTTGACCGGGCGCAGACGAGGCGAATTATGCACGCCGCGCGTAATCACGGCTTCAAAATACGCCTGCACGCCGATCAGCTAACGCGCGCGGGCGGAGCGGAACTGGCCGCCGAACTCGGCGCGGTCACTGCGGATCATTTGGAACAAACCGACGCAGCGGGCATCGCGGCGCTCAAGGCCGCGAATGTGCAACCGGTGTTATTGCCTGCCTCGGTGCTGCTGATTGGTTCATCGCATTACCCAAACGCCCGCGCGATGATTGAGGCAGGGTTGGCGGTCGTGCTGGCGACGGATTTCAATCCCGGCTCATCACCGACGCCTTCGATGTTGCTGGTCTTAACGTTGGCCTCGACGCAAATGAAGATGACGCCTGCTGAAGCAATGACGGCAGCAACAATCAACGCGGCATATAGCCTTAATCGCGGACACGAAATGGGGTCGCTCGAAACCGGCAAGCGGGCAAATTTTGTAATTCACGATTGCGACGATTGGCGTGCGCTTGCGTATTTTGCCGGAATCGAACATCCTGTAGCTGTTTATAGTAGAGGCCGATTGGCAGTGCAGCGCGATAACAATAACTGACAACTAATCATTACTCAGTGAGCGGTGTTTTCTTTAGTTCACTAACCCGCAGCAATGTGTCATCGTTGCTGTCATTATTACCGGAGGAAGAATATGAATATTGAAGGATTGTTAGGACAAGTTTTGGGCGGCGGCAACCTTGGCGCAATCAGCCAAACCATTGGTGCGGACGAAAGCACGACCAGCTCTGCGATTCAGGCTGCGTTGCCGATGTTGGTGGGCGCGCTGGCACGCAATACTCAGTCTGAGGATGGTGCATCAGCTTTGGCGGGCGCGTTGGATCGGGATCACGATGGCAGCGTGTTGGATGACATCGCTGGATTTGTGATGGGGGGCGGTGCGCAGCAAAGCAACGGCGCAGGCATTCTCGGTCACATTTTTGGTGGCAATCAACCCGCCGTCGAACAAGGCATCAGCGAGGCCAGCGGCGTGGATATGAGTACGATTGCCAAATTGCTTCCCCTTTTGGCACCCATTGTGATGGGGTATTTGGGACGCCAGAAACAAGAACAGGGAATGGATGCGGGCGCATTGGCCGGAATGCTGGGCGGTGCGTCGCAACAAATGCAGGAACAGCAATCACCCTTGATGGGCATGTTGTCGTCCATCCTGGATACCAACCGCGACGGCTCTATGGTAGATGATGCGATTCGGTTGGCGAGTGGCTTTCTAAATCGTCGCTAAGCTCAACCTGAATTGGGATTGAGTGAGGCAGGAACACTAACGCGGGCTGGTTCTTACGCTTTAGGTTCTTGCCTCTTCTTGCTTAACGCGAAATGGAGAATGAATCTGTGAAGACCGAAAAACAAACTCGACGGGAATTCATGAAAAAGACCGGATTAACTGTGACCAGCGCCACGATCAGCGGTTCGGTGTTCGCACAGAAAGCTGCGAAAACAGGCCTGAAATTGGGCTTTGATAACTTTTCGATTCGGGCCTTTGGGTGGAAAGCCCCGCAGTTGATTGACTATGCGATTGCCCAAAAAGTGGATGTGCTGTTGATGTCTGATTTGGACGTATATGAAAGCTTCGATGAACCATATTTGAAGTCGCTCAAAGCCAAAGCTGATGCCGGTCAACTTGAGCTGCACGTCGGCACCGGCAGCATCAATCCCGGTTCGCGCACTTTTGACAAAAAGCGATGGAAGAGCGGCGAAGAACATCTTCTGCAAACGATCAGGATTGCTAAGTTGCTCGGCTCGCCGGTAGCGCGTTGTTATCAGGGCAACGCCGAAGATCGCAAAGCTCCGGGTGGCATCGAAGGCCGCATCGCCGAGATGGTCAAGGTCTGCAAAAACGTGCGCAGCCAGGCGATGGATGCCAAC
>JAEUQN010000265.1 GCA_016789725.1 Blastocatellia bacterium | reverse complement strand
GCCCAAAATGTGCCAGCCCGGCCAGCGAAGGCCAACGCTATTGCCGCCAATGTGGAACCAATCTCGGCGTGATTGTGGATGCAATGGAAAGTCGTCGCGGTCCGGCTGATTTTGAGCGAGTCAAAGCTGATTTAAAAGACCTCGGGACAAGTTTGCGCAGCGGTTTGGAGCAAGTACACCAGGAATTCAAAAAGAAACAGCACGAACATCGAAAACGATACCAGGACGAACATCCAAACTGGATTTCAGACATCACCCAAACCGCTTCGACTGCGGCCAATGATGTCAAAACCGCTCTCTTCACAACTCCGGCCAAAGCTCCCGACAAACCCAAACGATCCCGCGAATCGCGTCGGTATCATTTACAAAAAGGCATTCTTTCAATTTTCACGGGCAGTGCTTCGGCAGCCGCATATTACTGGCTACTGAAAACAGCGGCTGCGTCTGGATTGCTTGCCAATTTGGAGCAACTGGTTTTGCAGCGTAATCCAAATCTCACAGGCTTAGTTCCGGTTGTGGAAATCCTGTGGGTATTTTGTTTGATTCCGGTTGCCACAGGTATTGGTCACTTAATCAACGGAGCTTTGTTTGCTCCGTCAGAAAAAGAATTGAAAGATTCCGAGATGGCGAGCAATTTACAAACTGAAATGCCCGCTAATGCTGGTAGGCAACCCAATCCGTTTTCTACGACTACGACTCGCGCGACAAATGAAATCGCACAAGACTTCGGCACCGACTATAGCGTCACGGAAGAACCAACTCTTCCGCTTGACCAACCACGCCGAGAACGCCAAGCCAGTTGAGACGCCCTCTATTCCAAACCAAAGATGAGCCTTCACGCCTTGCGAGCACTGCGTCAAACATCGTACAATTCGCTTTGCCAGAGCGATTGTCAGTAGTAATGATTGCCTCTTTCACCCCTTCGTATTTTTTGCATATATGCCTCAAAAGTTTTTCGCGCTCGCATTGTTGATTTTGGTCGTTTGCCTGGTTGGGTGTCAGTCCAAAGCCAGTAACGGTCGAAACGATGCTTTGCTTGCAGCCGACGAAAAAACCCCTGTGATTGTCGAAATCAACGGTCAGCCAGAGTACAAAGCAGCTTTTGACCGATTCTTGAAATCTCGCCTTTCGGACCTGTTGCAACAACAAAGCCAGGAAGACAGCAACCTCTCGCAAAGCAGCTTGCTGGATGAATTCGTGCGGCAACGCCTGATTGTGCAGACAGCACTGGCAAAAGGAATTGCGGTCACGGAAGAAGAAGTACGGCGTGAGGAAACAGACCAGCACCAGCAAACCAATGTCGAAGGAAGTAATCAAAATCAAGCTGCGTTGGTGGGGAAAGAGCGGGCTGCGGAAATCGAACACAACCTGATTATTCGGAAATTCTACAAAGCCGAGATTCTTAAAAATGTTGCTGTCACCCCGGAAGAAATTGAGCAACATTATAAAAATAATCCCAAACGTTATCCGCAGGAACCCAGTTTCTGTGTCCGCGAAATCAAAGTGGATGACGCGGAAAAGGCAGAACAATTACGCAAGCAAGCCTTAGATAAACCAGCGGATTTTGCGATCTTGTCAAAAGAACATTCAACCGCTCCATCCAAAGGATCGTTGCATTGTTACTATCCCAAAGAATTGCCTGAAGTGCTGGAAAATGCGGCGATGCCGCTCAAAGATGGAGGCATCAGCACAGTCGTCAAATCCAATTTTGGCTACCACATTTTTCAGATGGTCAAGAAACAGGAGCCGCAACCCTTCGACAAAATTCGCAAGCAGGTCGAAGATGATTTGCTGCGTAGCAAAAATCAATCGGTCATTGACGCCTATTTGAATCAGGCGCTGGGCAATGCCAAGATTAAAGTCCAAGCCGATAAACTCGGCTTCAACTACACCGGTAAGTGGAAGTAAAAGTTTGGTGCGCCGATCTTTCCCGCACCGTTTTCATAGGAGTTATTTATGAAATCAATTCAAGCACTTATTTGCTTTATTGTTCTGTCAATTTTGCCGCTTGGCAGTTTTGCGCAGGATGAAAACGGCTATAACCTGCTCGACCAAGTGATCGCGCGCGTCAATACTGAAGTGATTTTGATGTCGGCCTTTGAACGCGAATTGAAGATGTACATCGAAGAATTCAAACAGCGCGGCAAATCTGACACAGAAATTGAAAAGGAATTGACCGAAACCCGCGCCAAAATTCTGGATGGTCTGATTGACCAACAATTGCTGACTCAACGCGCCAAAGAGCTTTCGATTGACGTTGAAGCGCAAGTCAATGAACAGCTCGTGCGATTGATGAAAGAAGTCGGCTGCGATTCATTGGAATGTCTGGAACAAAAGATGCGCGAGGTGGGCGTGGACATCAATGAACAACGGCGCGGCTTACGAATGCGCTTTATGGCAGACGCGGTGCTGGGCCGTGAAGTCTACGGCGATGTTTCTCGTAAAGTAACGGATCAGGAAAAGCGCCAGTTTTATGATAAGCACAAAGAGTGGTTTGTGGTTCCCGGCGAAGTTGATTTAAGTCGTATTTTTATTCGCAAACCGAAAGAGCCGGCGGCGCAGGAGCAGGCTCTTAGCAAAGCTAAAGAAATTGCCACGCTCATTAAAGGTGGTGGCGATTTCAAATCGCTCGTTCGCAGCAAATCTGAAGACCCTGCCGAAATCGTTAACAAGGATGGAAAGATTGGCAAACTAGCGTTGAACCAATTATCTCCCGAAATTCGCACCGTGGTGGAAAAGGCTGACATTGGCTCATCAACTGACCCGATTTCTTTGGCCGATGGCTATGCGATCTTTCGAGTTGACGCACGCAAAGATTCTGAAACCAGACCGTACGAAGATAATGAAGTGAAAAATGCTGTCTTCCAACGTCTGGTGATGGAAAAGGGGCAGGAGCAAATTGACCTTTACCTAAAGCAATTGCGCGAAGATGCATTCATCGAAATTGATCCCAAATATCAAATCCCTGGCCTCAAGACGGCCTCGGCCCAAATCAAAGTGACGCCGTACAGTGAAGAATCCGAGAAAGAAAAAAAGAAACGGCTGAAACGCGAAAAGAAAGAAAAGGAACAGCAGGAAAAAGCCGCAGCTAAGGCAAAGGAAACTGCTCGGAAATAGTAGCTGAAGATTGGTGAAGAGGAGTTCAAAATAAGCTTCTCTTCACCAACCTTCCAATACTGGCTATCAACCATCATGAAAACCTTCATTCGTGATTTCGTCACCAATCAAACAGTCAGCACAACCTTCCTGGTCAAAGCCAAAGAGTATCGAAATAAAAAAAGCGGGGGACAATATTTAACGCTCACGCTGGCAGATCGCACGGGAGAAATTACCGGACATTGGTGGGACAATTTTGAAGAATCGGCTGAAACCTTTGATGTTGATGACATTGTTTTCGCGCGCGGTCTGGTCATTGTGCATCGCAATCGTTTGCAGTTAACCATCCACCGAATGCGCCTTTGCGATGAGCGCGAATATAATTTGACTGATTACTTTCCTACTTCAAAATTTGATGTGGACGAAATGTTTACTGAGTTGATGCAAATTGTGCATGGTTTTGAAAATCAAAACTTGCGCCAATTACTCGAAAACATTTTTGCAGATGAGGAAACTGTCAGGAAATTCAAACGAGCACCGGCTGCCAAAACCATGCATCATCCGTATCTTGGCGGTTTGCTTGAACATACACTTTCGCTCCTCAAATTAGCGCACAAAGTTGGCTCCCATTATGAAGGGATAGATTTGGATTTGCTCCAAACAGGCGCGATCCTCCACGATTTTGGAAAGATTGATGAATTGAGCTACGAACGTGGAACGAACTATACCAATGATGGGCAAATGATCGGACACCTGGCAATGGAGACGATGATGGTGTCCGACCATATCAAACAAATTCCTGAGTTCCCGGTAGAATTGCGCAGGCATTTGCTGCATCTTTTACTAACGCATCATGGGAAATTGGAATATGGTTCGCCCAAATTGCCAGCGACGCCCGAAGCATTGATGCTGGCGTATCTGGATGATCTTGATTCCAAAGTTGAGGCGATGCAACGACTCATAAATGATCCTCAGGCAACGGGGGATTGGACACGTATCTCACCGATGTTTGAACGCCCAATCTATCGTCGGCGTCCCACGACAAAAGCGGATGAACAACCAGCAGAAAAAGCGGCTGTCACGGTGGCAAGCGCCTCGGCATCCGCTCAAAGCAACGACGTTGCAAATAAATCGGTCCCGACAAAACCGAATGGAAGTTTCAATAACCCGTTTGCGCAGCTCGCCGAATTGATGAACGAATAAGTAAAGGAAAAGAAAGAAATCCTATGATCTCCGCAATTTTACTTGCCGCTGGTGAATCACGACGGATGGGTGGTGATTTCAAACCGCTTCTAAAATGGGGTACGCGCACTGTCATTGGTGCGTGTATTGATAATCTTAAGCGTTCCCGCGTAGACGAAATCATCGTCGTGTTGGGCTTTCGAGAATCTGAAATTCGCGCTCGTTTAGCCGGAGCAGGGGTGCAATTCGCCATCAACCGGGATTTTTCCAAAGGCATGCTGAGTTCTCTGAAAACCGGTCTCCAACTCATTAGCCCTCGCACCGAAGCGGTACTCATTGCCCTCGTAGATCAACCAATGGTCGGTCCCGAAGTCATCAACCCACTGGTGATTAGTTTCGGCGATTTTGAAAAGCCAATCTCGATTCCGACCTTTGAAGGAAAACACGGTCATCCCATTATTGTCAGCCGCGCCTTCGAAGATGAAATCATGAAACTCGACGATGCTGACCCCGATGGACTAAAAGCCATCATCAATGCTCATCGGCACGAGATTCAGGAAGTACCCGTTGATTCTGCGGCGATTCTGGAAGACATTGACTTGCCTGAAGACTACACTCGTTTAGTAGCGCAAGTTCCATCCCTTTATGAATCACATAAATGGACTCCTTAAACCAATCTGTAAGCACGTAGCCTGAATCTAAAGAGAAAAAACGGGAATTATATTTTGCTAGTTAATCATTACTCCCAAAGGTTTGATTATGGTGAAAAAATCCGCGCAAATGATTCTTCAGTCTATGATTACGCTTGCCTCAGCATCATTGGGTCTGGTTGCCGCTTTAGCTTGGAATGATGCGATCAAAGCTACTATCAAAAAGATATTTGAAACTGACGACGGCCTTGCGGGTCTATATACCTACGCAATCATTGCAACCGTTATTGCGGTTTTCGTCGTTCTAATTTTGACTCGGCTTGCATCCCGAATCGGTGGCGAAGCGGCCATCAATCGAGAAGCGGAAGGCTAAGCCAAGAGACAAAAGGCAAATCTTGAAAGCATCAGATTGAGAGGTTCTTTTCACATTGCCGACAAACGATTGGCAAACGTGAAGGGCAAATTTATGCTTTGCTTGATTTGCCTTTTTCTTTTGGATGTTTATTTTTATGGCTTACGAAGACTTGCGCGAATTCATTAAGGTTTTAGAAAAAAATAAAGAACTCAAACGTATCGCCGTTCCCGTTTCGAGCGACCAGGAAATTACTGAAATCACAGATCGTGTTTGCAAAGCGGGTGGCCCGGCGTTGCTCTTTGAAAATGTAGACGAGGGCAAAATTCCTGTTCTAATCAATGCGCTTGGCAGTCGCCGCCGAATGGCGCTTGCGCTTGAAGTCAATGATGTCGAACAGGTCGCAGGTCGGTTAACGGAATGGTTGGATTTCAAATCTCCTACGGGCTTGCTGGAAAAAGTGAAGATGTTGCCGAAGCTCGCGGAACTTGGCAAATACTTTCCGAAGGTTGTGAAATCAGGCCAATGTCAGGAAGTTATTAAGCGCGAGGGCGAATTTTCATTACTCGACTTTCCGATTCTCAAGTGCTGGGAATCCGATGGCGGGCGGTTCATCACTTTGCCAATGGTATTTACGCGCAACCCTCGAACTGGGGCGCGTAACTGCGGGATGTACCGGATGCAAGTCTACGACGAAACGACCACTGGCATGCACTGGCAAATTCACAAGCACGGGGCAGCCCATCACCGCGAACAGGAGAAACGAGGCGCAGAGCGAATGGAGGTTGCCGTCGCTATCGGAGCGGAGCCAATTACCACATTCGCTGCCACACTGCCATTACCTGACGATCTGGACGAAATGATTTTCGCCAGCTTTTTGCGCGAAAAACCAATTGAGATGGTCAAATGTGTTTCGGTTGATCTGGAAGTTCCGGCCAATGCAGAAATCATTTTAGAAGGATATGTTGATCCATCTGAACGTCGCATTGAAGGACCGTTTGGCGATCACACTGGGTTTTATACACTTGAAGAACCTTATCCTGTTTTTCATGTTACGGCAGTGACTCATCGCAAAAATCCGATCTATCAAACCACCATTGTCGGCAAACCTCCGATGGAGGATTGTTGGATGGGGTGGGCGATTATTCGTATTACCTTGCCCGTCCTAAAACGGCAACTGCCAGAAATCGTTGACATGAACTTGCCCTTTGAAGGTGTGTTTCATAACCTGATGCTGGTCTCAATCCGCAAACAATATCCCGGTCATGCTCGCAAAATTATGAATGCAATCTGGGGACAAGGGCAGGCCATGTTCACAAAATGTATTGTTGTGGTGGACGAAGATGTGGATGTACAAAACCCCAGCGAAGTGGCGTGGAAAGTCCTCAACAACATTGACCCCGAACGCGATATTCAATTCATGATGGGACCAGTGGATGTGTTGGATCATGCGGCGCGCGAAACAGGCTATGGTTCCAAGATGGGAATTGACGCAACGCGCAAATGGAAAGGCGAAGGGTTTGCACGTCGCTGGCCGCGCGAAAATAATGTCAGCGCCGCAATCCAAAAACTTGTGGACGCCAAGTGGAAAAAACTTGGATTGTGATAGTTAGTGCGGGCATCTATAAAAACACGATTCGCCGACAATGAATAAGTCATCCTTGTCATCCCTCCTCACCTATTACCGGGAAAAACAATCAGCGATTCAGGCCCGCTTGCATGAATTTTTATTACTTCGGACTTCGGCTTCTAATGAACTGCTCTTTGAAGAATTGGTCTTCTGTCTTTTCACGGCTGGAGCAAGCGCGCGGATGGGACTTAATTCAGTTGAGCGTGTTCGGAAGATATTGCCATCTGGAACGCTCGAACAATTAAGTTCATCGCTGACTGGTACCCATCGCTATCCCAACGCTCGTGCCAAATACATTGTGGAGGCCCGGAGTTTTTTACAGCAAGACTGTGATTTTCACCTGCGACAAAAACTTGATTCATTTGGTGACAACGCTGAACTCCGGCGCGACTATCTTGTCGCCAACATCAAGGGCATCGGGTATAAAGAATCAAGTCACTATCTTCGGAATATTGGCTACCGAGGTTATGCGATTCTCG
>JAEUQN010000264.1 GCA_016789725.1 Blastocatellia bacterium | reverse complement strand
TCCGAAGTCACCGGATGAAACTGCATTTCGATGCCACAGTCGGGGCAATACATTTTCTCGCGCATAGTTACCTCTCAATCAATTGCATCACGTGTCCATCGGGATCACGCACCAAAAAGCTTTTGGCAAAATTCATCTCGCCGTTCGGCAACGCAATCACGCCCGATGAAACGAACGAGAATTTATTCATCAACGCGCTTCGTTCAATTGCAATCGCATCGCGCGTGACGAGCTTCGTTTGCCAATGCAGTAAGTCATTGGCCCCAATATCCATCGGTCGTGGACGACCATCACGCGGCGTGAGGTATTCCAAAAATTCAAGGCCCGGCCCGTTCTCGGCACGAATCGCCGTGATGCGCAACCGCGCGCCGAAGACGTTATTTAAGCGTTCCTGCTCGATGCCGTAATTCTCGCTCGCGCCTGCAACTTTCATCCCCAACACATCACGATAAAACTTCAAACTCGCATCCGTGTTGCTCACGACAATTGCCGTGTGATCTATGCCGAGAAACAATTGGTTCGGATTCGCGGCGGCGAGTTTGTGCCATTTTGGATTGCCCTTGTCTGTGGGGAATTCGAGAACTTCCAGCGCATGACCATCGGGGTCTGTGAAGTAAAACGCTTTGATGCCACTCGCGTTTTTGTTCCAATCGGGCAAGCGTTGTGGCTCGGTTGAAACATGCGTGACCTTGTGTTTACGCAGCCACTGATAGGCTTTCTCCATATCGCTGACGATGATGGCGATGTGCTGGAACGAACGATCATTGCTGCGCGCGTCGGCAGGAATCGGTTTGCCTTTCGGTGCGAGGTATTCGGTCAGCTCAATGAACTCAGCACCAAGTTTCATCCGTACCATCCGCATCCGCACGCCGAAGACGCCTTGCAGATGTTCGTATTCTGTGCCGGTTATTTCCATGTCCGAGACTTTCTCGAACGACAACACTTGCTGAAAGAATGCGACCGAGCGATCTGCGTCCGACACGGTAAAACCCGGTGCATCTACGGCGATCACTTGCGCAGACACGGGTAGCGCGAGGAGCAGAAGTTGGAACAGCAGCCCAAAGCAACCTGTGTCGCACCATCTTGTCCTGCGTTGTTGTTTCGTCATGTTTCCTCCCACTGATACGTTTCTGCGATGTAAGGTCTTCCTTACGGTCAATCCTTTAATCCTATTGGGGCACAGGAAAATTCCCATTGCTTTGGTTTTTCTTCCGCAGTACCAACGGCACGTCTCATGATTTTCTGTGTAGAGGCGCGGCGACATAAACAAAGCGGCGCGCTATTGAAGTAGAAGTGATGTAGGAAGAGGCTGGGATTATTGAAGGATCATTCGCCCGATGTTGGGTCGTGTTAACACTCAGACTGATGTGGTCTTCAATGGAAATTTTCCATCAGCATGAGTTCATCATAGGGATGTTCCAGATGCGCGTAGATTAAACGGCGGCCATCCGGCGACAGGACCAATCCCGGCATCCACCAAAGCGGCGCGTCTGTGACCGTGAACAGTGTGGTGGTGCGGCGCGTGGCGAAGCTGAAAAATCGAATCGCCCATTCGGAGTCGCTCTTCTTGATCGGGAAGCAAATGCCTTCGTTGGCCACTGTCCACGAACGCCAGTAGCCCGCGTCTTTGAGTTCGGGCACCAGCTTTTCCTCTCCGCCGTTGGCCGGGACGGAATAAATCCCGGAAACGCCACGCCCTTTGGTGTAATAGAACAGCTTTCCATCCGGCGACTCGAAACCTTCGTAGCCACCGTTGAAAGTGATTTGTTTGGCCTCACCACCGGCGGCGGGCATTTTATAAATCTGCCTGTTGCTGCCACCAGCGCTATTTGAGACGAAATATATCCATTGTCCGTCACGCGACCAGGCGGGCAGAATTTCTGACGACTTTTCAAACGTCAGTCTGCGCCAGGCGCTGTCGCCTGCCGCACTGATCACATAAATATTGGGGTCACCGTCGGCAGACGAATCAAAAGCAATCCATTTGCCATCATAAGACCAGCGCGGCGAACCCGCCGAGCCGGACCGTGTAAGCTGGCGCGCCGCGGCTTTCCCCTCAGCATCACACATCCAGAGTTCCTGCACGCCGCTACGTTCTGAGGCAAAAACAATCGCTTGCCCGTCAGGAGAAAATGTTGGGCTTTGGTCTTCGTAAAGTGATGATGTAGGTAATTTCGCTGGTGCGCTGAACTTGCCGGGCACATCTCTGCCCGCAAAGCCTGGCCCCTGATACAACCATAGGTTTGAATCATTCGCATAATCCGTAAAAATCAGCTTGTTTCCCTGCCGAGAAATATCCGGATTGATCGGATTTCTTGCGTTCACTGCTACGCGAGTTAGCGGGCCACCTTGCACGGAAATGCGCCAGAGTCCACGCAGTTCCCGGCGAACCGCATTAAAAACGATCTCGCGGCTGTCACTGGTCCAAGCAAGGCGGCCAAACACATCGAAATTTTCAAACGTTACTTGCCGAGGTGTGCCGCCACTAGCGGGTATGACAAAGATATCTGCGACATTCCCGCTTAACTTGCGTGTGAAAGCCACCAGCTTTCCATCCGGCGAAAAGCGCGGGGCAGAATCTGACACGGTTGGCTCTGGGTTGGTCAGGCGCGTGCGCTGGCCCGTTTCCGGGGTAACAAGAAAGATGCTTTTCCCATCCTTAGACTCAGACCCCCCCCTTACCGCCAGCGTTTTCCCATCCGGCGACCATGAAGCCCAGTTGAACGTTTCAGCCAACTTTTGCTCTGGCCCTCCACTGGCTGGCACACGTAACACATCGCCGGTGCCGTCGGAACGTTCGCGCACGAAGGTCACGTATTTGCCATCTGGAGTCCAAAATGGATTGGTGTCATTTTCGGGTGCAGTTGTCAGCCGCAGCGATGGCCCATCTGTGCCAATCACTTTGACATAAATATCAGTGGGGCTGACTTCCGCGCTTCCTCCTCCGTCCCACTCAAAAGCGATGCGGGTTTCATCAGGAGAAATCGCCGCATAATTTTTCCTGCCTGGTTCGCCAATCAACGGTACAAATCTGGTGTCGCCTGACGGTTGTTTGGCTTCATTATGCGCAGCCAGCCAGCGATAACCGGCAGCGCTTAACACACCCGCCAACAGAAGCGCACTAGCAAGCCATTTCAGTCGGTGTACGCGCCACGCGGACAGACCGCCGATAGACTTAGTGGGTTGTGCAGAGGCATCCAGCATGCCCTGCTCTTTTGGGCCAGTCTGCCGGGAATTGCCCGAACTTTCGTTATTGTTTGTACCCGCGGAATGCCAACCAGGCTGATTTTCGCCGCTTGCACTGGTTAAGCCCGACTTTGCGAGATCAGCTAGAACCGCGCGAATGCCTGGATAACGTTGTTCACGATCCTTGGCGAGCATGCGGCTGATGATTTCCTGCAGGCGTGCGGGCACTTCGGGAACAAACCGCTGAAGCGGCGGTGGTTCCTTTTCCAACAGCGCGGCAAATACTTCAGCGGTGGATGCGCCCGCAAAGGCCGGTTCTCCCGTCACCATTTCATAAAATACAACGCCCAAGCTAAACACATCCGACCGTGCATCTACCTTCAACCCACGCGCCTGCTCCGGCGACATGTAACGCGGCGTGCCCATCACCATTCCCGAAGCCGTAGATTGCGGATAATTCGATGGCGGATGGCGGATTTCACTCAGTTTCGCCAGTCCGAAATCCAGCACTTTGACCAGGCCATCAGGACGCAGCATCACGTTTTCCGGTTTGATGTCGCGGTGAAAAATGCCCGCTTCGTGCGCCGTGTCGAGCGCCGCCGCGATCTGCCTGACGATGGCGAGCGCCTCCGACAATGGCAGCCGCCCCGCCGTCAGGCGCTGGCGCAAAGTAACACCTGCGATATATTCCATCGCGATGTAATGCAGTCTGCCGCTGGCCGTATCGGTCTGGCCAACGTCGTAAATGGTCAGGATGTTCGGATGATTGAGCGCCGAAGCGGCCTGCGCTTCCTGCTCGAAGCGGCGTACACGTTCAGCATCTTGCGTGAAAGAAGCAGGCAGCAGTTTGAGCGCCACCTTGCGTTTGAGCCGTGTGTCTTCGGCCAAATAAACTTCGCCCATTCCGCCCGCGCCGAGTTGCGACAGGATTTGGTAGTTGCCTAACCGCTCTCCCGTTAGCGAAGGCTGTTCACGTGCAAAAATTTGGGCCGCGACTTCCAGCCCCGGCGAATCAATAAAACCGTTTTCCGCTTCGTCCGCCGACAACAACGATTCAACTTCGGCGCGCAATTCGTCATCTCCAGCACAAGCTTGAGAAAGGAAAGCGGCGCGTTGGCTGGGATTCAATTCCAACGCGGCCTGACAAAGACGAGTAATTTCGGCGTAACGTTCGGGTGTCATAGGGGGAGTGATGTGTAATGAGTGATGAGTGATGGGTGATGGGTAATGGGTTTATACAAAACACGCATTACTCATCACGCATTACACATCACTCATCACTCATTACCCATCACCCATCACTTTTCCTGAATTCTTTTTTCGACGGAAGCACGTAGCCCGCCGATGAGTTGTCCGGTTGCCGTGGCTTGTGACATTAATTCATCAAAGATGTTTTGTGGCACATGCTCGGCATCAAGTGCGACGTAAAGTTGTGAGCGCAATTCCGCACAAGAAGCTTTGGCGATGGAGAGGAATTGGTGGAACTCCTTGGGACGTCCGCGTTCGAATCCTTCGGCAATATTCGACATGATGGAGACTGCCGCCCGTCGTATCTGGTCGCGCAAGCCAAAGTCACGAGCAAACGTCCCACTTTCAGTCACGCGATAGATTTTCGTAGTGAGTTCCCGCGCCTGCTGCCAAGCCCTGAAATCCTCAAATCGCTCAATCCTCTCACTCATCACAATCCCCCTTAATTCACGCATCACGCATTACTCATAACGCATCACCCATCACCCATCACACTCTTGACAGCTCGCGTTGCAGCCACGCCCGCGCCACGCGCCAATCGCTGCGCACCGTGCGTTCTGAAACGTGCAGCACTTCAGCGATTTCCGTTTCGGTCAAGCCGCCGAAGAAGCGCAATTCCACAATCTGGCTATGACGCGGGTTGAGTGTCGAGAGCAGGTTCAGTGCGTCATCCAGCGCGACCAACTCGGCGCTGCGCGTGCGGGCGATGTCCAGTCCCTGATGAGGCGTGTCTTCCAGTCCCACGATGGAAACCTCGCCGCCGCGTTTGTGGCTGTCGCGCGTGCGGGCGAAATCCACCAGAATCTGGCGCATCAGCCGCGCCGATACACCAAAGAAATGCGCCCGATTTTGCCAGTTCACCTGCTGCGCATCCACCAGCCGCAAGTACGCCTCATTCACCAGGGCCGAAGTTTGCAAGCTGTGCGAGCCGCGTTCGTGTGCCAGATACCGATGCGCCAGGCGGCGCAATTCCTGATGCACCAGTGGCGTCAATTGTTGGAGCGCCGCCTCATCACCATCGTTCCAGGCGCGTAGCAATTGCGTGATTTCTTGTGGTGTGGAGGCGGACATCTTTGATTCTGGATTATCGAAGCCCGACGCAGAGTATAGCAGAGGATACCTCTGGCACGGCAGCCCCAACTCTTGCCCCTACATTTTTTTTCAGAGCGCAATTTTTTTTCTGCCGCTTTTGCCTGCCGCTTCCGCATTTCTCCAATGAAGCCGGAAAAATCGGGAGAACCCCAAACGACAACAAGGAGCATCGCTATGAACAAACAACGCAAAAGCACTCTTTTCTTCCTCGCCCTGAGTTTCTGCCTGGGTCTGTTGCTGTGGCAACAGGCGCGTCCGGTGGCGGCCAGCGGCAAAACTGGCGCGGGCCAGCAAGTCGGCGAAACCTTCCGCATCCCGGCGATTGCGGGGGGCTGGTATCACAATCTGGCGCTCAGGAGCGATGGCACGGTCGTCGCCTGGGGAGACAATAGCGATGGCCAGACGACTGTCCCGGCCAATCTCAGCGGCGTCACAGCCATTGCCGCGAGCGGGCGACACAGTCTGGCGCTCAAGAGCGATGGCACGGTTGTCGCCTGGGGACGCAATTTCTCTGGCCAGGCGACTGTCCCGGCCAATCTCAGCGGCGTGACAGCCATTGTGGCGGGCGCGGATTACAATCTGGCGCTAAAGAGCGATGGCACGCTCGTCGCTTGGGGAAACAATACCTATGGCCAATTGAATGTCCCGGCCAATTTGAGCGGCGTGACGGCCATTGCAGCGGGCTTGTTGCACAGTCTGGCGCTCAAGAGCGATGGCACGGTCCTCGCCTGGGGAAACAATTCCAGTGGCCAGGCGACTGTCCCGGCTGCTCTCACAACCGGCAACAACCGCGTCGTCGCCTGGGGAGGCAATGTACTTGACTCTGGCCAGGCAACTGTCCCAGACAATCTGAGCGGCGTGGCGGCCATTGCGGCAGGTTGGTTGCACAGTCTGGCGCTGAAGAGCGATGGCACGGTCGTCGCCTGGGGATACAATAGCTTATTCCAAGCGAATGTCCCGGCCAATCTGAGCGGCGTCACGGCGATGGCGGCGGGCAGGGCTCACATTCTGGCGCTTTGTGTGGTGAACAACACACCGCCCCAGATTACCGCCAGCAATGTGACGCGCACCGCTGGCACTCCCGGCAGCAACTCGCAAATCGCCACCGTCAGCGATACGCAAGATGCCAGCACGGCACTCCAGGTCAGCGCCGCGCCCCAAAGCGGCTCCGGCGTCACCGTCAACAACATCAGCGTAGATGCGAACGGCATTGTCACCGCCGATGTGCAGGCCGACTGTGAGGCGACCGACTCCGCTTTCACCTTGACCGTCACCGACAGTGGTGGTTTGTTCGCCACTGCACAACTCCTCGTGACTGTCAGTGCCAATACTCCACCCACGCTCACCTATCCGTCGAATCCCGGCACGGTCTACGGCACCGCGATCACCGTCACCCCCCTGACGGGGCCGAGCGATAACAGCAGCGTCAATTCCGTCCAGGTGGAGAGCGTCGCGCCTGCCATTAGCGGTGGCATCACGGTGGACAGCGCGGGCGTCGTGACCGTTGCAGGCACTGTCCCCGCAGGCAATTACACGGTGAAGATTCGCGCCACGGACGACTGCGGAGCGCCCACCGAGGCGAGCTTCTCCCTCGGCATTGTCAAAGCCACGCCCACCATCACCTGGAACAATCCCGCCAACATCACCTACGGGACGGCGCTCAGCGACACGCAGTTGAATGCGACGGCCAATACGGCAGGCCTGTTCAACTACAATCCCGCCAGTGGCACGGTGCTCAACGCGGGCACCAACCAAATCCTGACGGTCAACTTCACCCCGACCGACACGAACAACTTCATCAGCACCAGCAAACAGGTACAGATCAACGTGCTCAAAGCTCCCCTGACCGTGACGGTGAACAACGCCTTCCGCAATCAGGGCGCAGCCAATCCGCCTTTCTCCGGCACGATTACCGGATTGAAGAACGGCGATG
>JAEUQN010000263.1 GCA_016789725.1 Blastocatellia bacterium | reverse complement strand
TTTGAGGACTTCCCCAACTTTGTCCTGGCCGAACGCTAGGCAATGTCACTTTGGAGTAGACTTTCATCATAGGAGGAAATGAGCGGTAAACTTATTCTTGGGATTCTTGGCGCGCTGGTGCTCATCGCCATTGTGTTGGGAGTTTTTATTAGTAGCACGTACAACTCGCTCGTGCGATTGGATCAGGCAACGCAGGCCCAATGGGCGCAAGTGGAAAACGTCTATCAGCGCCGGGCTGATTTAGTCCCGAACCTGGTGGAAACCGTGAAAGGGGCGAGCAATTTTGAAAAGGATACGTTAACGGCGGTGACCGAAGCGCGCGCGAAAGTCGGGCAGATCACGCCCGGGGCAATGCAGAACATCGTGAACGATCCGGCAGCGTTCCAACGCTTTCAGCAGGCGCAGGACGGGTTGTCCTCCGCCTTGTCCCGCTTGATGGTGGTGGTGGAGCGGTATCCTGAATTGAAAGCTACGCAGAACTTTCGTGAGTTGCAGGCACAGTTGGAAGGAACCGAAAACCGCATCACCGTCGAGCGCATGCGATTCAACGAAGCGGCCCAGGCGTTCAATACCAAGCGAGACAGCTTTCCAACCGTACTGATCGCCGGGTTCTTTGGCGAGCGGTTCAAGCCGAAAGTGTACTTCCAGGCTCAGCCAGGCGCAGAGAAAGCGCCCGCCGTGAAGTTCTAAAAGGACAGCGATGCGCATCCGTCTTGCCATTTTCGTCTTGCTGCTGTGGGCGGTGGTCACGCAGGCGGCGGAAACACCGATTCCGCCGACACCTGACCGCTGGGTCACGGACACAGCGAATTTCCTGTCAGCGGACACCGCTCGCTCGCTGGACGCGCGCCTCGCTGCGTACGAACGGACGACCGGTCATCAACTGCTCGTTTACATCGGCAAGACAACGGGCGACGCGCCCCTTGACGATTGGGCGGTGCGCGCCTTCAAAGCCTGGCAGGTTGGGCGCAAAGGGCTGGATGATGGTTTGGTGCTGTTCCTCATGGCCGATGATCGCAAGCTTCGCATCGAGGTTGGCTACGGGCTGGAAGCTCAGGTGACGGATGCGCGCGCGTCCCGCATCATCAACGAAATCATGGTGCCCCGCATCCAGGCAGGCAACCGCGATGAGGCCGTCACAGCAGGCGTAGATGCCATTGTCCAAGTCACCAGCGGTCAGGGCTTGCCGGGCGCAGTCAGCCCCGAGCGCGCGCCTGACGAAGAACCATTGACGATCTGGCACTGGATTTTTTACGGCATTCTCGGAGTTGCTTTCGTGATTCTCTTGATTACGAATCCGTCGCTCGCCTTTTGGCTCCTAATCAATATTTTGTCCAGTAATCGGCGCAATGGCTCGCGCGGCGGCGGCGGTTGGGGAGGCGGGGGATTTAGCGGAGGCGGAGGACGTTCTGGCGGAGGAGGTGCCAGCGGATCATGGTAATGACACGTCGCAAACTGTTGCGTAGTCTGAATTGTGCGCGCATCAAAGAAGCCATTCAGCAGGCCGAACAGCGCACGTCGGGAGAAATCTGTGTGTCCATCGCCTCGCTCTTTTGGGGCAGCGCCGAAAAGGCCGCCGAGCGAGCATTCGCCCGCTTAGGAATGACCCAAACGAAACAGCGCAACGGCGTCCTGCTGTTTGTCGTGCCAGCCCGCCGCAAATTGATCGTAGTGGGAGATCATGGCATTCATGAAAAAGTCGGCCCGGAGTTTTGGCAGCGCATCGTGGCGGTCGTGACGGAGCAATTTCGTACCAACGATTTCACCGAAGGTCTGGTGCGCGGCATCGCAGAAATCGGCGCACAACTCAGCCTTCACTTCCCCGACAACGCGACATCGGGCGTGAACGAATTGCCCGACGAAATAGACTTTGGCGCACGGCAGCCTGTGGAGAAATAATGATGACGACAACACAAATTTACACGTTGGATTTCAATCAGATCGGGATGCAGGATGTGGCGCGCGTCGGCGGGAAAAATGCTTCGCTGGGGCAACTCTTTTATGCGCTCAAGCCGCAAGGCGTAGGTGTGCTGGATGGCTTTGCCACGACAGCAGAAGCCTATCGGCGCTTGCTGGCGGAACACGATTTAGAAGAACGGCTGCGCACCATCTTTGCCAACCTTGATCCTGAGGATATGGAACAGCTTGCTGAACGCGGCCAGGCAGCACGAATGGCCGTGCTCGCCACACCACTCCCGCCCGCCTTACAACACGCGATTCTGCAAGCGTACGACCAGCTTTGTGAATGCTGTGGGCGAGAGCCGGAATTAGCCGTGCGGTCGTCCGCCACCGCTGAAGATTTACCGGAAGCTTCCTTCGCCGGAGCCGCCGAAACGTTTCTCAATGTGCGCGGGAAAGAGGCGTTGTTGCGCGCCGTGCAAAACAGCTATTCGTCGCTCTTCACGGATCGCGCCATCAGCTATCGCGCGCGGCTTGGTTACGATCAACTGAAGGTCGCGCTATCTGTCGGCATTATGCCGATGGTGCGTTCAGACAAAGGCAGTTCGGGCGTGATCTTCACGCTCGACACCGAATCGGGCTTTCGTGATGCTGTCGTCGTGTCCAGCATTTACGGCCTCGGCGAATACATCGTGCAAGGTGTCGTCACGCCCGATGAATGGACGGTTTTCAAACCGACATTGCAAGCGGGCAAACGCGCCATCATCGGACGACAGCTTGGCACAAAAGAAGTGCGGCTCGTCTATGCCGATGGCAGCAAAGCCACACGCAGCGAAGCCGTTGCGCCGGACGAACGCAAACGGTTTTCGCTGACCGATGACGAGGTGTTGAAGCTGGCAAACTGGGCGTGTTTGATTGAAGCGCATTACTCCGAACTCGCCGGGCATCCGCAACCAATGGACCTGGAATTTGCGAAAGACGGCATCACTGGCGAACTCTTCATCGTGCAAGCGCGCCCCGAAACTGTGCATTCGGCGAAACCACGCACCGCCGTCGCCGAGACGTATCATTTACAGGAAAAGCCCGGCCAGATTCTGGTCACAGGCCAAGCGGTCGGCGAAAAGATTGGCGTCGGACGGGTGCGCGTCGTGCGTGCCTTGAGCGAACTCAATCAAGTGCAAGCGGGCGATATTCTGGTCGCGGCGAATACCGATCCTGATTGGGAACCCGTGATGCGACGCGTTGCGGCGATTGTTACCGATCAAGGCGGACGCACCGCCCACGCCGCGATTATCTCGCGCGAATTCGGCTTGCCCTGCATCGTCGGTACGGGCAAGGCGACGAGCGTTTTGCACGATGGCGACGAAGTAACGATTTCGTGCGCGGAAGGCTCCGAAGGCCGTGTTTATGCGGGTCGCATCGCGTTTGCCGTCGAACGCCTTGATGCCGCCAGCGTGCCGGAAACCAAAACCAAAGTGATGGTCACGGTCGGCGATCCGAGTCGCGCGTTTGGCCTCGCGGCGATTCCGAATGCAGGCGTGGGACTCGCGCGCACGGAATTTATCGTGACCAATCACATCGGCATTCATCCGATGGCGCTTGCGCGTTATCCGAAGCTCAACGATCCACAAGCGGTCAAAGAAATTGCCGTGCGACTGGGAAAAGAAACGCCTCACGAATATTTCCTGCGCCGCTTCAGCGAAGGCGTCGGGCGCATTGCCGCCGCTTTCTATCCGAAGCCCGTGATCGTGCGCACGAGTGATTTCAAAACGAACGAATACGCGCAATTGCTCGGTGGAAGTGAGTTTGAACCAAAGGAAGAAAACCCGATGCTCGGCTTTCGCGGGGCGTCGCGCTACTACGACGAACGTTACGCGGCAGGCTTTGCGCTGGAATGTCAATCGCTCCAGCGCGTGCGCGACACGATGGGGCTAACGAATGTCAAAGTGATGATTCCATTTTGCCGCACGATTGACGAAGCCAGGCGCGTAATCGAAGTGATGAACGCCAATGGCTTGCGGCAAGGCGAAAACGACTTGGAAATTTATGCGATGTGCGAACTACCTGCGAATGTCGTGCTGGCGCGCGAATTCCTGCAAGTCTTTGATGGCTACTCCATCGGCTCAAATGATCTGACGCAGCTTGTGTTGGGATTGGATCGTGATTCCGGCACAGTCGCACATCTGTTTGATGAGCGCAATCCAGCCGTCAAGCAAATGATCGCGCAAGCCATCGCTGCCGCACGACAAGCTGGGAAACCCATTGGCATCTGCGGCCAAGCACCGTCGGATTATCCTGAGTTTGCAACGTGGTTGGTCGAGCAAGGAATTCATTCCATTTCGCTCAACCCGGACACCGTTATCAAAACGACGCTGTTGATCGCAGAAGCGGAAAGGGAGATGATAAAAGTTGTGGCGCGCGATGCGGTCATCTAAGGAAAACTAAAAGAAAACATGCTGGCTATGCAAGAAGTATCTGAAGTGGTTACGCCGACAAATTCGCTGCCAACCTTCTCCCAAAAGGCTGTGCTGCGAGATGGATCAAAGATTGAACTCAAGCCGCTGCAACCGGGTGACATCGCCAGCCTGCAAGCTTTACTTGCCCGGTGTTCACCGGAAAGCCTGCGGTTTCGGTTTCTGCACGGCGTCAAGGAACTCTCGGAAAGAACACTGAATTATCTGGCCGATGTGGACGGTGCAAAACGTGTTGCGTTGGTGGCGATGCACGGTGAGACAGCAAACCATCAGATCGTGGCGGTCGGGCGGTATTTTGCAAATGCGGACAGACCAAATATCGCAGAAGTTTCGTTCCTGGTCGAGGATGCGATGCAACGGCGCGGCATTGGAACGTTGTTGCTCAAGGCACTCGTCGAAGTCGCTTTACAGCACGACATCACGCATTTTAGCGCGGATGTGCTTACTGATAATCGGTTGATGCTGGAGGTGTTTCGGGCGGCAGGCTTCGATCTTTCTGCTTCCACGAGCTATGGCGTGACGCATCTTGAATTTCCCATCACCCACCGACAGCCCCCGGTTGTGCCTGTCTGAATCACCCAAATATCGCCGCCCCTATGCGGCGATGTGTCCTTTGCGTTTTTGCGCGGTCTTCAAAGGGCAAGAGAGGAAAGGCCGCACTGCCAAGCCGCTCTCCTCACGCCACGGTGCAGAGGAACAAACAATTCACCGCGTGAGTTAAGCGTCGCGCTGCCAATACACACGCGCCAGTTTGTTTTCGTGCGAGAAGTCATAACGCACTTCGCCGTCGTAGGCTTTTTCCAAAGCGCGACCGAGCCGCTGTGCCAAATGTTCGGTCGTCGTCGTCACCGTGAGTTGAGCGTCCGGTTCCTGCTTCGTTTCCATAATGCGCGCCAACGGATTGTCTTCTGCGGCGCGCGCGGCTTCGTTGTGCAATAACCGCGTAATTTCGTCGAAATGCGCCGTCAGAAACGCGCCGCTCAAATACACGTACCCGCTCGGAATTCCGTCCGCTTGTCGTTTGCAAGCTAAGCAAATCACGCCATGAGGCGGACGCACATGCGGGTGCTTCGTGCTTTGCCGTTCCGCATCCGGCTTCGTCCAACGTCGGTCGGCATAGACGTCACCGCAGACCGTACAGACCGCTGGTTCCGGCATTGCTTGCGGTGGACGATGGCTGCCAGCAATGTGGTCCACACGCTTGGTGTACGTTTGATTCGATTGTTGTTTGTAGCCTTGCATAAATCTTCCTCCTATTCAGAACCAGGAAAAAGATGTTCACCACGAAGAGGGGGGCCAGTGGTCGGTGATTGGCAATCTCTCTAGCACCCAACGCCTGTTCTTCCTTTGTGCTCTTCGTTTCTTCGTGGTTCTATTTTCCTGATACCGATAGAAGAGCAAACTTTGTGCCGCACAATGAACGCGCCGACAAGTGGGGGAAAAGCTCTGAGTTGCGTATTTTCGCGGCATGATTGGGGAAGCACACACAGCAACAAGATCATGAATGGCAAAGCAATCGCATCTTGTTTGGCCCACATTTTATTGCGAGTCACCGAAATATTTCTTCACAATCCAGTCGGGTTGCCATTGGTCGGGCTTACGCTTTTGCCCCGTCAGATCAACTTGAGCGGGCTGCTTGTTTTCGGTAGGGATCGTCAACGTATCGCCCACACGCGTCTGCCATTGCTTCATCAATGTTTGCAGCCGTGCGATGTGTTTTGCATTTTCCGGGCGGGCGATCACATTGCGCATTTCGTGCGGATCGGTTTGCAGATCGAACAATTGCAAATGCCTAATCTTCGGATAGGCGATCAGCTTCCAGCGTTCGTCGCGCACGGCCCGTTGAATGTCGAGGAACGGCAGAAACACCGAATCACGCACACGCGGCTTTTTGCCTTCCCATAACGGACGCAAACTTTCGCCTGCCAAATCCGCCGGAGTTACAATTCCAAGCGTGTCGCAGAGCGTCGGGAAAATATCAAACAGGTAGGTGAAGGCGCGGGTGCTTTTGCCTTTGGGAATGCCAGGGCCAGCGAGAATCAGCGGCGTGCGCATGCTGTGCTCAAAGACGTTTTGTTTGCCCAGCAATCCGTGACTGCCAAGCGCCAGCCCGTTGTCAGCGGCGAAAACGATGATCGTGTTGTCGGCCTGCCCGGATTTTTGTAAGGCTTCCAGAATGCGCCCAATCTGTTCGTCCATGTGCGTGATTAAGCCGTAATACTCGGCCAGTTGATCGCGGATCATCTTTTCGGTGCGCGGCCACGCGCCCAGATTTTCATCGCGCAAATCACGCATCATTCCGTTGTCAAACGGAAGCTGCGGCAGGAAGTTGGCAGGCAACGGCAGCCGCTTGCGGTAATACATTTCCCGATAAGCTTCGGGCGGTTGACGTGGATCGTGTGGCGCGGTGAAAGCGACATACGCAAAGAAGGGTTTCTGACCATCGTGATTTTGCAGAAACTCAATCGCAGAATCGGCAAACATCTCGGACGAAAATTTCTCGCCTGTCCGTTGTGCTGTCAGCTTGCCATCCACGCCCAGATCGCGCACCGGCACTTTGGTGTGATCTGACATTCCGCCAAACATCACTGTCTTGCCGTGCTGAAAGGCTCGCAGCCACGAAGGCTGTCCGTTGTGCCATTTGCCCGTGCCGAAGGTGACGTAGCCGTTTTCGCCCAAATGCTCCGGCATCAGTCGCACGCCTTTCAGCGTCGGCGCATCCATCTGAAACCACGTCTTGCCACTCATCAGCATCGCGCGACTCGGCACACAAACCGCGCCGTTGTTGCCGCCGAACACATAGTTGCCGCGAAAGCTGAAACCTCGACGCACAAGGCCGTCAATATTAGGCGTTTTGATATGCGGGTTACCGTGCGCGGCAATCGTGTCAGCGCGCATATCATCAGCGAAAAGAAATAAAACGTTGGGCTTTTTGGCTTGGCTGGTGGGTTGGGCAAGCAAGGATATTGGCAAGGCCAATAACAGCAAGGCGATGACCGAAAGAGGCGAGTTTTTCATAAGAAGATTAGCCACAGAGAACAGAGGATGACTTTACTTCCGCCTGAAGCGCTGAAAGTGCGTCATTCGATAGCCCAGCGCAACGCGCTGGGTGCGCTGGCAAAATGATCGTGTAGCGCGGGAAGCGCGAAAAAACCTACAAAAGGGATTAAGCGCCATCAGCCCTGGTGATTTTTTTAAAAGCCATCCCCACCC
>JAEUQN010000262.1 GCA_016789725.1 Blastocatellia bacterium | reverse complement strand
CGCCAAACGCGCTGCCACCCCAGTCGTATGGCTTGTTCATGTGGATGAGTGCTTCTTCGACGTTGCCCGTTTCCTTGTTGGTGATTTTGACTTTCGTGAACCAGTCAATCGTATTGCCGGAGGAAATGTTTTTGGCTTTATCAATCAGCGTTTGGCGAATGTCGAGGCATTCGACGGTAAACGGTAACTCGACCGCCTGTTGTCCCACCTGATCCAGATTGAAGACATTGCGCATCATTTTGTCGTCTTTGGTTCCGGCCTGAAGCCACATGCCGCCCTGTTGCGATTTCAAGGAAGTGAGCATGCCGCCCGCAAAAATCGTAAGCAATGAGAGATGCACGGCGTAGGCGCCCATCCGATTCCACGCGCCTTTTTCGGCAAAGATGGTGGTGCGATTGTCTTTTTCGGTGATGGTGACTTTGTACTTCAATGCCCGCGCCGCTTCTTTTGCGCGCTCGACCAACGCTTCACGCTTCAATTCCGGCAGTTCGACCGGTTCGTGCTTGAGGCGCATGGCTTGTGTGAAGCCTGGCGTCGCGGTGAGCTTTTTGCGTCGCATCACTTTCCAGGCCTTTGGAAAGTAATCAATCGAAGCCAGAATGATGTTCAGGCTTAACAGTAACAACAAGAAATTGAAGTAGCTGGCGTGATAAACATCAAAGAAACCGAGCTTCCCATATACCAAACGTTCAGCCGGGGTCAGGTTGGCAAAATAGTTGGCAAAGGTATCCAGTTCCTGCTGTTGGATCAGCATGCCAATCATCGAAAGGATAAGCAGGATGACAAGCAAAACGATGCCAAACGGGACGGAACTGATAATAGCCAGAAAGCGATCAATAAAACCGCCGATGCCGATGGACCGTTTTTCAGTCGCAGAGGTTGTCGGCTTGGCAACAGATTGCGGCTGATTGAGGTTTTCCATTTTCTCTACCTCGAAAAATGAATGCGGAGAGTTGAGCGAATCAAATTAGTAATAATCACGACCGATAGCGCAAGTGGCATCATACCTGCGCGCGACGCGACGCGCAACCAGAACCTCTTCTTAACTTGACACTCTGCGCACGCCTGCGATAGGTTGCAAGGCTTCACTGTCACGGCTGATTGCAACTGAACGCCGCAAGCTTTGGCTCACGGCTGCTTCTTGAAAATTTCGACATCTTGCAGCCTTGCGCTGCTCAACAAGGAGAGAAAGAAAGAAATGGGCATTAAAGTTGGCATTAACGGTTTCGGACGCATTGGGCGCAATGTGCTGCGCACGGCGCTCGGCGATTCCG
Organism: Blastocatellia bacterium; assembly: GCA_016789725.1. Taxonomy (GTDB): domain Bacteria; phylum Acidobacteriota; class Blastocatellia; order RBC074; family RBC074; genus JAFDVL01. The sequence goes on along the minus strand of JAEUQN010000262.1, from coordinate 6,334 downwards.
ATATTGATTTCGTCGCGGTCAATGATTTGACGGACACTAAAACCCTGGCACATTTGCTGAAATATGATTCCGTGCTGGGCAATCTGGAACACGAGATTTCTGCGACGGAAAACACCATCAAGGTGAATAATGATGAGTTTCGTGTGTTTTCCGAGCGCGATCCCGCGAAGATTCCCTGGGGCGAAGTCGGTGCGGAAATCGTGATTGAATCCACGGGCATTTTCACGGACAAAGCCAAAGCGGAATTACACCTGCGCGATGGAGTCAAAAAGGTCATCATCAGCGCCCCCGCCAAAAACGAAGACATCACCATTGTGCTGGGAGTGAACGAGAACGTGTACAACCCGGCAGAACATCATGTGATTTCCAACGCGTCCTGTACGACGAACTGCCTGGCTCCGGTGGCCAAAGTGATTAACGAAAAATTTGGCATTCGCAAAGCGCAAATGACGACGATCCACTCCTATACGAACGATCAGCAATTGCTTGATCTGCCGCACAAGGATTTGCGCCGCGCTCGTGCCGCCGCGTTGTCTATGATTCCGACTTCGACGGGTGCCGCGAAGGCCGTGGCCTTGGTCTTGCCGGAACTCAAAGGCAAGTTCGATGGAATTTCTGTGCGCGTTCCTACGCCAAACGTTTCGTTAGTGGACGTGGTCATGGAATTGGAAAAAGAAACGACGACGGAAGAAGTAAACGCCGCCCTCAGCGCCGCTGCGAGCGGAGAACTCAAAGGCATTCTGGGATTTGAGACCGCGCCTCTGGTTTCGACCGACTTCCGCAAAAACTCCAATTCCTCCATCGTGGATGCCGATTACACGAAAGTCATCGGTGGCAATCTGGTCAAGGTGCTGTCGTGGTACGACAATGAATGGGGCTATTCCTGCCGGGTGCGTGATTTGATCAAATTCATCGCCAACAAAGGGTTGTAAAAAGATTCGCAAAATCAGCGATGTTATCAAAGGCAAAGGTCGAATTCATCGGCTTTTGCCTTTTGCTTTTCCTGGCCCTTGCATCGTTTGCCTACGCGCTATACCATTCGTCCGCCTGACTACAGCCGTCAGGTGAAGTCCACAGCAATCAGTTGAAATAAAATTTAGCCGGTCCACAGGAGGTAACCTTATGAAGCCCCGTAGGTTTCTTGTCTGTTGCGTTGGGGTCTGTTTGCTCAGCCTATCTTTAGCGACTGCAAGTGTCGCCGATGATCTGGATCATATTGCCGTTGAAGGGATCATCACTGACGCAACGCAACAACGGATCATTAACGCCAAAATTACGATCAAATCCATAACAACCGCGCAGGAGCGAACCGTCACGAGCGACGCCGAAGGCCGTTATCGGTTTACGGCCTTGTTGCCCGGCGCCTATGAGCTTCGTGCTGAGGTGAATGGCTTTCGCCACGCAATCTACAATTTCACTGCGCCTGCCGGAACAAAAGTGCGCCGTGATTTCAAACTCGAAGTTGCTGCTCTCGCCGAACAAGTCACTGTTGAAGCACGGACCGATCAAGTCTTAATTGATACGTCGCGCACCGTCGTGGGCGGTACAATCACGCAACGGCAGCTTGACGATTTGCCGATTGAAAGTCGCAATATCAACGACTTGATTTTCACTTTGCCCGGCGTCGCGCCGCCTGCGTTTGATGATCGGCAATTGGCCGAGGGCGACACGAAAGACCGCTTTCGTTCGTCACCCGAAGAAGCGGGCGTATTTGCATTGAATGGAGGTACGCCTTTTTCAAACAACCTGACGATTGAAGGTCTGGATAACAATGATGATCGCGGCGCGCGCGAACGCTTCACACCTTCAGTAGATGCGGTCGAAGAGTTTCAGGTCATCACAAATCAGTTTTCCGCCGAATATGGTCGTGCCTCCGGCGGTCGCATCAACCTGCGGTTGCGCAGCGGAGCCAACAAATATCGCGGTCGTGCGTTTTATTATTTCCGCGACGAAGCGTTGAATGCGAATACTTACGTGCGCAATTCCGATCCAACACGGGGCTTTCGTTTGCCGTATCAAAATCAAAATCCAGGCCTCACATTTGGCGGCCCCATCATTCGCAAAAAGTTGTTTTTCTTTTCGGCCTACGAATACGACAACGTGTATGACCGTGCGGATATTGCGGCTTTGGTTCCGGTCGGCACGAATACTGCGTTTGCCTTGCCGCAACCCAACGGAGCCAATCTCGGCAGCACGGCGTTTGATCGTACAGGCAAGCCTTCGACCGTGAACGGCGGCGCAGCGGTGGGATTGTTCGATCAGCAAATTACGACGCCGCGCGCCGCCCACGCCTTCCAAACGCGCACGGACCTCAATTTGAGCGATAATCAAAACCTGTTTGCGGTGATTTCGCTTGCACGACAACGCGACGAACGGTCGTTTCCGGGCGGTCGCAGAATGCTCGACACGCTGCGCACAACCGGTCGCAACAGCGAATCTATCGCGTTAGCACACAACCTTACATTGTCGTCGCACTTGGTCAATCAAGCGCGGTTTCAATTCTCGCGTCTGACACCCGCTGACGCGCCGCTCAATAACAATCCTGTGGTGCTGATTGATATTGATGATCCGCGCGATGTCAGTGGCAACACCAGCGCGAATCCGCTCACGCGCACAGGCACATTGCTCGCCGGATCAAGCAATTCCAGTGGCACAGATCGCCGTGAAACGCGCTATCAAATGCAAGACACGCTCAGCTATTTGATTGGCAATCACAATTTCCGCACCGGCATTGATCTGCAAGTGATTCGTTCGCGCTTTGTGGATTTAGGCGATGTGACCGGGACGTTTCGCTTTGCTTCGCCCGCTGATTTTTTGGCAGGCAGCTTCACGCAATATACGCATCGCTTTTTGACCGCATCGAAATTGAACAACACTTATACCGGATGGTTTGTGCAGGACGATTTGCGATTGAAGCCGAACCTTACGCTGGCGGTCGGAATGCGCTGGGACGCGGAAACAATTCTGGCGGACAACAACAATCTGGGGCCGCGTGTGGCGCTGGCGTGGGACCCATTTTCGAGCGGCAAAACCGTCGTCCGCGCGGGCGCTGGCATCTTTTACAATCGTGCGTTGTTGCGCACGTTGGATGATTACGTGCTGACGTCCAATAAATTGCTTGTTGATACTGATAATGTGGCAGCCGCAAGTTTGCTCACGAGCCTGCGGTTTCCGAGTGTTTTGAACGCCACTGACCCTCGCGTCACACAATTCGGCGTCAAAGAATCCAGTTTCACGCGGCGGACAGAAAATGGCTTTCGCGTTCCTGAAAGCTACCAAGCCTCGCTCGGCATCGAACGCGAACTCGCCCGGCATTTTTCCGTCGAAGCGACGTACGTGTTTTCGCGCGGGCTACATCTGTGGCGCGAATCGAATGCAAATGCACCGCGTTTGCCAAACGGCTTCAGCGATTTCACGTCGTATCTAACCTCGCGCGATTTCAATAACGCGATTGATCCTGCGACTGGTCAACGCCCGATCACAAGCAGCGGCAATGCCGACATTGCACGTTTTGACTTGAGCCAAACGTCGAGCCGCACCGTGCGCGAAAACAACAAAACGGTCGTGATTATGGGATTGAACAATCAATCCGTCAGTAGTACGACGACTGTATTTCGTGCGGCATTGGCAGCGGTTCGCCCGCTTCGCCCGAATCCGAACTTGACCCAAGTCGAAGAGTTGCAGGCGCGCGGCAATAGTTATTATCACGGTGCAAACTTTCAACTTCGCAGCCGCCTCGCCAAACGCGCGTACGTCAACGTCGCCTACACGCTCAGTAAGCTAATTGACGACGGCACGGTCAATACGTCGTCGCCCCTGATCGTCGGTGATTTTGCCAATGACCGCGCTTTGAGTTTGCTGGACGCGCGGCATCGTTTGGCGTTGAGCGGCAGTTATCAATTTCCGCGTGTGTTAGGAAGCTTGAATTTATCGGGGATTTTCTCGGCGAGTTCTTCGCGTCCATTTGCACTGGGTATCGGCGGCAATGATCGTAATTTGGATGATGTCGGCACGGATCGCCCCAATTTTACAGGCGATCTGAGCAAAATCAGTTGGCGCAGATTCAGCGAAACGTTGGATCAAACTCTGGTCGCGGCGTTGTCGCTTCCAACTATCGGTTCGGTTGGCAACCTGCCGCGCAATGCCGGACGCGGCCCTGGTCAGCACACAATCAACCTGCGAGCCGCGCGCGTTTTTACAATTGGTGAAAGCCGCAAACTCACGCCGCAGATTGAAGTCTTCAATCCGCTCAACGAAACGATCTTCAACTTTGGCGCAGAGTTCGTAGATTTTTCGCCGACGAGTTTGGGCAATTTTCTTGTCCCGGCACGCACGTTGAAGGCGCGCACGATGCGGCTGGGTGTGCGATTTGAATTTTGAAATTACAGCGATTTGAGAGCTGCTTTCAGTGCATCAATTGCTAATACTGAACAATGCTCTTTGTTGCGGGGCAAACTTTCCAACGCTTGTGTCACGTCTATTGCTTTGAGCAATAACGCTTCGTCTATTGTCACGCCGTGAATCATTTCGGTCAATATTGACGCGGCTGCGATGCAGGGTGGGCAGGCTTGGGCTTGAAAGCTGGAGGCGGTGATTTTGCCGTCGGCGATTTTCAAATACAGATGCAGCAAATCGCCGCAGACAGGATTCGTCGCTTCGCCACGCGATGTTGCGTCTTCCATCGTGCCGACGTTGCGCGGGTTGTCCAAATGCTCAAGAACTTTCGGGCTATACATAAAAAGGTGTTGGGTGTTGGGTGTTAGGTGTCAGGGAAAGTCTAACACCCAATACCTAATGCCTAACACCTGCTTTCGGGGAGATGCGGCGCAGTTTTTCGACTACGACGGGCAGCGTTTCAATCAGGTAATCTAACTCTTCTTGCGTTGTTTCCTTGCCCAAACTGAAGCGCAATGTGCCGCGTCCGTTTTCGTGATCCAAGCCAATTGCAGTTAAGACGTGCGATGGTTCAATCGAGCCGGAAGCGCACGCGGAGCCGGTCGAGACGGCGATTCCTTTCAAATCCAGCGCAATCATCAATCCTTCGCCTTCACAATGATCGAAGTTGAAATTTGAGATGTGCGGCACGCGGCATTCGGTGTCGCCGTTGCGCGATACGTTCGGTATGCGTGTGATGATTTCAGCTTCAAGTCCATCGCGCAGATTGCCTACGCGGGTTATGAACTCCTGCAAATGTAGTCGTTCAAGTTCGCACGCTTTGCCGAGCGCGACGACGAGCGGCACGCTTTCGGTTCCGGCGCGGCGGTCGCGCTCGTGATGACCACCGTGAGATTGGGCTTGCAAACGTACGCCACGCCGCACGAACAAGGCTCCAACGCCTTTCGGGGCGTGAATTTTGTGACCGGAAAGCGACAGCAAATCTACACCGAGGTCGCGCACGTCTACCGGAATTTTGCCGACGGATTGCACGGCGTCGGTGTGCAAATGCAGATGTTTGTGCCCGGCGGCGCGGCGAGCTTTGACAAGGTCGCCGATTTGTTTGATCGGCTGAATCGTGCCGAGTTCGTTGTTGACGTGCATCACCGAAATCAGAACGGTTTCGTCGGTGATCGCGGTTTCGATGTCGGCAGGCCGCACGATGCCTTCACGATACACTGGCAAATAGGTCACATTCCAACCGAGTGATTCCAGATGCTTGCACGAATTCAAAACTGCGGGATGCTCAAATTGCGAGGTGATGATGTGCTTGCCTTTGCCCGCGTGCGCTTCGGCAATGCCTTTGATGGCGAGATTGTCGGCTTCAGTTCCGCCCGAAGTGAACACAATTTCGGTCGCTGTCGCATTGATGAATTGTGCGACTTGGTGGCGCGCTTCTTCCATGGCCTGTTTCGCGCGTTGCCCCCATTGATGTGTACTGGAAGCGTTGCCGTAAAGCTCGGTAAAGTAGGGCAATATTATTTGTACCACTTCGGGGTCAACGCGCGTTGTGGCGCTGTTGTCGAGATAAACTTTTCTGGGCGGTGTTTGCATAGGTTTTTCAGGAAAATCGCTGCTTGTATCGAAGGAAGAATATGCGTCGCGCCAGTTTTGTTCAAGCTCACTTTCTGCCGATTTTGAAGGGCTGCTAATTTGATGGGCAACAGTGGGCGCGTTTAGGGCATCTGAGACGCCGTTTGAATTTGGCGCGGAAATTCTCGCTTGCCTTTATCACTTGTTTGGCGCGCATCAATGAAGTAAAAAGTCGCCCCCCCTTGCGATGCAAATTTTAGGAGACTATTTATGAAGAGCTGGAGCATTCTGGTTTTCACGTTTTTACTAACGCTTTTTTCCGTCACATTCGCTCAACCTCGCAACAATCGCCCACCACTGCGCAACA
>JAEUQN010000261.1 GCA_016789725.1 Blastocatellia bacterium | reverse complement strand
GCTGGTGCTGAAAACGACTTCAAACGCGGCGCGACTATCTACGCCCAATCCGAGTTTGTCGGCATACGCAGGATCGCCCAGCTTCGCCACGCGTGGCGCAGGCGGCAATCCATATTTGCGGCGCTCGGCGTGGTCGGCAATCCGGCGACCGCTGTCGTAACCGGGAATCGGCATCACGCCGAGCGTGTCGAGGTACGTTCCGTTGGCTACGATTTCGTTATCAGGTTCGGCGGCAACGAAGCCTTCGTTTTTGCGCGTGGCGTGCCAAGTCATTTTCACCGCAGCGCCCGGTGCTAGTGGCGTATTGAGACGATAGAGATAAAAGCCCTGCGCCGCGTCTGCTTGCGCGAGCGCCGCGTTCTCCACCGTAAGCTGCTTGACGTGCAGCACCGGTTTGACCGACACCACAAATTCGCTGATCGGCACTGGTTTGTGATTGCTCAAGACTGCGCTGCCGCGTGATTCCAATCGGCGTTCAGCCGGGTACAGATCAAGTTGCAAATGGATGCTGTCGTACGAAGGCGCAGGCGCGTTGTCGTAGCGGCCATACGCCTTTTCATAATCCGCCCGTCGTTGCATCCGCGTGCCGGGCATGACGTATTCATTCAGAATGTTCGTGTTGTAAAAAATCCAGCCGCCAAAGCTGACGAATACAATGGCGGCAAGACTGCCGATCCATTTGACGCCCGAACCGATGCGCGTGCGTGCTTCCCCCCATCGTTGGCGCAACTCAACATCATTCCCGCGCGGATACAACAGATGCCCAACAATCAAAAGCAACACGCAAAACGCGCCCCAATACCCGATCAGAGCAAACGCAGGTTTACGGAAATGGCCGAAGCCGTTCAGGTCTGAATACGGCACGTCAGGACTGCCGAAACTATACAGCGGGTGATCGAAGCCCAGAGGCCCTAAACTGTACAATCCGATGTAAACGCCCAGCGTTAACAACAACCCCAGCCATTTATTTGGTGCCATCGTCTGAATGACGACGGCCAGCACACATAGCATGCAATAAGTAATGCCGTGGTAGATGAACGCGGATTGCAGATACACGCCCAACTCAAAATGCGTGAAGCCCCGCGCCGCCTGCAACGCGATGGAGGTCAGCACGGCGACAAGCAGCAACGCATTGACGATCAGGCAAATCGTCGCAGTCTTTGAGAGCAGCAGCAACCAATTGGGAAAGGGCGTTGCGTGAATGATTTCGCTCAAGTTCGATGCGCGTTCCCGATGAATGAGTTCCGCCGAATAGTACAGCCCGATCAACACAACGTACTGTCCCAAACCATAGCGAAACGCAGGCAGCATCAAACTCGTCAGCGGATAAAATGGCGTTTCGAGCAATCCGGTTTTGCTCTGAAATTCGCTGATGACCGCCACGATACCGAGCGTCAGAATGATGTACACGAGCGGATTTTTGCCGACACAGGCCAAGTCCATTTTCAGTTGCGCGACGAACTGCGCGACACCATCGGGTTTGGAAGGAATCGCTTTCCTTACCGCAGAGGCGCAGAGGTTGCGCAGCGATACGCCGAGAGAAAGCGGTGATCTGATTGGGAGAAAGGCTTTCTCTCGGTCTTTCTCGGCTTGCCTCTGCGCAACCTCTGCGCCTCTGCGGTGAAAAGCCGTTCTGCCCTCCAAATCCAACCGAAAACGCCATAACGTCAGCCCCAACGCCGCCAGCGCCACCATCAACCAAAGCAGACGATTTTGCAGCACCAGTCCCCACGGCAAATTCGCGTTGAGTTCAATGGCTGTCCAATAACGTGTTTCCACCGCAACCGTCAGCCGCGCCGAAGCATCAACCAGCGCAATCCAATTGCCGTTTTCGGGCTTTGCATACAGATTGAGTAAAACGTTTGCGACAAAGAACGCCAATGCCGCCGCCCACGTCCACGCGACAGAATGAGCCAGCGCCGCGACGCCAAAGAACACGGCGCATAAAACGAATGTGCCGGGCAGGATGATGACGAAGTAAATGTACACCCACGGCAGCAACGAAAACGGCACAACGCGCGCCTGATCCAGCCACGGCATGAACGTGCCGATCAGCGCACCCAGCAAGCCTGCCAAGCCAATCAACGAAGCAAAGCTCAACGCACCGAGAAAGCGCCCCAGCGCAAATGTTGTGGGGGAAATCGGCGTGACGTACACGAGCGGCGCAGTTGCGTGCTCGAAATCGCGCGTGATGGCGTTGGTCACAAACGCGACGACGGGCAACATGCCGAGGATGAAAAACACCAGTTCATTTTGCAGCACGGCATAGCCGCTGTTGAGGGCGACCAGTGCGCCTATGTCAAGGTTGATGACGCCCGTGAACGCCATAAAATGAATCAACGCAAACAGCAACAACGTACCCAGAAAAAACGGCGAGCGAAGTTGATAGCGAAGCTCGAATTGGATGACTTCCAGCAGTGAGCGCATTCGGTTTATTCCAGATTGTCTTTGAGGTTGTGTGAGATCAGCGTACTAAAGTAGACATCTTCCAGTTCAGGCGTCGCGGGTTGCATATGCTCCGGCGGCGTATCGGACAGTACGCGAATTTCCATTGCGCCTGCCTTGAGCCGCGTGGACAGCACGGTATAACGAGCGCGCATCGCGGCGACTTCATCACGGCTGACAACTTGCGTCCACAGCCTGCCGTTCAATTCGCGCATCAATTGCAGCGGCTCGCCGACTTTCAGAATGCGCCCGCGCCCCATAATCGCCACTTGCGAACAAAGCTCACGCACGTCGTCCACGATATGCGTGGAAAGAATGACGACCGTTTCTTCGCCGACTTCGGCCAGAATATTCTGGAAACGTCGCCGCTCTGCCGGATCAAGCCCCGCCGTCGGTTCATCCACAATCAGCAACGCCGGATTGCCGAGCAAGGCCTGCGCAATGCCATAGCGTTGTTTCATCCCGCCGGAAAAGTTGTCCACACTCTTGTTTCGCGCGTCCCAGAGATTGGTTTTGACCAGCAGGTTTTCGACGACCTGTTGTTGCTGACTGCTATGAATGCCTTTCAGCGCCGCGAGGTATTTGAGCATCGTGAAGGCAGCGGTGCGCGGATAAGCGCCGAACTCCTGCGGCAAGTAGCCGAGCGTGCGCCGCAACGCAGTTTTATCTTGCAGAATGTTGATGCCGTCAAATGTGATAGCGCCCTGATCCGGTTGCTGCAAAGTGGCAATTGTGCGCATCAGCGTTGACTTGCCTGCGCCATTCGGGCCAAGCAATCCGAACATTCCTTTCGGCACGTCCAGATAGATGTCTTGCAACGCTTGGACTCCGCCTGAATAAGTTTTAGAGACTCCGGTTAGCTTCAGCATAGATCATCGCGTTGTGATGGATGGTTGTTTGCTCACGTCAAATAAACGAAAGAATCTGCCCAAGCATTAACACGTGGTCGTAAACAACTTTTGATTTTGCTGAAGTCATTGCCCAGGCGCGTTATTTCCTGGAAGAGGGGGCGGTGAGTCGGGTAACTTTTTCGCGCAGGAAGGCGACACAGCCGGGGACTTGCGCTGCGCTCAGACTATGCAACAGCAATGGCCCCGGAAACCGATACTTGTGCAGCAAGGCGACATAATGATCGTAGTCCAGCTTGCCTTGTCCGGCAGGCAAGTGGCCTGCGTCGCCGTCGTGATCCAGGTCTTTGGCGTGTGCCAGCACAATGTCTTTGCCGAGCAGTGTGAAGGCTTCGTCGAGGACTTCTTTCATCTGTGGCAGTTTGCCCGCCGGGAATAAATTCGCGGCGTCGAGCGTGACTTTCAGGTACGGCGAACCGATCTCGTCCATCAGTTGTCGCGCCTTTTTGGCCGAATTCACGACGTTATTCACTTCGGGTTCAAAGGCAAGCGAGACGCGGGATTGTCGCGCGATGTCGGTGGCTTCGCGCACGCAGGCGACCATATCGCGCCAGGCTTCGGGCGTGTTGTTGTCAGGGTGATTTCGCCACATGCTGTTGCGGTCGCGCGTGCCGGTGCAGAGGTGAATTTTCGAGATGCCCAGTTGCGGACATGCTTCGGCCAGCACGCGCAATCGTCGTAAGCCCGTTTGGCGATGCTCGGCGTCGGGATGGCACATATTAAATGTGCCGGACAACGATGCGAGCTTGATGCCACGCTGGGCAGCCACGCGGCGAATTTGTGGCAGGAGTTCCGGCGCAATCGCATCCGGCATCGCCGTCAATCCGGCACAATCCATACTCAACTGAACAGCTTCAATACCTGCGGCTTTGGCGGCGTCCAATCGCGCTTCCAATGTGCCAGTGCGAAAAGTGTTCAGCAAGAGGCCGATTTGGATGGGTAGTTTCTTTTGTGTTGCGAATATGGTTTGGCTTCCCGCGATTGTTGCGGCAGCGGCTTGCGTGGCCTTTGTCAGAAACGCGCGACGCTTCAATGGTTCAGATTGGTTGTTCATAGGATTTCCTCGCCCACAAACTACAGCCTGTTGTTTCAGCGCGCAAATCCAAACAGCTTGCCAGCGGTTATCCCCAGAATTTTAGCTTGGTCGGCGGGCGAAAGATGAGACAAATACGACTGCACCTTTTCGCGTGCCGCGCGATACGATGCGGGTGTCGCGTTTGCGCCAAAACCACCACCATAAATCAGTCGGTCTGCGCCGTAGGCATCGGTGAGTTGCTTGATGACAGGCGCGATGTCGCGGTGCGGGTATTCGGACGGGGCCGGGAGCGCGGCAATCTTCATCACCACGTTCGGGAAACGCGACCAGCGCACGATGACCGCGTGTTCGGCGGGTGTCCCCTGAAATGGGCGACCAAGATGATCCACGATTACTTTCGTTGCCGCGAATTCACGAATGTACGGCTCAAAGCCCGGCGCGTAACGTGGCTCTAAATGAACCTGCACCATCAGCCCTAAATCGCTCGCTTTTTTCCAGAAGGCGCGCAGTTCCGGTTTGCCAAACGGAGGCAGACGATCCGGCGCGTAAGCGTGAACGCGCACGGCTACGACGTCGCCGCGTTTGGCGAGCGCGGGCAATTGCGCCATTGAGTTTGGCTGATCCGCAAACACCAGACACACGCCTTTTACGCGGCCTTTCCCCACGTCCAGGCAATGCTCCAAATACCGATGATCGTCCTGATACGGTTCGGGATGAACGACGATGGCGTAGTTGACGCCTGCGCCGTCCATACAACTCAACAACTGTTCGGGCGAAGCTTTCGCTGCGGGTTGATACGGCCCACGCGGATGATAGGGAAAGCGCGGATCATTGTTGCCCGCGAAGCAATGCAGATGCGTGTCTACGATGAGCGGAGCAGGAGATTGTGCGTTGGCAATCGTTGCAGCGGCGGTCAGGGAAGCCGTTTGCAGAAACTGGCGACGTGAAACTGATGGCATTGGCGGATTCCTTTTGTAGCTGGATTTGCCACGCATTAACACAAATTTTCACGAATGGCTTCACGGTCACATCGCACTGCAAGCGATCCTCACGCTAGGGCTACAATGTGCATGAAGCTACGTCATCTGTAGCGAATTCTTATTCGTGTTAATTCGTGAAAATTCGTGGCTAAACATGCTACGGCAATTGCGTTTCGCCCATTAAATGCAAATCCACAGAGCGTGCCGTGTCGCGTCCATCGCGGATCGCCCACACGACCAGCGATTGCCCGCGCGACATATCCCCGGCAGCAAACACGCCGGGAACATTTGTCATGCGGTTGTCATCAATCGCCACGTTGCCGCGCTCGTTGAGCGTGACGCCAAGCTGTTCGATCATCCCGCCTTTTTCCGGGCCTAAGAATCCCATTGCCAATAAAACCAATTGCGCCGGCCAGACTTTTTCCGTACCGGGAACGGGTTGCGGACCGAAGCGTCCTTGCGCGTCCTTGCCCCATTGGATATTGACGGTGTGCAGTTCTTTCAGATTGCCTTCATCATCGCCGACAAACTTTTGCGTCAGAATCGCGTACGTGCGCGGGTCTTCGCCGTCGCGTGCTTTGGCCTCTTCCTGCCCGTAGTCGAGCTTGTAGACCTTGGGCCATTGCGGCCACGGATTATCAGCGGCACGTTCGTTCGGTGGACGATCCATAATTTCAAACTGCGTGAGCGATTTGCAGCCGTGCCGCAATGAAGTGCCGACGCAATCGGTTCCCGTGTCGCCACCACCAATCACGATTACATCTTTGCCCTGCGCGGAAATGTACTGACCGTCTTCGTGCTGAGAGTCGAGCAGGCTTTTCGTGTTCGCATGCAGGAACTGCATGGCGAGGTGAATGCCCTTCAGGTTGCGCCCTTCAATCGGCAAATCCCGCGCCGCCGTTGCGCCACCAGAGAGCACAATCGCATCGAAATCCTTCAGCAAATCCGACGCCGGAAAATCTTTGCCGACATTGACGCTGGTTTTGAAGGTCACGCCTTCCGCCGCCATCAAATCAATGCGGCGTTGCACGACGGTTTTGTCGAGCTTCATGTTCGGAATGCCGTACATCAGCAAGCCGCCAATGCGATCTGCACGCTCGAACACCGTGACCAAATGTCCTGCTTTGTTGAGCTGCGCCGCACAAGCCAGTCCCGCCGGGCCAGAACCAATGACAGCGACTTTCTTGCCCGTTCGTTTGGCTGGTGGTTCCGCGACAATCCAGCCTTCGTCAAACGCTTTGTCCACAATCGTGACTTCGATTTCCTTGATCGTGACTGGTGGCTGATTGATGCCAAGCACGCACGAACCTTCGCACGGTGCAGGGCAAACGCGGCCTGTGAATTCGGGGAAGTTGTTCGTTTTTTGCAGCCGCAACAACGCTTCTTTCCACTGCCCGCGATAGACCAGATCGTTCCATTCCGGGATCAGGTTATTGATTGGACAGCCCGAAGCCATGTTGTTGATGAGCTTGCCGGTATGACAGAACGGCACGCCGCAATCCATGCAACGCGCGCCCTGTTCGCGCAAGTCTTCGTCAGAAAGATGCCCGTGAAATTCGTTCCAATGCTTAACCCGTTCCAGCGGGTCTTTTTCGACGGGTAGTTGTCGTGTGTATTCTAAAAATCCTGTTGGTTTACCCATAAAGTGTGAATGATGAAGTATGAACGATGAACGATGAATAGGCTTTAGTTCAGCATCCAGCATTCATAGCTCATCGGTTGGTTTTATTTTCCGCCAGCGCGTGCTACGTCTTTCGCGTTCATCTCAAACGCTGCCATCACCGCTTCTTCTTCCGGCAATCCTTGCGCGCGCATCTTGGCTTGCGATTCCAATACGCGGGCGTAATCGTTGGGCATCACGCGGACGAATTTGGTCACGTAGTCGTCCCAATTCAACAATACGTCTGCTGCCCGTTTGCTGCCGGTCAGGGAAGCGTGGTTGTGAATCAGGCTCTTCACGACTTCGAGTTCGCTGGTGTCTTCGAGCTTACCAAGGCTCACCATCTCTTTGTTACAGCGCGTGGCGAAATCGCCTTCGACATCTAAAACATAAGCCACGCCGCCCGACATACCTGCCGCAAAGTTGCGTCCGGTTTTGCCGAGGATGATGGCGCGACCGCCGGTCATATATTCGCAACCGTGATCACCAACGCCTTCGACCACGGCCAGCGCGGCGCGGCGTAGCTCCAGGGTTACCGTCGGACCCAGACGCGAGGCGACGGCGAGGGCCTGATCGTAGGAGTCGGCAGCGGCCTCGTTTTC
>JAEUQN010000260.1 GCA_016789725.1 Blastocatellia bacterium | reverse complement strand
GTTCGCACAAGCAAAATGTCCCCCACCTGAAAGCGTACGCCCTGCCAACCGGCGGCGGCTTCTAATTGTGCGGCGGTCATCACGCATTGCAATTCCGGGGCGAAGGCAATGCCGTGTTCCGCCGCATATCGCGGGAAATCAATCAGCACTCCGCGCCCGGCAATCCCGCGCCGCGCCCAATGCTCGATGCCGTTGCGGGTTCCGGCCTTGCCCGTTACGTCGGCTTCGGTCACACCGTTATAAAAACCGTGCGTGCGATGCCCGTAATGCGTTAAGCCATCCCATTGCGACGACGATTGCGTATTGAAGTTGTCATACACATCATCGTGAACATTGTGACGACGGCGATTGATGGAGTGGCGCAATTCCTGCCGCCCAAACAGCGGTGGATGCGGCAATTCCAATTCCCAGTTTAAAGCGAAAACCTGTCCCGTTCGCACCAATCGTGAGGCCGCAGCAACACGCTCCGGCGTCAATAAATTCAAGGTTCCGATTTGATCATCGTCACCAAACAAGCCCCAAGCCGAGTGCGGCGGCAGCTCTGGTTTAATCGGTAATTCATCAAATGTTGGTAATTTTTCTGGTAATGACATTTTGCATTCCTAATCCTATTTCCGACCACCGACCACCGACCACCGACCACCAGCCACCAGCCACCGTTTTACTTCCCCTGTTGCTTCTTCCAGGCTTCGACATAGCGTGAGGTTTTGGAATTCGCCTCGTTCCATTTCGGCGCGACGGGGTTATCCGCGATCATCAACAATCCAAGCCCGACCATCCGATTGATGCGCGCCATGTTGTCATAATCCACTTTTTCCCAATGATCGCCGAGGCCGTGATAATCGGGATATTCAAACGCAACGCATAGCGTATGCGCAGGCACGCCTTGATCGGCCAGCGCCTGATTATCACTGCGCCCAAAGAAGGCATCGGAGTTGCGCGGATGTTTGAAAACCGTGACGCCGGTCAACTCGCCCGCCTGCTTGAAAACCTCTCCTACGTCCGAAAAATCAAAGCCAGTCAGACTGGCGCGATTGACCTGTGCGCCTTCCAAATCATCCGTCCGCCCGACCTGTTCCAGATTCACGTCTGCAACTGTTTTCGCAATCGGGAAAATCGGATGTCGCCCGTAATATCGTGAGCCGAGCAATCCACGCTCTTCGCCAAAGACACACATAAACACGATGCTGCGTTTCGGTCGCGTAGCGCGTTTTGTCAAAGCCGAAGCCAATTCAATGACCGATACCGTTCCGCTCCCGTCATCGTTCGCACCATTGAAAATGCGGTCACCCTCCCCGCCCGCCTGCGTCCCGACGTGATCGTAATGTGCCGTCACCAGAACGTACGTGTCCTTGAGTTCAGGATCGGAGCCGCGCAGCAATCCGACCACATTGCGCAGCTTCACAGGTTGCTCAATCGCGGCGGGCAGATTCAACGACAGCGATGTCAACGACGCTCCCGGTTTCATTGCATCAAACAGCTTGACGACGGCGGCATCGTGAAGCGTCAAAAATGGCATTGGCTGATTAGCATTCGACCGACGTTCCGGGTCAATCAATCGTTTCGCTCCGATGCCCGCGCCATTCGTCGTGAGGCGATCAATGGAAACGATCAAGGCTGGATTCAACGCGCGAATCGTCGTGAGAAAGGTGTTTTGCGCGCGAAACATCTCGCCCCATTTGGAACGATCTTCGCGGCGAAAATCGGGAATTTCCGTGATGATGATTTTGCCTTTGAGCTGTTCCGCTTTGAGCTTTTTCAGCGCCTCTGTGTCCTTAAAATCCACCTTAAAAAGCAAAGCACGCGGAATATTCAGCGCCTGATCCGAAGCAAAACTGACTTGTTGCGAATTGACTTTGATGACCTGTTTCGCGCGTCGCAACGTTAAGGCAAAGCCCTCCGTATTTGGCGCAGTCTGCACCCAATTCGCCGTTTGAAAGTAACCATCATCCCCGACGGCTTCTAACCCCGCGCGCCGAAATTGCGCCGCAATATATTCCGCCGCGATGTCCTGTCCGCGCGAAGGCGTGCCTCGCCCTTCCAGTAAATCAGAAGCGATAAATGACAAATGTCCGCGCAGCGAATCCGCCGAGATGCGATCCAGTACAGCTTGATTTTCCTGGGGTACTTTATGATCTGAAGCCGGAGCCTGTGCAAACAACCAGCTACAGAAGATGAAATGCGTGAGAGTAAAAGTGATTAGAGTTTTTTTGAAATAGTTCATTTTGGTTTAGGTTTATTTTCCGCCCGTCATCATCAATCCAATTTCTTCCTGACGGACTTGATTCGGATCAACTTCGCCGACGATGCGGCCTTGATACATCACCAGCACGCGATCTGAAAGTGACAAGACTTCTTCCAGTTCGGCGGAGACTAATAAAATCGCGGCTCCGGCGTCACGCAATTCAACCAGTTTGCGGTGAATGAATTCAATCGCGCCAATGTCTACGCCGCGTGTGGGTTGCGAGACAAGCATCAATTTCGGGGCGATGTCGAACTCGCGCCCGATGATGAGTTTTTGTTGATTGCCGCCTGACAGGACTTTTGCCGCCAACGCTTCATTTGCGGGGCGCACATCGAAATCGCGGATCAGGCGTTTGGATTTGGTCACGGCGGCGACGTTGTTGAGCATTCCCATCAGCGCAGCAACCGGCGAGCGATAGTGCGTGCCGAGTATTGAATTCTCGGTCAAATCCGATTCCAGCAACAAGCCGCGCCGATGCCTGTCCTCAGGAATATGTGCAACGCCAAGTTCTTTGATTTGGCGCGCGTTCAGGCCCGAACAGCTTTTGCCGTTGACCGAAAAAGTTCCTGCAATTGGTTTACGCAAACCTGCGATGATTTCAATTAGCTCGGTTTGTCCATTGCCTTCGACGCCAGCAATCCCGACGATTTCACCCGCCTGAACATTGAACGAAATCGCTTCACTATTCGGTTGCAGTTGTAACTGTTTGGCCTCCAGGACGACGGCGTGGGGTTGTGCGGCAGGCTTGTCAATATGCAACAACACATCGCGCCCAACCATCAATCGCGCGATTTCCGCCGCGTTGGTTTCAGCGGTGACGAGGTGACCGACAACCTGTCCATCCCGCATCACAGTAATGTTGTCCGACAGCGTCAGCACTTCGTTGAGCTTGTGGGTGATGATGATGATGGTTTTGCCCTGATCGCGCATCCCGCGCAAAATGCGGAAAAACTCTTCGACTTCGGGCGGCGTCAAGACGGCAGTCGGTTCATCTAAAATCAAGATGCGCGCGCCGCGATACAAAGCTTTGACAACTTCGACACGCTGTTGCTGACCGACGGAAAGGTCTTCGACTTTCTCGTGTAAGTTCAACTTGAAGCCAAAATCATCCAGCAACTTTTGCACGCTTGCTTCTGCCTGCTCGAAATCAATCCGTCCCACCTTTGTAGTTTCCGCGCCAAGGATAATGTTTTCCAACACCGTCATCGGCGGCACGAGCATAAAATGCTGATGCACCATTCCAATGCCAAGCGCGATAGCATCGTGCGGATTGCGAATTGCCCGCAGCGTTCCGTCTACGAAAATCTCTCCCTCATCGGCGGTGTAAAAGCCATACAGGATTTTCATGATCGTAGATTTCCCCGCCCCATTTTCGCCCACAATGGCGTGGATAGATTTGTCCTGAATTGTCAGATGGATGCCTTTGTTGGCGGTCACCGCACCGAATCGTTTGGTGATGCCGCGCATTTCGATTGCGTTCATATTGTGAAGTAGCGATAGGGCGATGGGGCGATAGGGCGAATCGTTATTCATCGCCGCAACCGTTTCCATGCCAGCACCGTTTATCGTCGCTTAATTCCCCATTTATCAGGGGCATTTTTCATATTTACGAGTTGGCCCAAAATCTTGTCATAACAATTATCCAACTCATCACTTACTTCTTTCGACAGATACCCACAGCGAAAAGCCAATTCTAACCAGACACGCGTTTCTTCGGCTTCTGACTCAGAATCACTTATTTTGCTGACAAAATGGGCGGGATAAATTCGTTTACGCCAAGCCTCACCGATATTGGCACAAACTGACCGTGAACTGCGTCGCACTTGATCTACCATCGAATACTTCTCTTCAGGCGGAAATCCCTTTGTAAGCTCAAAAATTCTCATTGCAGCGTCAATCGCAGACTGATAAACCCGCAATTCCTTGTAACTTTTAATCGAATCCATATCGCCTTCAAACAATCGCTCCATCGCCCTCTCACCCCATCGCCCTGTCGCCCTGTCGGTCATTTAGCCATTACATCAGTCACTTTAATCTTTCCTAAGATGATTTCCTGCTTGGCTTTTTCGATTTTTTCGATGACATCCGGCGGAATCAGGGCCTTGTTGTATTCATCCATTGCATACCCAACGCCTTCGTTATCCAAGCCGTAAATGTGTATTCCGCCTTGGAATTTACCGTCAACTGCATCTTTGACGACAGCAAAGACTGCGTTGTCTATGCGCTTGACCATCGAAGTCAAAATGAAGCCCGGTTTGACGAAGTTTTGATTCGAGTCAACGCCAATCGCCAGTTTTTTCGCGGCTTCGGCAGCATCAAAGACCCCTAAACCCGAATTGCCGGCGGCCTGAAAAACCACATCCGCGCCCTGTTGAATTTGCGACATCGCCAGCTCTTTGCCCTGACTGGGATTATTCCAGGCGGCGTCAGTGATGCCAATAAAATTGGGGATCACGCGAATGTTGGGACTGTAATATTTCGCGCCTTCTTCATAGCCTTTCAGAAATTTGCGAATCAAAGGGATGTCCATTCCACCGACAAAGCCTATCGTGTTCGTCTGGCTTTTGGCCGCCGCAATCATGCCAACCAGAAACGAACCTTCGTGTTCTTTGAAAAGCAGATTGGCGACATTCGGGCTGTTGCAAACACCATCCACAATGGCGAAATGCGTGTTGGGATAATCTTTGGCTACTTGTTCGATCAGCGGTGCCTGCGCAAAACCTACTCCAATAATCAAATCATAGCCGTACTGTGCAAACGCGCGCATCGCCGGTTCCAGCGAAGTAGCATCGCCCGGCTCAGCATCACGCAACAAAATCGGCAACTCTTTTTTCGCCCGCAGCACGCCTTGATTGGCCGCAGCATTGAACGAACGATCATCTTTGCCGCCGATGTCAAAGACAATTCCGACCTTGATTTTATTGGCGTCTGACGATTTAGCGGTAGAGGTACAGGCTGCGAGTAAGCCGCAGAAAAAGATGCAAATAATGATTGGGGCTTTCGACATAGACGATCACTTCTTATCAATCGAGAATTGAAAATTGATAATGTCCACCTTCAAAGGATTTCCAGAATCAACGGTTCCAGCTTGGGCGGATTATCGCCGATTTTGTAGGCTTTGAGAATGCGGGCCGTCAGCTCTTCGCGTTTTGTTAAGTCGTTGAAATAAACCGTGACCAGCGGGTCGCCAACTTCGATAGCATCGCCCAGCTTCGCGTGAATGTAGAGGCCGACGTTGTAGTCAATCGGGTCTTCAAGATGTGTTCGCCCTGCGCCCCAATCCATAATGACACGTCCGATCTCGTCGGTCTGAAGGTGCGAAACAAACCCTGCCTGAGAGGACATCACAAGGTCATTGTATTTTGTGTAAGGCGACCATTGACCTGGTGTACGGACCGCATCAATGAGAGCGTCATCCCCTCCCTGAACTTTGACAATCTCTCTGAATTTCTGGAGCGCGGCCCCCGATTGAATGGCGGCAATGGCGCGATCACGCGCTTCCTCTAACTCATTCGTCAAACCACCAACCACCATCATCTGCGCCGCCAATTCGATGCACAGCTCAGCAAAATCGCCGTTCAATTGTCCGCGTAAAACTTCAATCGCTTCCATCGTCTCGACCGCGTTCCCGACCCAGCGCCCCAGTGGTTGATTCATATTCGTGAGCAACGCAACCGTGCGTTTACCCATCGAGCGTGAAGCGTTGACGAGCATTTGTGCCAGTGCGCGCGCCTCCTCAATCGTCTTCATAAACGCGCCGTTGCCGAATTTTACATCCAACACCAAACCGTCAATGCCTTCAGCCAATTTCTTCGACAAAATCGAAGCCACGATGAATGGACGAAATGGAACCGTTGCCGTCAGATCACGCAGCGCGTACAGTTTGCGATCTGCGGGTGCGATTTCCTTCGTTTGCCCAATCAGGGCCGCGCCGCATTGCTGGAGCGTCGCTTTGAATTCTGCAAGCGTCAGATTAGTGCGAAAGCCGGGAATGGCTTCGAGCTTGTCGAGCGTACCACCAGAATGCGCCAGGGCTCGCCCGGATATCATTGGCACGCACACTCCACAGGCAGCCGCAACAGGCGCGATCACGATGGAAGTCTTGTCTCCCACGCCGCCCGTGGAATGTTTGTCTACCTTTGGGGCGGCAATTTCATCGTGCCGTAACACATCGCCGGAGTAGAGCATTTCTTCGATTAGGGTGGTGGTTTCTTCGTCGTTCATCCCCTTCAAAAACGCGGCCATCAAAAAGGCTGCCATTTGATAATCGGGGATTTCGTCGCGGGTATAGCCACGAATCAGAAAGGCGATTTCATCGGGCTGTAACGCATAACCATCACGTTTTTTTTCGATCAAATCCTGTGGGCGCATAAATACAACTGATTTCTATAAAGACGCCAATAACGCGGGCAAATGCGCCATCGTTGTTAAGCGAATGAAGTCTTTGCCTTCCAGTTCAGATTCCGGCACGAGTTCGTGAACCCACGTCGTTTCAAAAGGAATGTGAATGCCAAGGCCGCCGATTTCCAGCACCGGCAGAATGTCCGATTTCAGCGAATTGCCAACCATCACAAAACTTCGGGGAACGACCTGATGCCGTTTGATAATGGCATCATAGGCTGCCGGGTTTTTCTCGGAAACGATTTCGATTCCATCGAAGAAATCGCCCAGCCCGGAACGCGCAATCTTGGCTTCCTGCTCGAATAAATCGCCTTTGGTTATGAGTAGCAATTTGTATTGTTCTGAAAGCATCAGAATCGTTTCGCGCACACCGTCAAAAACGTCCATCGGTTTTTCTAACATCGCCCAGGCAATCGTGATGATCTCTTGCACTTCATTCCCGTTAATACGGCCTTCGGTCAATTGAATAGCGGTTTCAATCATCGAAAGCGCAAAAGATTTAATGCCGTAACCATACCGTTTCAGATTTTGCAATTCGGTGGCATCCAATCTGCTCTCAACCCATTCTGGATCGTGATAACGCGTCAGAATCTGCTTAAATTTTTCTTTGGCTTCGTCATAGTGGCGTTCGTTGTGCCACAAGGTGTCGTCCGCATCGAAAGCAATTATCTCAATCATAGCGTTAGCCTACCTTGTTTGCGGGGAATTGTGAAAGCCTGATGAGAATGAAAGAGGCGGCTGGAATCGTTTTTCTTGACAACACAGTTCCTTCTCAGCGAGTCTAGCGCGGCACTTCAAAACAGGAGGAAAGCAATTGAGTTGGCAACCTGAAGTTGACGAAATCAAACGCCGTGTTGAATTAGCAAAACAGATGGGCGGCGAGGCCAACGTCGCACGACAACACAGCAATCACAGGCTTACCGTACGCGAACGAATTGATCGTTTGCTTGACCCCGGATCATTTCACGAAACGGGCGCACTTGCGGGCAAAGCAGGGTATGAAAACGGGGAGATCGTTTCGTTCACGCCC
>JAEUQN010000025.1 GCA_016789725.1 Blastocatellia bacterium | reverse complement strand
GAAAACCTTAGCATAAAGTACAAGGCAAAAAGCTAACTCATTGGTTCTTTTACCTTAAAGTTAATTACAGGCTCTAGTGATAAGCATAAAGAGAGATATGGTTTTTACCTGTTCATGCTCGAATCTTTGTGCAATATCAAAGACACGCTTGATCTGTTAGAGTTAATTACAGATATGGATTTTAATAGCGCAGTATTTGATAAGCGTGATGAAGATTGCGGAGTTGATGCAGTATACATTGACGAAGATAATAACTATATTAATTTATACAATTTCAAGTTCAGAGATAAATTTAATGTAGATAGAGAGCAGAGTTTTAATGAATCATTTTTATCAACTAAGTTTGTAAACGCTATAGTCACTGAGAATGTTAATGATTTAACCGGTAAAATAAGAAAATATTCTGAAGAAATTATTAAGAACCTTAATAGTACCGACGTTTGAAGGATGAGACTCTATATAGTTAGCAATGAATCTAAAGAATTAGATACAAACACATCAGAAATAAAACAGCTAAATGACTTGTATGATCTCGAAATAGTTCCAATGGGGCTTAATCAAATTTCTAGGATCATGTCGCTAAGGCCAAGCGCAATAAATGCAGTAATCCATGTTGACAAAGACTCTATATTGCCATTTGTGGAAAATAGCCTATCTTCTTCAAAGTCATATGTAATTCGTATTTCTGCAAATGAGTTATTGAGGATTACTTGTGATAATGAGCAATACAGGGGAAATTACAGAATGGAAGACTTTTCTGTTTTGCACAAAACTGAAATGGAGTATGACCTTCTTTTTGATAACGTGCGAGGGTTTATTACGCGCTCAAAGTTCAATGAGAGTATTTCTAGAACACTGAAAGAAGAGCCAACTAAGTTTTTTATGTATAACAATGGCCTAACCTTAACAGCAAATGACATCATTGCCGAAGACACTAATGCGCATAAAAAAGTTAAGATAAGTATAAATGACTTCCAAATTGTAAATGGAGGTCAAACTCTTAGGACTTTGCACAATTTTAAGCAGCAAGATGCTGATAATATAGAGAAATACTTATCTGGCGGTGAGCTACTAATAAGGGTATTCAAGACCTCAACAGGAACGAACGTTAGAAATAAAATTGCAGAATATACTAACAGCCAAAATGCTATTTCTAATATTGATTTAAAATCCTTGAGCGAAGAGCAAATACAGATTGAACAGTTTTTAGATGAACACAATATTGTTTATGCAAGAAAGTCAGGCGATACAGGTATTTCTGCCAACAAAAAATATATCCATAAAATAAGCATGGAAAAATTCGGACAAATATTATTCGCTATACAAGGCAACCCAGAAAAAGCATCGAACCAGAAGAAACATATCTTTGAAAAATATTATGATTCGGTCTTCAAAGAATCTAAGAAAGAATCTAAGTTTGATCTATCGAAGTCCTCCGATTACGTATTAAGGTATTTTGAAATAAAACGAGAGTACGAAAAAATTGGGATCTACGAGAGTTCCGATCAAAGGGTATTCTTCGTCTTATTTATAGATAACTTAATTGACCTAACTACTAAAGAAAAGATTGAGCTAGTCGAGAATACACTAAAAAAGTTCTTGCCAGCTGACAAACAGCTTAATGACGTACGCAAGCTTTTACAAGTGAAGTTTAGAGAGATGCTTGTTAAGGAAGTTGAGTCAGTGAAAAATGGGGGAGCGTCCACAATGGAAGCTTAGACTCAAGTTGCGTCCGCTGATCGTGGCGTATGCGATAACCTGACTTTAGAATCTCCTTCTCCTTCTACTCACCTCCTTCAGACTTGCTTTCAAGCGCATCTGCACGCATATTCTCGCCATTTACGCAGATTCTATATTGACTGTGCAGAGGAAATTTTATGCGATTACACCACACATTGCGCTTCGCTTTCCTGTCGTCACTCGTGCTCGCCGTGATGGTAACAGCGCAAGCGCCATCCACGCCACCAACGCCTTCCCGCGCCGACATCCTGCGGGGCGAATATAGTCCGTGGCGGGCGAACAACGATTTGCTTTCCTACGATCTCGACATTCGCGTTGATCCTGACAAGAAATTCATCAGCGGCAAGAATACGATTCGGTTCAAGATGCTCAAAGAAGATACGCGCATTCAACTCGACCTGTTTGCCAACCTGAATGTAGACAAAATTCTGCATGGCAAAACGGAACTGAAATATACGCGCGAACTGTGGACGGTCTATGTGGACTTTCCCAAGCCGCTCAAGAAAGGCTCGGTGCAGGCGATTGAGTTTTATTACTCCGGTGCGCCGCAGGAAACGGGGCGCTTCGGCGGCATTAGTTTTCGCAAAGACCCGGCGGGACGGCATTGGATTACGACCGCGTGCGAAGGCATTGGCGCGAGCATTTGGTGGCCGAACAAAGATCAGCAACGCGATGAAGTCGAGAATATGCAAATGCACATCGCTGTGCCGAATGGTTTGATGGATGTGTCGAACGGGCGTTTTTTAGGGAAGAAAGATTTGGGCGATGGCTACACGCGCTGGGATTGGCAGATCAGCTATCCGATCAATAATTACAACGTGTCGATGAACATTGGCGCGTACGAACATTTCGGCGAGAAGCTGGGCGATCTGGCGATGGATTATTACGTGCTACCGGAAAACCTGGAGAAAGCCAAAAAGCAATTTGCACAGGCCAAGCCGATGATGGAGGCGTATCAGAAATACTTTGGCGAATATCCGTTCAAGAAAGATGGTTTCAAGTTGATCGAAGTTCCCTACTCCGGGATGGAGCATCAGAGCGCGGTCACGTATGGCAACCGCTTTGCCAACGGCTATCTGGAACGCGATTGGACGGGCGTGGGCGTCAGCCTGAAATTCGACTTCATCATTATTCACGAAAGCGGCCACGAATGGTTTGGCAACAGCATTACCGCCGCCGACGTGTCTGACCAATGGATTCACGAAGGCTGGACGACATATGCCGAATGCGTCTATGTCGAAGCGTTGTTCGGGCACGAGGACGCGATCAAATACACGAACGGCTACAAAACCAAAGTGCGCAATCAGCAGCCGATTATCACGAAGCCCGAAACCAATCGCACGCCGGGGCAGGATCAGTATTTCAAAGGCGCGTTGTTTCTGCACACGCTGCGTTCGGTGATTGATGACGATGCGAAGTGGTGGAAGATGCTGCGGGCGTATTGCGCGCGGTTTGCATATCAAAACATCATGACCACCGATGTCGTGCGGTTTTACAATCAGCAAAGCGGGAAAAATCTGACACCGATTTTCGATCAATATTTACGGCACTCTGCGCTGCCGGTGTTGGAATTGAAATTTGCCAATGGAAGCGTTGACTATCGCTGGAAAGCCGATGAAAAGGCGTTTGCGATGCCTGTCAAGGTGGGGCGCAAATCAAGCTGGCAAACGATTCGCCCGACGACCGAGTGGCAAACGATGAAGACCCATTTGACAAAGGATGAGTTTGAAGTAGCGACGGATTTGTATTACATCGAAGTCCGTAAAAGTTAGATCAAGAATTGCCCCACAACACGATCAGCCATTGAGCATAGTTTCTGCAAAGACTGATGAAGTTTTCGCAAAGTTTCTACGGCAAACTGTGCGAATCATGAAACATATTATCTTCGTTGTTCTGGCTGTTTTCCTGACCTACTCGGCTCCTGTTCTGGCGCAAACAGACGATTACAAACTCAACCTTGAAGTCGAAGGCGGTGTCCTCAACTTTACGCGCAACGAGGTGCGCAATCCGGGCGATACCGGGACGCAGTTCAAATTCAGCGCGCTCAATGCGACCGGCCCTGCCGGATACTTTCGCGTTTATGCTGAAGCCAAAGTATCAGAGCGCAACACGCTGCGGTTTTTGTATGCGCCGTTGCAGGTAGAAGGCACCGGCACCTTGCCAACGCGGACATTTTTTGAGAATGCGAATTTCGAGGCAAACGTGCCGACCAAAGGCATTTACAAATTCAACAACTATCGCATCAATTGGCGCTACACGCTGAAAAACAGCGAGCGATGGAAGCTGCAATTGGGCGCAGGCGGATTGATCCGCGATGCCAGGATCGAATTGCAGCAAGGCTCGTTGCGGGTCGCGGATCCAGACCTGGGCTTCGTGCCGTTTGCGGCCTTTACGGCGCAATACAACTTCACGAAGCGTTCGCATTTTGTCGTTGACTTTGAAGGGCTGGGCGCATCACAAGGGCGCGCGTTGGACGGTTCCGCCAAGATTACGTATGACCTTACGCCGCGCGTCCATTTCGGCATTGGCTATCGTTTGCTGGATGGCGGCGCTGATGTGCAGTCGGTGTACAACTTCGCGCGCATTCATTACGGTATGGCCTCGCTCGGCTTTCGGTTTTAGCTGTTCGCTGTCCGTTTTCCGGTTCTGAAAATACCCGCTGGGCGCGCCAGCATCCTGCTGGCCTTGGCGAGGAAAACATCCTTCTCCCGATCAGTTGCCAGCACGATGCTGGCGCGCCCAGCACGCTTCACGAAACATTTGCTGGTATTCGTAAGCGGCTCCCGGAGATGAATTTTAAAGCAGTCAAGCTCCTTCATCGCTGCGCAGGAACGAGTTTTAAGATGCGTCCTTCGGCGCTATCGGTCAGCACGTACAACGCGCCTTCCGGGCCTTGACGAACATCACGAATGCGCTCCCGCTTCGGCTGTAAATCTGTCAGCAGTCGTTCCTCGCCAACAACCTTGTCCCCGTCCAAAGTCAATCGTACCAGATTGGTGCTGCCCAAACCGCCAATGAATAGGCTTCCCTTCCAGGCCGGAAACAGGTTGGCGGTATAAAAGGTCATCCCGCTCGGCGCGATCACAGGGTCCCAATAATACGTCGGCTGTTCCATGCCTTCTTTGGCCGTAATGCCGCCCGTGATTGGCCCGCCGCGATATTCAATGCCGTAAGCAATCGTCGGCCAGCCATAGTCCTTCCCTTTGCGCGCGATGTTGAGTTCGTCGCCACCGCGCGTGCCGTGTTCCACTTCCCAAAGTTCGCCTGTCACGGGATGAAGCGCCGCCGATTGTATGTTCCGATGCCCCAGCGACCAGATTTCGGGCCGTACGCCTTCGCGCCCAACAAATGGATTGTCAGCCGGAACCGAGCCGTCGGGATTGAGGCGCACGATTTTCCCTAATAATCCGTCCATCTGTTGCGCCTGCATCCGGCCTTCTGGAATGGAGCGGTCACCCAATGTGATAAAGAGTTTGCCATCTTGTGAGAACACCAACCGGCAGCCGAAGTGCAAGTTTGACCGCAGCAACGGCGCTTGATGAAAAATGACCTGCACATTTTCCACTCGCGGCACAGCACCATCCACGAACTTGCCGCGCGCGACGGCAGTGTTGTTGGCCCCGCCTTCACGAGGTTCTGCATAGCTCCAGTAGATGAGATTGTTGGTCGCATACTTAGGATCAAGGACAACATCCAAAAGGCCGCCTTGTCCACGCGCATCCACACTCGGCAGCCCGGCGACAGGTTCAGAGAGTTCGCCCTTCTTTCCCACCACACGCAGACGACCGGGACGTTCCGTCACCAGCATTCGTCCATCAGGCAAAAAGGCAAGCCCCCACGGCGTTTGCAACCCACCAGCAACCGTGACGACCTCAAAGGCAACATTGGCCTTCTTTTCCGGGGCGCGGGTTTGTCCGGCGAAGGCAGGTTTCTGTTCCGTGCCATTGGGCGGGCGGGAATTAAATCCGGCATCTTGTGCCCAAAGACAACCGGATACACTGAAGAGAGGTAAAACGAGCAGGGCGAGCGCGGGTTTCAAAATGCGTATGTTCACGATGTTCCTTTCATTATGTCTGATCTAAGCGAAAGCTGGTGACATCAAGCGATGACAACTTGGAAAACGCGGCTTGCTATGGGGCGGCTTTAGCTCAAACGCGATGTGCGCCTGCTCTGCCGCTTTCGACCACAAACGAAGCGCGGGTGCTGACAGGGGCATCAGGTTTTGAGACTTCGGTCACGATGCGATAATCCGATTGCCAACGCTGTGGCGTCAGCGAACAGCGTACGTAGCCGCGTTGCGCATTGAAGAATTTGATGTGCGGATTTTCGGAGAGAACTTTTGCCGTCGTGGGGCGCACATCCGAACCGTCACCGCCAGAAGTGATCGAAGTGCCAACAAATTCGGTCGCCACAACCGGCGAACTCTCACGATAAAATTCCGGTTTCAAATCATTGACCCAGTTGGAATGAATATCGCCCGTCAGGACCACGGGGTTAGAGGGTTTGCGATCCCGCAAAAACTCCAGCAACCGTTTGCGTGCCGCTGCATAACCATTCCATTGGTCCATCGGGAAGGTTTGCGGTTCGCCGGGAGCCGTATCCAACGCCCCCACCATGACCTGTTGCGCCAAAATATTCCAACGCCCTTTAGATTGGCTCAGGCTGCGTTGCAACCATCGCTCCTGCTCATCGCCGAGGAGTGTCTGGCGCGGGTCGAGCGATTCCGGGCAGGCGGGTTTGTTGCCATCGTCGCACGGTTGATTGGTGCGATATTGCCGCGTGTCCAACAGGTAGGCGCTCGCCAGATTGCCGAAACTCAAGTGGCGATAAATCTGGACGTTGTTGCCACGCTTCAGCACCGAGCGCCGCAGCGGCATGTGTTCGTAATACACCTGATAGGCAAAGGCGCGGCGGCGTGCAAATTCTTCAGCGGTTTGTTTGTCTTCGGGAACCAGACCCGCGTAATTGTTGTCTACTTCGTGATCGTCCCAAACCACCGCCCACGGGAAATTCGCGTGCGCCAGTTGCAACAACGGATCGCTTTTATACAGCGCATAACGATTGCGGTAATCCTCAATGGTTTTGATTTCGGCGCTGTTGTGTTTGCGCACACGATCATTGGCCGCACCGCCTTCGTAAATGTAATCGCCCAGATGAAACACCAGTTCCAGATCATCCGCCGCCAGATGTTTGTACGCGGTGTAATACCCGGTTTCGTAATGTTGGCACGACACAAACGCGAAGTTCATTCGATCATTTTTCGCATTGCTGGCGGGCGCGGTGCGGGTGCGCCCAATCGGACTTGACCCGGCATCCACTGTGAAGCGATACCAATACCAACGCGCCGGTTGCAGCCCGCGCACTTCGACATGCACCGAATGCCCCATTTCCGGGCGGGCAGTCGCGCGGCCTTTGGCAACGACATTTTGCATACGCTCATCCGTTGCGACTTCCCATTGGACCGGGACATTTTGTGCAGGCATTCCACCGCCTTGCAGTGGATTGGGAGCCAGCCGCGTCCACAGCACGACGCCGTCCGGCCACGGATCGCCCGAAGCAATGCCCAGTTGAAACGGGTCGTTGGCAAACGACATCGCATCGCTTTTGACCCAGCCGGCCATTGGCAACAGCATCGCGGTCATCACCGCAGAAGTTCCGCTTTGCAGAAATTCACGTCGTTGGAGTTTCGCCACAGGGGTTTTAATTTTGTGCATAACTTTTGCGGTGACGGACAGGATTGATTGTTTTTGAGAAAAGCATTTTAGAATTTGAGCCGGATGCCGCCCCACGCCCCACGCGGTGCGCCCGGAGCGTAAAACGTCGCGTGTTGCCCCGGATAATCATCCTCTATCGGAGCAAAAGGCCGCGCAATAAAGTTGCCATTCGCGGTGAATCCGGTCGGCCCTAATTGCGCTGCCGTGAAAAATCTCCGATTGAACAAATTATTTACGCGAGCAAACAATTCGACGTAGCGATTGATTTGATAGCGTGCGCCCAGATTGGCAACCGAATAGCCCGGCGATCTGCCGCTGCCGAGATAGTACGTGCCGTCCGGTTGATGTTGATTGTTTTCGTTGCCGCGCGCGTAGGCACCCGACAAGGCCAGCACGCCGAAATTCAACGAGAGTTTTTCCGTCGTCTGCCAATCGGCAAACAGCTTGAACATGTGTTGCGGGATCAGTGGGATTTTTGCGCCCGGTTCAATTTCGATCAGGCCTTCCAAGCCCGGCGCTTCGGCATCGCTGCTGCTGTTGCTTTCGCCGTTCACTTCTTCTTCGCTCTGATACGTCGCGTCGAGGAAGGTGTAACCACCGCCCACGCTCAAACGTCCGAGGCGCGCGTTGAGGTCGGCTTCCAAGCCTTGTCGCCGTGTTTTGCCAAAGTTCTTGAAATAGCCGAAGCCAGTTTGCTCTGACGCGACAAACAAAATGTCATTGCGATTTTCGCCGCGAAACCAGCCCAGACTCCAACTGAGGCGCGTTTCCTGTCCGCCGCGCAAGCCCGCTTCAAACGTGCGCGTCACTACTTGTTGCAACGGCGGATCGCCCGCCATCGCGTTCGGCAAACGGCATGGTGACTCAGGATCAGCGCAGCCCAATTCCACCGAAGTTGGCGCGCGATTGCCTTCGCTGTAGCTGGCATACGCGTTCAAGTACCGCACAGGTCGAAAGGTCAGGCCGACTGCCGGGTTGAAGCGATCAAAAGCGTGGTCGCCATCCAATGAACCGCGTCCGCCGCCAGGATTGATGCGGTCACGGTTCCTGACGGTCGTGCGGTTGTAACGCCCCGATAACGACAGGGTCAGTTTGTTGCCCACCGCCAACGCATCCGTCGCGTAAAGGCTGAATGTGTTGATGCGCCCGTTCAAATCCACGCGCGTGTCATACGGTTCATCATCGGCAAAACCGCCCGTCACACCGTCGCCGAACGAATTCACGCCAATCACGCCTCGGTCGGGAGTGAGATAACCAAGTTGCGACGATTGCGTAAAGTCTACGCGGTTGCGATCAAACACGCCGCCTGCCGTCAGTTGATTGCGTTGCCCGTTGGGAAAGCTCACGAGCGTGATTTGCCCCGCGCCGCCGAAATTATACTGTCGGCTATTGGAGCGATTGAGCAGGCCGTTGCATTTTTCGGAAGGCTCATCGCGTTGCAACGATTGCGCGATGCAGCGCCAAAACGGGAACGGCGTATTCGCGGCGTTGATATTCGTCGGTACGTTTGTGAATCCCGCCGCCGTCAACGCATCGCGGTCATCATCGCTCAATTGATACACCTGCTGTTCCAGCGACTCTTCGTTGATGTCGCCATTCAGCGTGCGCGTGCGAATCGAACGCCAATAGGCATTGCCGGAAACCGCGACGCGCGCATTGAAGCCGTGGCGTGCATTAAAATTGAAAAACGGCGCGCGATGGGCCGTGAGG
The DNA here is from genome assembly GCA_016789725.1 of Blastocatellia bacterium. Lineage (GTDB taxonomy): Bacteria > Acidobacteriota > Blastocatellia > RBC074 > RBC074 > JAFDVL01. The sequence continues at coordinate 46,218 of JAEUQN010000025.1, read as the reverse complement.
TCGGGCTTGGTATAAACGCTGCGGTAATCGCGGTCAAGGAATCGTTGCTCTTGCAGCCCGTTGCCGATCAGCGAATTGTTCGCATACATCACGGTTAGGCCCAGCGACGTTTTTTCGCGCTGCCAGCCAAGCTTGCCAAAGAATTGCCGCACGCTCGACGGCGAATCCGTGCGCCAGCCATCTTCAAAAAACAAACTGCTTGCGGTGTACCAATGAAAGCCGTTGCTGCTGGCTCCGCCGTGTTCCAGATCACCGACCAAACGCCCAAAGCTGCCGCCGCTCAATTCCAGCGCGGTTCCCGGTGCGCTACGTCCGTCTTTGGTTTGCAGTGCCAACGCACCGCCCAGCGTGTTCAAGCCAAACATCGGATTCGAGCCGGGCAACAGCGCAACTTCGGCAATCGCATTGCGCGGAATCAAATCCCAACTGACCACATCGCCAAACGGCTGATTTAGTCGCACGCCGTCCAGATAAACGGACAAGCCCTGTGGCGTGCCGAGCAAAGGCGAAGCGGTATACCCACGATAGTTCAAATCGGCCTGATACGGATTGCCCTGAATTTCGTTGAGATTGACGCTCCTCAGCCGCCGATTGAGAAAGTCCGCCACGTCAAGCGCGTTACTCGCTTGAATATCACGCGCCGGAGCCACTTGGACAGGGGCCGGGATTTCATTCGCTTCCAGTTCCGCCCCAGCCAACGGAGTCGCCGCCACGACTTCGACATTGAAGGCCAAGGCTCCCACCGTCAACGTCACATTCCGCGTAATGGGGGTGGCCGACTGCACGTCAACCAACACCGTCTGGCGAGAGAAACCTTCGGTACTAATTTCCAACCGATACCGCCCGAAAGGCAATTGCTCCAGCGTAGCTTTGCCCTGCGCATCCGTTTGAAAGCTGCGCTCCACGCCGGTTGTCAGGCGGATCAATTTGCCGGTGGCCTGTAACACCTGCCCTTGCGGGTCGCTGACTTCTACTCGCACAGTGCCGGTTTGCACTTGCGAAGCAAAGCTTGCCCACAAGGGACGACGCACTTGCGCCGAAACACTGAGCGTCAGCGACAAAATGACCAAACCAATTCCGGTAGCTTTCATTGTGATGGATGCCCTTTCAGAAAAACGTCAGGTGAAAAGTTAGACCGACTTTTTCTATCAGAGGTTTCAGTTTTTTTCCAGCGGCGGAATTGCGCCAGGAAAAGCGGCATAGCGCAATTGGCTACATCGCTGGCGTTCCAATAGCAAGTCCCGCAATTTAGCCAATCGTACGACCCATTGGTATCTACACAAGTTCTTGGATGGCGATTTACAGCCCCAAAGGGGCGAAATTCAATAGCCCCGCGCATCGCGCGGGGTAAAGGCCATCATCAAGCCAAGCCCTGAAGGGGCGTCATAGTTGTTATTTCGCCCTGGCAGGGCTTGTCGTCACACGTTTCCCGGCCCCAGCGCGCTGCGCGGGGCTATTGAATTGCGCTCTTTCAGAGCTAAAAACCATTTCTTCGACATGTGTAGATACCAATGCGTACGACCTCAGAAACCTGGCGATGTGGTCATCGTTTCTTGCGTTGGAAACGAAACCGTTCCAACCAGGCTTCGCCGGTTTCCAAATTGGAAACCAACTCAGCAACGATCCAGTCGCCGGGCTTGAGCGGGACAAGTTCCGCCACATTCTTCACCATAAACCCCATTGTCATCGCGCCCATCAGTCCCGGCACAGCTTCGTGCGCAACCGTGACACGTCGAAGGTCCGCATCAATGCGCACAATGCGTCCGCGAAACGGATGCCGTTCGAGCGTGGCATTCGTTGCCGCTTGCGTTGATTTCCAAGGGTCGGCGAATCGTTGGTTCGTCAGGAACTTTTCATCCGTCAATGATTTCAGAAACGCAATCACATCGCGCTTTTCCTGCGGCGTCAGCGTGAAGCCTTTGACGAACGAACTCTTGTTCGGATTCGTGCTGCCAACGCCTTTGTATTCGCCGTTTTTGATCGTGCGCCCGCCCGCCGCGTAATGATCCAGCACTTCTTCGAGCGTAGCGAGGCTGCCGTCGTGCATATACGGCGCGGTCACCGCAATGTTGCGCAACGTCGGCGCGCGGAACTTGCCCATGTCTTCGGCGCGCTGCGTGATTTCAAACGTGCCGGGATTATCTTTCGGAAACGCGCCTTTGCCATCCAGGTTGTACAAGCCCGTGTTGTGAAATTCGATTTCGGCGAAGGCTTTGCCGACGTGATCGGTTGTCTGCGAAAAGTTGAAGCCGCCGTGACAATGGAAGCATTCGAGCCGTTCACTGAAAAACAGATTTTCGCCGCGTTTGGCCGACGCGGGAATCGCCGTCTTTTCGCCATTCAAATAGCGGTCATACGGCGCATCGCCCGAAATCAAAATGCGCTCAAACGCCGCAATCGCGCGGGTCACGTTGTCAATCGTGAATGGATCAACGTTGCCGCCAAACGCCTCAGGAAAAAGTTTTTGATAGCGCGGTTCAGCCTTGAGCTTCGCCAGCACTTCCGCTTCTTTGCCGCTCAACCCAAGCTCAACCGGATGCTCGCCAAACATCGGCACGAGCGCCTGGCGTTCCAGTTGCTTCATATTCGGATTCGCCCACGTCAGCACAGGCGTGTACGCGATGTTGACAATGCTCATCGAACTGCGCGGATGAATTTCGCCCGTCGTGCCTTCCGCGCGCGCCTTTCCATCAGTGAAGGCTTTGGCTTGGTCGTGACACGAAGCGCACGATTGTTTGCCGTTCACGGAAAGGCGCGTGTCGTAAAACAAATGGCGACCCAGTTCGACTTTCGCCAGCGTCATTGGGTTTTCGCCAGAAACTTTGGGCGCGGGGAAACCTGCGGGCAAGTCCCATTGGAACTCGCCCGCAGTGTTGGCGGTTATTTCCGCGCGCCCTCCGATTTTCCCAAAGAAGCCTTACCCAAGCTCGCCGTTTGCGGATGTTTCTCTACGCCAAAAAATTGTTGCCTGGTGGATTGTTTCCCAGCGAACGTTAATCCAAGATTCGCAAACAACGGCGCGCAATCGCTGTCTCCTTGCCCGGACATGCAACCACTCGGCGTCTTCGGTTGATTGACATCTACGTTTGCACCGTCGAGCAACTTCTTCAAATCCGTCACGACGATATCGCTGCTGGTATTAAAATTCGTCAGCGCGATTTCGGCGCGATTGGCAAAGGTGCAATTCGTCGGCAAGGTTTGCGCGGAGCCGCCGGGCTGACAGCCCGTGCTGCCCAAATGCAGCATCCAGCCGCGCGGCAAGCCTGTCGTCGTCATTTCAATGCGGGCAAACTTGTAGCCCGAATTCCAGACCCAAAACAGTTGCGTCAGATTCAATGGCGAAGGCGCTTTCGCCGGGTCAGCGTGATTGCGCTCGAACGGCACGCCGACCGAAAACTTCACGCCCGTGTACTTGCCGACGGGTACGGTTCCCTTGATGAAATCGTGAGTGTCCGCTGTGCCATTCGCACACGGGCCGAAGCCGTTTTCAAAATCAAGCAGTGCAATGTTGTCCACTTGCCACTTGCCATCCTGCTCCAATTTGACGGGCGTTTCTTTGCCGCTCGCATCAAGCAAGCGAACGTTGTGAACGTACAAACGAAAGTCGCTCGGTGTGATTTTGGAATTCGTGGTGCCGATGCCCTCGTAGCTTTCGCCGCAATTGAATTGCTTGTCACCAACCATTCCTTTGAAGCGCAGCATCACTTCTTGCGAACCGCTGACTGCCGTGTTCATGCCGCCCATCAGACTGCGCATATACACGACCGTTTGCCATCGTTCGCGTTCGCTCATTTTGGTTTTCATCGCGGGCATGCCGCTTTTCAAAATGCCATTGGTCGTGACCCAGTACAATTCGCCGTCCGTGAGCATGTGCATGTGATGCGCGGTTAAATCGGCGGGCTTGGCCTTCATCATTTGCGCGGCTGGTGTTTGGGATTTGCCGTCTTTGGCGTGACATTTGGCGCAATGCTGTTCGTACAACGCTTTGCCATTGGCGATGTCGGCGTCTGTGGGCTGAGCAATCGGGTTGCGCAGCTTTTTCGCGGCGGCTGGTGCGTGCTGTTTGCCGTCATGTGCCGCCGCCCTGAAATCAAAGTTGATGGCCCAAACGCCGAGAATCAACGCAGCGATGAGCGCGAGTTTGGCGAATCTGTATTTGTTTTGCATGATTTCCTTTCGTTACGGATGGTAGACGCTAATAGCGGTTCAAATTCAAATGGAGGCGACGTAGTGTCCGTAGCCCAACCGTAAGGGAGGGCAGCTTCGGCCAGGCGGGTGTCGTGGCCGTTAAGGCAGCCCTTGCTCACGCGCGGGCTAAGGACACTTCGCACGCCCCTGAATCATTTTTTCTTCTCTTTCTCAACGCGACAAGCGCCGATGATTTCGTGAAAGCGGTCGTGCAAAGCGGTGATGGATTTCTTCACGTCTTCATCACTGCCGTTCTTGTTGACCAGTTCGGCGAGCGCCTTCGATTCCGCATTGAGCTTGACCAGAATGGCTTTGATGGATGGCACGCCATACATCAGCGGTGGTTTGGAATCCAGCCACTTTTGCGCGCGTGCGGCTAATTCTCCGGCCTGACTGCGAATCGGTTTGAGATTGCCTTCTTCCGCCGGGTGAAAGGTTTGCGACATGATTTCGTGGTAGCTTTCCAACTCCGCCCATTTGTCGCCTTTGTCTTCGGTTTTATTGGCCGGAGCCGCAGTCGCGTTGCTGTCATACTCGCTCAGCCATTCGACGTTGATACTGTCGGCATTGCGTTTTGTTTTTTCCGCCATCAACCATTTGCCGCGCTCATTCCAACCTTCTCCGCCTTGCGGTTCGGTGTGGCAGAACGTGCAATCCTTCGCGCCGAATTTTGCCGATTGACGCACGAATGGCGGATAGGCTTCGCTCTGGATGGCGAGCAAACTGAACACTGCCAGCAGTGCAATGACAATGCCTGATTTGAAATAGTTGTGCTTCATAAAATGATTCCTCCGTAAAATTGTAGCCACTTGTTTTTTCATCGGTGCGCCGCTTTCTGGACCACGACGATTTGCTGAAGCCAGGTTTCCTTTGTCTGGCGGTCGTAGGCCACAATGGCCTTGATCTGATCCCCAAGCTTGACGCCGCTGAGCGAAGCCTTGTCTTTGACTTTGAAGAGCATCGTCATCGCAGGCATAAAGCCGGGAATGTCTTCGTGCGCGACGGTGACGCCACTATTTTTTTGATCTACGAACTCGACGCGACCTTGAAGTTCGTAGTGCTTGATGTCAGGACCGTTTTTAGAGAGAGCCGTTCGGCAAGCTAAAGTATTCACGCCCAACAGCAGAAAAACAACCAACATCATTTTGTAGCCCATCAATAATGATTGAACTTTCATAACACTCCCCTCGACAGCTCAGCACAATGACACAAGCTGTCCTGAAAAGTCCGAGGCGAGTGCCAAGAGACGCACCTCGGCTGGTCGCATCGCTGAACTCATCACCATGAGACGAAAGGATTACCGAGAAAAAAGCTCATTCGTGATGAAGCGTTTCGACCAATGTTGCGAGCAAACGCGGTGCGACAGACAAGCGGTTTTCAGAAACGAAACCTTTTATCTACGCCATTGCGTTCACGCAAAATGAGAAGAAGAGTCAGGAGAAAATCGGAGGGGCGCGAGGGGCCGAATTGCGGCCCAGTTCCAACTGATCTGGATGGAGCCATTGAGGCGCAAGCGGTTCATCCGGCGCGATCAATTCCAGTCGCAATAAGGAAGGAAGAGTTTTGGGTTGGAAAGTATGCGAGCTGACGGATGGCGGTGTCGTGCAATTCGACTGACAGCCTTGGCGAAAGGCGATGAGCTGTGCCTCTTCGTCCGTATCGCCATCTTCGTGATGATGTGCTTGCCGCGAAACAAAACAGCAACACTCGCCACTTTCTTCGCAACACACCATCCCGCAAATAATCGGTTCCGGTGCCGCCAGCGTCAAAGGCACAGCCAGCCAACCGCTGAGAAACAGCAACAACAAAATCAGCGCGGGCGCTTGTTTCCAGATGTGTCGTAGTACTTGCATAAAACGATCACCGATAGCATTCCATTTCTCACAGTGGATGTAAAGCACCGACGAAAAAAGCCCGCCGCGATTCAATCTGAACAGACTTGAAGAGCGGCGGACGTTCCGAGGACAAACAAAACAAGCAGAAGGCGCGATTATTTCTTATCCGGCAAACGACGTGGGGCGTAGTAGGGCTTGCCATTCAACTTCTGCACTTCTTTCGTAAAGTTCGTGCCGTACTCACGCTCAGCATCGGTGAGCGCCCACGCCTGACGTTTGTAATTCCAGTTCTCTGGATTCAGCCGTTGCGCTTCTTTGTAATGCTTAATCGAAGCCGCGCTCTGGCCCTGACGATACAAATACTCCGCCAGACCAAATTCCGCCGCCGCCAATGCCCAATCGGGATTTTGCGGTGCAAGGCGTTGCTTCAATTCCGATTCGCTCAGCGCAAACGTGCTTTTCTCACCCTTCGCCACCCAATCGCGCAGCGCCGCCAGATACTCTTCGGCTTCGAGCCTGTGCAACGGTTTGAAGCGATTGTCCACATACGCGACTTCGTTCGGACGCACGATGCGGCCTTGTTCATTGATCCAAACGGCGGTCGGCACATTGACCATATCGTACAACCGCGTGACGAGGTGCTGCGTGTCAATGAGCACCGTGTATTCAGGCTTGGCGGCTTCGATCCATTGGCCTGCATCTTTGACGCCGCCCGTGTCCTGTGCAACAGAAATAATCTCGAAATTCTGGCTCTTCAATTCGCTGTACAATTTCTGCCATCCAGGCAGATCAAAGCGACACCCTCACCACGAAGCCCATGTAAGCAGCAACACTTTTTTGCCGCGAAATTGCCGCAGCGAATGCTGCTTGCCGTTCATATCCGGCAGCGTGAAATTCGGCGCGGCGAGCGATTTGGTGAAGCTGTTTTGCACCTCCGGGCGCGGGCCAAAATACCACGCCGCCCGTTCGTCATCGCGCGCAACGGGCTGTTTTAGCAAACGCGCAAACTCCGTCAAATTGAACCACGTCGTTTTGCTTTGGGTTTGCAGAAATTCGGTGCGGCGTTTTTTCGGCAGCGGGAAGCAGAGTTCAGCGCGGCAAACGCCTTGCGGTTTGTTGACGAAACCCGTCGCACGTTTGAGATCGGCCAAGGTGATCCACAGATCGTCGGGCTTCGTGCTTAACGAAGTATATGCTTGTACCTCGCTCGCCTTATCTTCATAAATCACGACCGCGCGTTTGGTTTCGACAGCTTGCACGCTACAGACCAGGCATAGTCCGCGTAGCAGTGCATACATCCAATTTTTCATGCATGTCTCCTTTGGAAATAGTCACCAGATACTACGATCAGTCAGCGCAGATCAGATTGCAGCCGGGATTTTACTTTCGCGTGTTCGAGGCCCACGAACCAACCGACCGGGCAAAGTGCCGGTGGCCTCGCCATCCTGATACACAATCTCGCCACGCACAATGGTCGCCGCGTAGCCTTCTGCGCGTTGCACCAAACGACGACCGCCGCTCGGTAGATCATACGTCACTTCCGGCGCGTGCAGATGCAGGTGATCAAAATCAATCACATTCACATCCGCGCGATAGCCGGGTTGTAGCAAACCTCGATCCTGCAAGCCAATCGCCTGTGCTGTGTCGTGACTGAGCATCTTGACGACGGCGGGTAATGAAAGTCGTTCGCCGCGCCGATCCCGCACCCAATACGTCAACATAAATGTTGGGTAACTGCCGTCGCAAATCGTCCCGCAATGCGCGCCGCCATCGCCCAAGCCCAGCACGGTTGATGGATGCTGCATCATCGCCAGCGATGTTTCCAGATTGCCGCCCGCATAATTGCACAACGTCGTGTACAGCGTGTTGCGGCCTTCGTTTTCGAGCAACAAATCATACGCCAACGCTTCCGGCGTCACCCCCAAACGTTCCGCGCGCGTGGCGATGCTTTGCTCAAACGGCTGCTCGTAATTGGGCGGGTCGCCGAGAATAAACATCGAGCCGAAGTTGCGTACCAAACGGCTCAAGGCAATCGCCGGATTTGGCGCAGTCGTTTCGGCCAGAATGCGCGTGCGAATTTCCCGTTGATGCAATCGCTGAATGCGCTCCGGCACAGGCAAGTCCGCAAGCTCTTTGTATGTCTCCGACGTGCAAAATGGATTGAGCGTCAATTCGTATCCGAGGATCACGCCAATCGCGCGCGCCAACACCTGCGCTTTAATCGAAACGCCCTCCGCATTGGCCGCCGCAACTTGGTCTAACAACGCGCGCCATTCCATCGTCATCGGGCCGTATTCGCCTTCGAGCAACGAAAACAACAGCGGTCGCCCCGACTGTTCCGCCAAACGTCGCATCATTCCAAACGCATTGCCGTCTTCATAATCTGTGACCAATTCGATCACGCCTTTACCAGCGGCTTGCAACTCGCGCGCGAGCGTCAGCAGTTCCGTTTCCGCTGCCTGATAACCCGGCGTCAAATGCCCGTCGCTGGAACGATGAAACCACGTACGTGAAGTCGAAATGCCCATCGCACCTGCGTCCATCGCTTCACGCACGATGCGCGCCATTGCCGCCAAATCCGCCTCCGTCGCAGGCTCACGATCCGCGCCGCGCTGTCCCATCACATACACACGCACGGCGGCGTGCGGAAGATAGCCGCAAATGTCCATGTCATACTGACGCCCGGCGAGGTAATTCAAATACTCAGGATAGGTTTCCCACGTCCACGGCAAACCGTCTACCAACACAGGATGCGGAATGTCTTCGACGCCTTCCATCAGGCGAATCAGCAGCTCGCGTTGATCAGGGCGACAGGGCGCAAAACCGACGCCGCAATTGCCCATCACAACCGTCGTCACGCCGTGCGATGAAGACGGAACCAACCGATTTTCCCATGTCACTTGCCCATCATAATGCGTGTGAATGTCCACAAAACCGGGCGTGACGAGTTTGCCGTGCGCATCAATTTCGTGCCGTCCGTGCGCGGCGATGTTGCCGACGGCGGCTATGGTTTCGCCGTTGATCGCAACATCGGCGATGCGCGGTTCTGCGCCGCTTCCGTCTGCGATGAGGCCGCCGCGGATGATTAGATCAAATTCTGAGTGCATAATGTTTTTGTAAATGTGGGACAAATTTGTTCTTAAAAATAAACCACGGGGAACACGGGGTTCACAGGGAAAAGAAAGCTGCTATTCAGTGATTTGTCCCCGTGCGCCCCGTGTTCCCCGTGGTTTTCATCTCTTTAATGCCGAAACACGCCCCATTCCATCGTCCCCGTAAACGGTTTCTGATACGCCGCCAGCAATGAAATCGCCAGCACCGTTCGTGTGTCGCGCGGATCAATGATGCCATCATCCCACAGTCGCGCCGTAGCGAAATACGGATCGGATTCTTTTTCGATCTGCGCTTCCAACATCTGTTTCGCCATCGCCTGTTTCGCCTCGTCAATCGGCACGCCCGCGCGCGCGGCGGCATCGCGTTTGATGATGTCCATGACGCCTGCGAGTTGTGGCCCGCCCATCACGGCGATGCGATGGTTTGGCCACGTGAAGACGAAACGCGGATCATACGCGCGCCCGCACATTGCGTAATTGCCTGCGCCATAGCTGCTGCCAATCATCACCGTGATCGCAGGCACAGTGGAATTCGAGACCGCGTTGATGAGCTTTGCGCCGTTGCGAATGATGCCTTGTTCTTCGTAGCTGCGACCGACCATGAAACCCGTGATGTTTTGCAGAAACAGGAGCGGAATGCTTTGTTGATTGCAGAGTTGAATGAACTGCGCGCCTTTGTTGGCGGATTCCGAAATCAGCACGCCGTTGTTTGCCAGAATGCCGACGAGGAAGCCGTGAAGGTAGGCCCAACCGCACACGAGCGTCGTGCCGTACTTCGCTTTGAATTCCTCAAAGCGCGAACCGTCCACGAGCCGCGCAATTACTTCGCGGGCTTCAAAAGGGATTCTGACATCAGACGCCACGACGCCGAGCAATTCATCGGCAGGATACAGCGGTTCTTCGACGGCGATGCGTTTGGGCTGCGGTTGGTCTTCGAGGTGCGCCACGATTTCGCGCGCCGTTCGCAGGCCGTCCAATTCGTTTTCGGCTAAGTAATCGGACAGCCCGGAAATCTTCGAGTGCATTTCCGCGCCGCCCAAACTTTCTTCGTCCACGATTTCGCCCGTCGCCATTTTGACGAGCGGTGGCCCGCCCAAAAACACTTGTGCCTGCTTCTTCACCATCACCACATAATCCGACATACCCGGCAGATACGCGCCGCCCGCCGTTGAATTGCCGAACACAACAGAGATCGAAGGAATACGTGCTTTCGACCGGCGCGTGATTTCCTTGAAGCCTGCGCCGCCCGGCACAAAGATTTTGTGCTGCACGGGCAAATCGGCTCCGGCGGATTCGACTAACGAAATCGAAGGCAGATGATTCGTCGCGACGATTTCGGCGAGCCGCGCGTTTTTGCGGGAACCGATTTCACTGACCGCACCACCTTTGACAGTCGCTTCGTTGGCAATGATGAAACATTGTTTGCCGGACACAAGGCCAATGCCACCAACAACGCCCGCGCCAATGAATTCGGCGTCCATGTCGTGTCCCGCAAGCGGCGCGATTTCCAGAAAGTACGAACCTTCGTCCAACAACATTTCGACGCGTTCGCGGGGCAACAATTTGCCGCGCTTCAAATGCCGCTGCACGTATTGCTCGCCACCACCTAAGGTAGATTTGGCAAGCTCACGTTTGAGCCGTTCGACGCTTGCCAGATTGGTGGTGAAGTTTGCCTGATAGGCTTCGGAGGTGTGGTCAACCGTAGTTTTGATGGGGTGCATAGCGATCTCAGAAAACCGGAGCTAGAAAAGAGGAGGCAACTGATCGAGGAATTAGCCAAACAAATCCGGCTGTTCTTTGGTAATCATTGCGTACATTGGTTGGAACTGAAACCATCCGGCTTCGGTGGAACCGACTTGCCCACGCGTCAGCCGGGCGTGTTCGGGATCAACGCTGATCGGTGCGCCCGCCGCTTCGGCCAACAATTGCGATTGGCAACAACGCTCCATCGTAATAAACCACCAGACCGCTTCGTCCACCGTTTTGCCGACCGTCAGCAAACCGTGATTGCGCAGGATCGCGGCTTTGTTTTGCCCTACCGCTTTCGCCAGACGCGCACCTTCTTCCGGGTCAAAGACAACGCCCGTGTAATCATCGAACAAGCCGTGATCTTCATAAAACGCGCAGGCATCCTGCGTAATGGGGTCCAGCAGGCGACCGAGCGTGGACCACGACTTGCCGTACATCGAATGCGCGTGCGCGGCGGCAACGACATCGGGGCGCGCGGCGTGAACCTGCGAGTGAATCGCAAAGGCGGCGCGATTAACATCGTAATCGCCTTCGACCACGTCCCCGCGCTCATTGACTAAAACCAGATCAGAAACCTTAATCAGCCCAAAATGCATGCCGAAGGGATTGACCCAAAAATGATCCGGCTTTTCGGGATCGCGCGCGGTGATATGCCCGGCGACTCCTTCATCAAAACCGAACTTGGCAAAGAGCCGAAACGAAGCAGTCAAGCGTTCTTTGCGATGTTGCCGTTCGTCTTCGATGGAGGTGAATTGCGGCGGTCGTGGAATGCGCAACGGATTGTATGCAGGTTGGGTCATTGAATTGCCCCTTTTTCAAAGGAAAGGTTGGAGATGACGAAACAGGCGAACGGGTTCTGGTTGCCTGATATTTCTATCGGCTTCGAGAGGTCCGCCTGTTTCGTAGTTGATTTTGGTCTTTTTACGAAAACGCATCCAATCCGGTCAGATGTCGCCCAATCGCCAGCAGGTGAACTTCGTTCGTGCCTTCGTAGGTGTAGACCGATTCGAGGTTCGCCATGTGCCGCATAATCGGATATTCAGCCATAATGCCGTTGCCGCCGAGAATGCCGCGTGCGGAACGCGCGACGTCCAAAGCCATCGCACAATTGTTCATCTTCGCCATTGAAACGTGCAGTGGGTCCATTGTGCCTTCGTCCTTCATCCGACCCAATTGAAGGCAGAGCAATTGCGCTTTCGTAATCTCAGTCGCCATCTCGACCAGCTTCTTTTGCGTCAATTGAAATCCGCCAATCGGGCGATCAAATTGCACGCGCTGTTTGGCGTAGTTCAGCGCCGTCGTATAACAATCAATCGCTGCGCCAATCGCGCCCCACGCAATGCCGTAACGCGCCTGTGTCAGGCACATCAATGGACTCTTCAAACCTTTGCTTTCGGGCAACAAATTCTCTTCGGGAATCAGACAATCCTGAAAATATAGTTCAGACGTGACTGACGCACGCAAGCTCATCTTGTGATGCAATTCGGGCGCAGTGAAGCCGGGCGTGCCTTTTTCTACCAGAAAGCCGCGAATCGTTTCGTCATCGGTTTTCGCCCACACAATCGCAATGTCGGCGAGCGTCCCATTGGTGATCCACGCTTTGCTGCCGTTGAGCAACCAACCGTCGGCGACTTTTTGCGCACGCGTTTTCATCCCGGCGGGATTGGAACCGGAGTTCGCTTCGGTCAATCCGAAACAACCGATGATTTTTCCGGCGGCCATCCCCGGCAACCATTTCATCCGTTGCTCCTCGCTGCCGAAAGTGTAAATCGGATACATGCACAATGAACTTTGCACGGAAATAAAACTGCGCAAGCCGGAATCGCCCGCTTCAAGTTCCTGGGTGGTCAATCCATAGATGACGTTGCTGGCACCCGCACAGCCGTATTTTTCCGGCAGCGTCGAACCGAACAATCCCAGGTCGGCAATCTCTGCAATCAATTCGCGGGGGAATTTCGCGTCCTCATAGCATTCAGCAATGATCGGTTTGACTTTCTCTTCGACAAAGCTGCGCACGGTTTGTTGAGCGAGCTTTTCTTCATCGGACAATAACGTGGAAATATTAAAAAAATCGGTGATCTCTGGTTTCATGAAAATGTACTCCTAATTCAATCGCATATACGTCAAGAGGCCTTTCGCGGCCAATTTCCCCGCCGGATCAAACACATCGCATTCAGCAACGATGATGCGTTTGCCGTTTTGAATTAAGCGCGCCTCGGCAATAACACGACCTTCCACAATCGGGCGCAAATAATTCACTTTTAATTCAATGGTCGTAAACTTTGCGCTCGGCTCCGACGCTCCTACGATGGCAAAGGCAACAGCAGTATCAATCAATGTTGCAATTGCGCCGCCGTGCATAATGCCTTGTAACTGTCGGTGCTTTTCGCTGACTTCAAGGCTTAATTTCGCACGACCGGGTTCGATTGTATCAATCTCAATGCCCACCATTTGGGGGAAATGATTTTGCTCGAATTTGGCACGAATTTTTTCTAAAACGTCAGGCGTGATTTCCATAAGTCAGTTTGGGGCATCCCTGGAACAGATAAAACTGGAGCGCGGTGAACAGCGAGCGGTAGCCTACTTTTCAGCTCCACGATTGTCAATCATTGATTGCTCGCGCACAATCGCGCGGTCAACAAAGTAACCAGGAATCCCGAAAATCATATGAGCACACTCTTTTCACAAGCCAAACCCATCCTGGGAATGATTCACGTCGGCGCGTTGCCCGGCACGCCCGCCAGCACCCAGAGCGTAGCCACATTGATGGCGCAGGCCGTGGCGGAAGCGCGACTGTATCGCAACAGCAGCATTGACGGCATCGTGATTGAAAACATGCATGACGTTCCGTATTTGCGTGGCACGGTTGGGCCGGAAATCGTCGCGGCCATGACTATCATTGGACAAGCCGTCAAAGCCGAAGCCAACCTGCCCGTCGGCATTCAAATCCTCGCCGGAGCCAATCTGGAAGCAATGGCTGTCGCGCACGCTGCCGGATTGGATTTTATTCGCGCGGAAGGTTTCGTCTTTGCACATGTCGCGGACGAAGGAATCATCGAATCGTCAGCCGCGAAGCTGCTTCGCTATCGCAAACTGATTGGTGCAGAACGCGTGCAAGTGTGGGCAGATGTAAAAAAGAAACATTCGTCGCACGCCATCACGGCAGACATCGGGTTAGGTGCGACCGCAGAAGCCGTCGAATTTATGCGCGGCGATGCCGTGATTGTGACGGGGAGCGTCACGGGCGATGCGCCGCAAAAATCAGACGTAGCGGAAGTCAAAGCACATTGCCATTTGCCCGTGTTTCTTGGCTCTGGCATTGAGGCTGAAAACATTGCTCAGTTTTATGATGTCGCGGATGGGTTCATTATTGGTTCGTATTTTAAAACCGACGGTAATTGGAGGAATCCGGTTGATCCGTATCGAATCGAAATGTTGACGAAGGTCACGGCTCAACTGCATGCAGTTAAAGGCTGAAGCTCAGAGTATACGAAATGAATTTCGGGGACGCGGGCGTCCCCGAAATTCATTGGTGTAAGATCGTAACGCAGCCTTAACAAACGGGAGGAAAGACCGGAATTGTAATGGCACTTGTGGTGGCACGGGTCTTATGCAAATTCCGAATCCCACTCCAGCCATTTGCACCGCGCGGCGTCATTAATAATCCAACGCCCGCGCCGATTTGCCAGCGCATCGTACCCACCTGACCTGGCGGGATCAGGGTATTCACGCCTCCTGCGACGCGCGGCGTTGTCCCCGTCAAGATCGCCTGCGCCTGACAATTACCATTCAAGAAACTGACGAAACTGCTCATTGGACTTTCATTACCATTGACCAGTAAACCAGTGCCAACCTGTCCTGCGCCGCTCATTTGGCTTGCCGTCAAATCGCCACGCAGGCCGACCGTCACCAATCGCTGTCCCGGCACTTCCTGCGGGCTTTGCAACTCCACCGCAAACTGATCGGGTACGGCATCATAGCTGGAACCATCGAAAAACAGCGTGGCAGTATTATTGTTGGGGAACGCCGCCACGGCTCCTGATCGAGCCGCAAAGCTCTCTGCTCCATAGTTGCCCAGGTATGAACCTTCGCGGACAAAACCATTTCCAACCAGAACGTTGTTGCGGATGGGACGTCCCTGATCATCCACCGCTACCGCGAGTAACCATCCCGTCGTTTCGGGATCGTACTCCGACGCCTTGAATGAAAAGCTGGCTCTTGGTGTCAGGCAAATAAACAGATTGGCCGCCTCACAACTTGCCCCGGCGATGAAAAAGACATGAACATTCGCCGTGACATTGCCAACATTACTGATGGTCATGCGGGTATCACTTTGGGTAGCCGACTGAGAGTTATAATACGGGAAGACCAGCACCGATCCCGTCTTTTGGGCATTGGCTTGAACCACCCCGCCAGCAGGACAATTCAACTGTGTACAAGCCTGGACCATCGCCACGGGGCCGCCATTGAAGCTCGCGGTGGAATCAATACAGAGCTGCGTTCCCTGTGGCGTACCATTCGCAACCGCGACCTTATAATCAATCGTAACCGTCTGATTCGGTGCAATCAGGCCAGTCACTGTGACGTTATTGGCAGTCAGTGTGCAGGTCCCAGCGGAAGAAACACACGTGTTGGCGACTCCGCTCATGGGAGCGGGAATCGTCGCACTAAAGTTCAGATTGGCGGCTACTGCATTGGGATTGGTGACTTCGGCATGCACCGCCAACGTTGTCCCATTATCCGTACAGATCAACGGATCAGATAACTGCGCAATGAAGGGAAACACCGTCACCATAAAACTGGTCTGCGTCATCGCGCCGCAGTTATCCGTCGCCTTAATGGTGAACGTGTGCGTCCCTAATGGCCCGGCATTATTGATCGTCACGCGACCATTGCTGGCAACGCTGGCGGTCCCTGTAAATCCGGCGCTGATACTTTCTACCGCCAGCACCAAATTCGGGCCATTATCTGCTGGCCCTGTGGCAGGATTGACAGTCAGGGTCTGGCCTAAACTGGCGGCAACCTCAGCCGGATATGTCAGCGTTGGGGGCGTATTCGGATCAACCGTGATTTTCAAAATCGTTTCGTTGAATCCACTTACCGTATCGGTCACGCGCAAGGTAAAATCGGTGGTGACAGCGCCACACACCGCTTCGACATTGGCGGTCACAATCCCGGTACTGCTAACTACAATATTATTAATCGTGATGCCGCCACTCATTGCTGAGGCACCACCGTTCACAGTGACGCCTAATTGATCTTCTGCGTCTTCAACATCATTGACGGTGGCAATCTGCGAATTTGAAACGGGGCTGCCCTCCGTGCGGGAAGTGGCCACTGCCATGATCGTTGGAGGCGAGTTGGTACTCCAAGTGTAACTTGCCGGGGTCGGGTCTATATTGCCCAGAGTATCAATGGCGCGTACCTGGAAGGTGTGACTGCCCTGACTCAACCCGGTGTAGTTTTGCGGGCTGGTGCAGGCGCTGAACCCACCACCATCAAGCTGGCACTGGAAGCCTGCGACGCCACTACCACTTCCATCATTACCGGTGAAACTGAAGTTGGCAGAAGTGCTGCTGCTTGGGTTGGGTGGATTCGCGGTGATTGTGGTATCCGGCGGCGCTGTATCAATGCTCCAGGTGAAACTGGCCGGAGTGCTGTCTGTGTTACCCGCAGCATCAATGGCGCGCACCTGAAAGGTATGCGAGCCATCACTCAATCCCGTATAGGTCTGCGGGCTGGCGCAGGCACTGAATCCACTACCGTCAAGCTGACACTGGAAGCTGGCCACACCACTGCCACTGCCATCATTGCCGGTGAAGCTGAAACTGGCGTTGGCGCTCGCGCTCGGATTCGTCGGATTCGCCGTAATCGTCGTATCCGGCACAATCGTATCAATCACCCAGGTGTAGCTGGCAGGTGTACTGTCAGCATTGCCCGCCGTATCCACGGCGCGTACCTGGAACGTATGCGAACCGTCCGCCAAGCCCGTGTAGTTTTGCGGGCTGGTACAGGTGCTGAATCCGCCACCATCGAGTTGGCATTGAAAGCTTGCGACACCCGTTCCGCTGCCGTCATTGCCTGTAAAACTGAAGCTGGCATTGGTGCTAGCGCTTGGATTGGTCGGATTCGCGGTGATCGTCGTATCCGGCCCGGTTGCGTCAATTGTCCACGTAAAACTGGCGGGTGTCGGATCAACATTGCCTGCTGCGTCAATCGCCCGCACCTGGAACGTATGCGAACCGTCAGCCAAGCCAACATAGGTTTGCGGGCTGGTGCAACTGCTGAAACCGCCGCCGTCCATTTGGCATTGGAAGCTGGCTACACCGCTGCCGCCAGGGTCGCTGCCCGTGAAACTGAAACTAGCGTTGGCGCTCGCGCTCGGATTGGTCGGGTTCGCCGTAATCGTCGTATTCGGCGGGGTCGCGTCTACCGTCCAGGTATAGGAAGCGGGCGTCGGATCGGTATTGCCTGCTGCATCAACCGCCCGCACTTGAAACGTGTGTGAACCATCGGCCAACCCCGTGTAAGTTCGTGGGCTGGTGCAGGCGCTAAAGCCGCCGCTATCAATCTGGCACTGGAAAGTCAGGCTACCCGCCGGTGTGACATTATCCGAACCGGTGAAGGTAAAAGTTGCCGAACTGCTGTTGCTCGGATTGGTCGGATTGCCCGTAATCGTTGTATCAGGCGGCACGGTGTCGCCCACCTCGTAAGCACCGATGTCGGCGGCGGCACCGCCAGGGCGCGTCACGCCGCGTTGATCCGTCGCAGGCGCGAGCGCAGTGCTGCCGGTGTCAATCGCTGGACTGCCGCTCAACAGCGCATGGGTTTGCGTTGAGCCGCCGTTATTGCTCAACGCGCCAAGCAGCGGATTGATCGGGCTGGCACCAGAACCGACTTGATTGTTATTGACGCCGTTGGTAGTGCCGCTCATACCGGTGCCGTCGCCAATCAGGTTATACGAACTCGTGTTGACTACAGCACCACTGATGTCATCGCGCGTGGCGGCAGTGGAATTGAAGTTGCCCGCTACGATGGTGTTACGCAACGTCACGGTAGTCGTGTTGCCTTGGCTGAAGCCGCCACCCGCACCGCTGCCGTTGTTATCGTTGTCGGCAGTATTGTTCGTGATCGTAACGTTGGTCAGGGTCACTGCGCCGCCGCTGACACTCGCAAACGCTGCGCCGCCGCCGTTGGCATCCGCGCGGTTGCCAGAAATCGTGCTGTTGGTGATGTTGATTGTGCCCTGGTTGCCGGTAGTCGAAATGCCACCGCCATTGCCGTTGCCGCCGCCGGTAACGCTGGCCGTGTTACCGGAAATCGTGCTGTCAGTGATGGTGACAGTCACCGCCGTGCCAGTGGTGGTGGCAATGCCGCCGCCTTCACCACGTACGGTATTGTTACTGATCGTCGTATTATCAATCGTCAGCGTTCCGGCATTGCGAATCCCGCCGCCGACAACATTGCCGCTGGCCGGGAGCGTTTGGTTATTGGAGATCACACTGTTGTTGATCGTCAGACTGCCGCCAGTCTCAATCGCACCGTTTGCCCCGGAGAAGTTGTTGATCACCTGAATGCTGTTAAGCGTCGCAGTGACATTGTTGTGCAAATACATTGCGCCGCCTTCTTGGAAGGAGGTCGAGCGCGTGTCACCGTTTTGAATGGTCAGATTAGAGAGATCAAAAGTAGAGGCAGCGCTGGGAAAAACGTCGAAAATGCGTTCAATGCCGCTGCCATCAAGGATCGTGTTAGCCGTGCCGTTGCCATTGATTGTCAGGCTCTGTTTGATGTCGAAGTCACCTGTGCCACCGTTGTCTTCGTTCGCCGCGCCAGTCAACGCGAAAGTGCCGTTGACGGAAAAGGTGATCGTGTCTGGGCCAGCGTTACTGTTCGCCGCGCAAATCGCCTCGCGCAAACTGATCTGTCCGTCCGGGCCAGGCAAGGAAGCTAGCGTAACCGAAGGACAGTTCGCAGCGGCGTCTATCGTGTCGGCGGTGGTCGTGACAGTAATGCTCGCAAAAACAGCATTTGCGGCAGGCGCATTACTGCGCGTCGCATAGCGCAGCAAATCGCTCCAGGTATCTCCTTCACTACGCCAGTGCGTAGCCAATGCTAACAATCCCAAATAATCCAAGTTCAGATGGCGTACCTCACCTGGATAATCCCTGCGGCTCCCAAGCAAAATATTTGTTGTGCTCAGGGGTGCCTTTTGCCTCCACAATGGAGCCTGTCTGGCTTTTAGTTGTTCCGATATTACTTTTGAATCTTTCCGGAGCGCAGCAGTATTGCTCGCCCAGCCCGGCAGCAGAACCCCTGTGATGGCAATCACCGAAAGCAAACATAGGCTAATGAGTAAGCCATGGCGACGGACAAAATAGGTGAGCGCTGATTGAATCGAAATGGTCTTTGCCATCAGCGTTTTCTGCTGGTGTGTAGTTTTAGATAAAATTCGCATTTCAGTAGGATCTTTAATAGTGCTAGGGTTCAAGAGTAAGCCAACGGGCCAAACCAAGCTGGCAAAGTGCGATCAGCGGATTCATTGATCCTGATCATCTATATGTTCGTCGGGGTTGTTCCTTGCCGGGAAAATTTCCTCAGCCCATCCTGTAATTGGTTTGAAGAAATACTAGGGTAAGTAACGGCAACCGCGTTACAGGCAGCAATCGGGTAAGACGATTTTGGTACAACTTCATACTAAACCTTAGCCTAAGGAAAAAAGAGAGTCACAAACCAGTGTGAGTAGTTCGGATGTTAAGCGAAGAGACCGGGCAGCGCTTATAATAAAGGGAGAAACCAGCTACCTTTCCACAGAAAAGGGAATGTTACCTGATAACAAACAGAGAAACATGCAGAGAAACATGCGATTGCCAGTGAAAGCTCAACGTGCCAAACAATGAGGAGCCGAATTGAGCGAGCCAAGTGTAGGAGAGCAGGCCGAGAACGTCAAGACGAATATCCGAAGAGGCAAAACAGGAACGCGCTTCCCGGCAGATCAACGATGCCCCACGCCGAGGCTTATGGCTGGGGTAAGAACTGTTTGTATTTCTCTTTTGCTTCTGCAAATTTGTGCGGCACCACATCCGGCACCACGCTGATTTCGGTCGTGAATTTGAACGGATATTTACCACCGCTGTCATACACCAACTCCACAAAAAATGCAGTGAATCCGGTGGCGGGCTTTTCCAAGCGCCCGACATACAAGCCATTTTTCCCAGCCGGAAGCGGCGTCTTTTTATACGCAGTGCCTATCGTATCTACGCGAAAATCGCGCGCCTTAGGATTCGTCGCTTGCCACAAATTCACTTCTTTCGGTTTGTCTTTGGTTTTTACTACAAGCGAGCCGTCTTTCTCCTTTGTCCACGAATAGCGGGGTCGTTTCTGGTTCTTCAGCACTGACAGGTAAAACGCGAGCATACTTTCGCGCGCATCCGAGCCGCCCAGATTGTGCTTCGTGTTTTCGACGTAGCGCAGATATTTTTCGCCTTGCAATTGCGCGTAGTAAAACTGCGAATTGTCGGGCAGAAAGAATTGATCGCCCGAAGCGTTGACCAAATACTTCGGCATCTTCAATCGGGCGCGATGGCGATAATGGTAGGGGTCTTCAATCGCCAACACGGCTTGATATTCGGGCGTACCGATCTTGTGTGGGAACAAACCGTGATTGACATAATCATTCAATGCCGACGAAAAAAAGCCCAACACTTCAAAATGATGTTTGGTGATTTCTTCAGAATTCAGCGCGTCAATCACCATCGGCATCATCGCTACGACGCGCTTGTCCACCGCGCCGACGAGCCACGTGGTCCAGCCGCGTTTCGACGCGCCCGCCACAACAAATTGCTCTACTTTAAAATTGCCTCCGGCCTCGGTCCGCATAAATTCCTGAATCGCGTCCAACGCTTTGACGCCGCTTTTGACCATCGCCAAGCGCACCAGCCATTCATCGTCTTTGGTCGAGAAATGCTTGACCCGCGTGTAGGCAATCAGGTCGTCTTCAAAGCGCGCCTTGTCCTTGGAATCGCTGAAATACAACGGCTGATTCGGAACCATTCCCAAATCGGCCACGACGGAATTGGATTCCAGTGCAAACAGCACGGATCGTTCCGCCGCCTGCTTTGGTGCGGGGTCGTTGTTGTTGCCGCCGCCGATGAAGAGCAAGGCTTTGTTGGTCGTCAATTTATGTGGCTTCACAATCGTCAGCCAATGCTTCCACACCGGGCGATCCACTTCGGCAGCGCTGCGCCAGCTTTGCGAAGTCAGTTCCAGGACAAACGTGGTGTGATCCTTGCCCGGCATGGTGTTGACCAGCTTCCAGCCATACACGGGATCAGGTTTCGCCACATAACGATCCAGCGCAGTTTTCTGCGCAACGGCTAAGCTCGTCAACAGCAACAGAGCCAGAAGCGACATCGAGATTCGTTGCATAGTGATTATCCTTTTTAGAAACCGGGAATGCCTTCGTCCAATTGCACGCCGAGCGTATTCAGCACCATCGAAACCAGATTGTATTGCCCAATCGCAAACACCAGATCAATCAATTGTTGCGTGTTGTAACGCGCGGATAACGACTGCCACGTGGCATCCGAAATACAGGCATCCGTGTGCAATTCGTCTACGGCACGCAACAGCGTAGCATCGAACTCGCTCCAGCCTTCGGCCTCTGCGCCCAGCTTGATGCGTTGAATTTCCTCGTCGGTCAATCCTGCGCGTTTGCCGATGACGACGTGCTGGCCCCATTCGTATTCCGCTTCACAGAGCCAGCCGATGCGCAGGATCACGAGTTCGCGTTCGCGCGGTGGCAGCGTCGAGCGAAACAACACGTGATTGCCAAATACCATCCAGCGATCCAGCAAGGCCGGATGGTGTGCCAGCGTTTTGAAAATATTCAGCGTCCGCCCATGCATCTTCGCACGCGGCAGCAGCTTTTTGGCGTCCTCATCCCAAAGCTCTTCGGGCAAAGGCTCAATTCGTGGTTGCGTGAGTTTCATACGCGCGATTCCTTCGTTGTTGGGTGAAAATTGACAGGGTATCCAAACCGCGCCTAAACTTACCGACCGGTAGGTTTACTGTCAAGGAATCATCCCAACTTTCAACGAAGGAATTTCACCGATGCTGAATCGTCAAATCACACTGGCCGCGCGTCCCGTCGGCTTTCCCAAAGATTCTGATTTCAACCTGATCGAAACGCCCGCTCCATCGCCGAACGACGGCGAAGTACTCGTTAAGATTTTGTATCTGTCGGTTGATCCATATATGCGCGGTCGAATGAACGATGCAAAATCGTATGCGAAACCGGTCGAGTTAGGTGAAGTGATGGTCGGCGGCACAGTGGGCCAAGTGATCGAATCCAGGCACCTGGGGTATCAGGCTGGCGATTATGTCGAGGGCCGGTTGGGGTGGCAGGAATATGCGATTTCGGACGGCGCAGATTTACGCAAGATTGATCCGAGCCTGGCTCCGCTTTCGACGGCACTTGGCGTGTTGGGAATGCCGGGAATGACCGCGTATTTTGGCCTGCTGGCGATTTGCGATCCGCAGCCCGGCGAAACGGTCGTGGTATCAGGCGCAGCCGGGGCGGTCGGCTCGCTGGTGGGACAGATTGCGAAAATCAAAGGCTGCCGCGTCGTCGGTATCGCAGGCACAGATGACAAGGTGAATTGGCTCGTCAATGAACTCGGCTTCGATGCGGCATTCAATTACAAAACGACGGATAACTATGTGGCGACGTTGCGCGCGCTGTGTCCGAACGGGGTGGATGTCTATTTCGATAATGTCGGCGGTGCGATCACGGATGCCGTCTTGCTTGCGCTCAACTCCAGAGCGCGCATTTCGATCTGTGGTCAAATCTCGCAATACAATTTGGAAAAGCCCGAACTGGGGCCGCGATTCTTCGGACAATTGCTGGTGAAGCAGGCCAAAGCGGAAGGCTTTCTGGTCTTTCAATTCGCCCATCGTTATGAAGAAGGAATGCGGCAAATGGCCGAATGGATTCAGCAAGGCAAGATCAAATATCACGAAGAATTTGCCGAAGGACTGGAAAATACTCCACGCGCCTTCATCGAAATGTTGCACGGCAAAAACACCGGCAAGCAGTTAGTCAAAATCGCCGAAGAATAACGACACCTGCAAACAAGAGTAGCGCAACCTGCCGAGGTTGCCTGCTTCCTCTTTTCATTTTTTGGTGGCAACAATCCAACCTCGGCAGGTTATGCTACTTTTTCTACGGAGACTCCATCAATGACCGCAGCACTCGCAAACATTCGCGTCTTGGATTTTGGGCGCTATATCGCAGGGCCGTATTGCGCCACGCTGCTCGCCGATATGGGCGCAGAGGTGATTCGGATTGAACGGCGCGAAGGCAGTGAAGATCGCTATTTGATTCCGGTGACAGACCAGGGCGAGGGAGCCTCTTTCATCGGATTGAACCGCAACAAAAAAGGCATCACGCTTGATCCCGCGCATCCCGACAGCGCCGAAATCAAACGCCGCCTGATCGCCAGCGCCGATGTCGTCGTTGCGAATTTGCCGATCAATGTTTTGAGGAAGCTGGGACTGGATTATGAATCGCTCAAAGCCATCAAGCCGGACATCATTTTGACGATGGTGTCGGCGTTCGGCTCGACCGGGCCGTATGCCAACCGCGTCGGCTTTGATTCGGTGGTGCAGGCGATGTCGGGCGCAATGAGCCTGACGGGATTTGCGCCGACGCCGACACGCAGCATCGTGCCGTTTGAAGATTTCGGCACCGCCTTGCATTCCGCGTTCGGCACGATGGTCGCGCTGTTTCATCGGCAACAAACGGGCGAGGGGCAAATGGTCGAAGGCTCGCTGCTTTCAACCGGCATTTTGCTGATGCAATCGCTGCTCGCTGAACGTCACGTCACAGGCATCGTGCGCGAACAACGCGGCAACACATCGTTTCACACCGCTCCGGCAGATGTCTTTCAAACCAGCGATGGCTGGTTGATGGTGCAAGTTGTCAGCAATCCGATCTTTGCGCGCTGGGCCAAATTGGTGGGACGCCCCGAATTGATTGACGATCCGCGATGCAGCGATGATCTGGCGCGCGGCGACAATTATGAACTCATCAACGATGCGATGATTACGTGGGCGAAGCAACGCACCACCGCAGAAGCGATTGCCCAGCTTGAAACCGCGCGGGTTCCCTGCGGCCCGGTCTACGATTTGGAATCCACGTTGCACGATCCGCAAATTCAAGCCCGTGAATTATTAAAGTATCTGGAATATCCCGGCAGCCCGAAACCTGTACCGGTGGCCGAGCAACCGGTACGATTGTCAGCGACGCCAGCGGAAATCCGTCATCGCGCGCCGACGCTGGGTGAACACACGGATGAGATTTTAGGCGGACTCGGATTTACGGATGACGAGATCGCAGCGTTTCGATTGGCCGGTATTATTTGAAGCCCAGATGAAGCCCGGAAGCATTTCGTGAAGTGGAGGAATATGGTAGCCCCAACTATAAACCGCGCATTTCTATTGTTCGTTTGTCTGCTATTTTCATCGGCTCTTGTGGCACAAAAAAGGCCCAGCGCCAAGCCCCAGGCAACGGCGTCCGCTCCCGTCAAGATCGAGCCGGAACGGGATGTCTTGCCGCGCGCGCAATTGGCCTTGCAACTGGCGGATTTGATCTACCGTCTGCCCGATCTCGACAGCAAGGATAAAGCACTCAAAGCCCGCGAATACTTCACAGATTTCAAGGAAAAGATGCCGCCGGATTTGACGCTGGCGATGTCGGAATCCGACCCCAAAACAGGGTTGCGCGTGGCGGCCTTCAAACCCAAAATAACCAATGCCAAAACCTTTCCCGCCAATCGCGCCAGTCTGATCATCACGATTGCCGGAACCGAAGGCGCACGCGACGGCATTGCCGATCTGAGCTTCGGGCGCAGCCAGTGCCAGCACCTGCTGGACGTGATTGACCAACTCTTCACGGCGCATAAAATCCCGCCCAAACCGGAAATCATCGTCACGGGCCACAGCCTTGGCGGAGGGCTGGCGCAAGCCGTCGCCTGGTATCTGGAAAAATATTTACCCGAACGCAAAATCACGCCGCGCATCTGGTTGTTTACCTTCAATGCCTTCGGCGCGCAGGAACTAATTCGCAAGCAGGAAAAATCGTTCACGCCTGAACAGAGTCAATTGACGTATGCTGCCAATTATTTTGTGCGCGGCGAACCCGTTTCCAAACTTGGCACGCATCTCGGCCCAACACTGGAACTCGTCCCCGAAGAGATTGAGAGAAAGTCGAAATTCAAATTGCCGAAATTCGATGGCTTCGACAAACACCGCATAGAATATATCATCAAGCTGGTCGAGGCCGATCCGACCGCGCTGATCAAAGCCGAGGAAGCCAAGACCGAACGCAAGTTTTATAACTCCCTGCTCTCAGGCGTTATGAATAAAACCAGCGGGTTCACCAAAATTTTGCCGAACTTCACCTTCTGGGTCACGTCAAAAGAGTTGCCGAAAGTGATGGCACAGTTGTATCAGGACATCGTCGGCCAAAACGCTCTGACACGCGAAGACCGCGAGTATTTTGATTGGCTGGAAACCACGACCGAACGCCTGTTTCCAACGCTCGACACCAAAATGAAAGCCACGCTGAATCAGTTGCTGGAGGTCAAGGATCAAGCTCTGTTGCGGTTTTATGACCTCAAACTGGTCAAAGCCACCAAACGAAAAGCAAGTTCGCTGGTGCGCGTGACAAAAAAAGAATTTGAGTAATTAGCCCAGCAATTTCGACAACGCCGGATAATCCACTTTCGCATTGTGACGTTTGTCCACTGGAATCGCTTTCAGCGTGCGCACTTCATCAATCCCGGCCCAACGCAAATCCGCCTTCAATTCTTTCAAGGATGGCTGCGGTTCACGCCATTCGATCACCAGTACTCGTTGTTCGTTCTGCTGCACCACCGCCGCACGTTTTACATCTGGATCGTGCGAAGCCGCACATTCGACCGTGAAGGGATACAACATTCCGCGCGCGTCCCTGATCTTCGCGGCGCAACGCCCCAATAACCACAAACGTCCCAACGCATCCACATACCCCGCGTCACCGGTGCGATGCCAAAGCTGGCCGTCCACCTGGAATTTCGTTTCCTCATTGCCGCGCCCGTGCAAATAACCGGGCAAGACGTGATCGCCCCTCACCACAATTTCGCCGGGTTCGTTAGTCAAAAGACACAACGCATCAAATTCCGCCTGTGTGAAGGGGGCTATCGGCGTCCCCCACTGATCCGGCAAGAGGCGCAATTGAATTTCCGGCACAGGTTTTCCCGCCAACAAACCACCGCTGTTTCGCATCGCTTTGCGGTCATCATCGGTGATTTCGTCCCACGCAATTTTGGCAATTGGCTCCGCTTCGGTGGAGCCATAAACCGCGACAATTCTGGCGTGAGGCGCGATGGCCTGCAATTTGTCGAGCAAAGGCGGAAATACCGGCGCGCCGCCCGTGAAGATTTTTTGCAAACTGGTGAGTTGAAATTGATGCAACAAACAGTAATCCGCAATTCGTTCAAGCAAGGCGGGCGAAGCCGCTGTACTCAACAAACGATGGCGTTGAATCTGTGCCACCACGGGCGCAGGCGCAATCGCCCCGGGAAAGCGTAAATCCGCCTTCGGAATTACGCTGGTCACGCCCGCTGCCAGATTCGCCAGCACAAAGACAGGCAACGTTGATAAATCGCAATCACCCGCTGTCAAATTCAGACTGGTGCGCAAGGCCTGATACTGCGCGATTAAAAATCCGTGCGTTCGCAGCGCGGCCTTTGGCTGTCCAGTGCTGCCACTGGTGAACGTAATCAGCGCCGGACTGTCCGCCTCCATTTTGGCAATGGCAATGTCGGCGTCGCCAAAGAGCGAAAGCGACGTTGCGCCCGGTACAAACCCGCCGAGTACAAACTTGCGCGGGATGCGACGCATCTGCGGCGAAATCAGTCGCAGCAAATGCGCTTTGGGACTGGCGATCAATGCCTGCGGCGGATGCAAAGTACAACAACTTTCCAGGTGATCGCGGCCCACCGAGGGGTCAAGAAACATCGCCACCAGACCCAGCCGAAAAATCGCACCGAGCGTCACATACAATTCCGCCGACATCGGATAAAGCACCAGGACTGTATCACCTGCCCGCAAGCCCGCCCGTTGCAACTGTCCAGCTATCGCGGATGAGGCGGCGTCCATTGCCGCAAATGTCGTCACACCACGCGCATCAATGATCGCGTGCCAATCAGGATGATTTGTCGCGCCGGCGCGGAAAAGTTCAACGATATTCATGTTCTTCCCATGGCGCGTGGAAGCGTGTCACAAGGGCTTCCCAAACAACGCATATTGTCGCAGCGGTTGTGAGTAATGTTGACTGATGCGGCGCGATTTATTGGCTTCGTGCATCAGGGCATGAATTGCGCGTTGGAAGCCGAGCGACGCGCCGATTTCGTGGCTGCGCGCCACCAACAAACCGCCAAGTCCCGCATACTCCGGCAACACGGCAACGGTTTTGACGATGAACGTATCCACCGCTTCTGCGCGCTGTGCCTGCGACCAATCAGGCAAGGCAAAAAGAAAGCCCACCGTGCGCCCGTCGTGTTCTGCCAGCAAAACCAGCTCTGGCTGAATAAAGGATTTGAGGGAAGCATATTGGGCGATGAACTCGTCTTCCTCGATAGGCGAGTACAAAACATTGTTTTGAAACGCAATAGCGGCGACCGAGTAGATGTGACGCAATTCATCCACCAGGCCGTCGCCATTCGCCGCCCGAATCGTCACGCCCTGCGCATTTAGACGCTCTGCGACGGCGTCCAGACGTGGATTGCGCACAGTCAAATCCATCGTGATCGTCGAGAAGTATTTGGCGATAGCCGTGAACCCATTCTGCGAAAAATACCTCGGCCATTCGGGCGGATTCTCCGGTTCCAGCAAAAACGGCGGAGCTGTTCCGCGCTCTGTCATCACACGATACCGCTGCCAGGTGTTCCCATCCATCGGGCCAATTGCCATCGTGCATTTTTTTGCGCGCAAGGCGACACAAGCTGCTGCCAGCAATTCGCCCGCCGCGTCCGACTCCTGTGCGCCAAAATGCCCAATCAAACCAATCCGATGCGATTTGTATGGTGGCGTGTGCTGCCACCACAATGAACAACGCCCACAGATTTCATCGGCCTGATTCACCAACAACCAATGTTCATCGGCCTTTTGTCGCTGTACTTGTGGCAACGACAAGGCGGGCGACGCCTGACAAAACGGCTCAAGCTGCGTTGGGCCGGTGCTGCGAATAATTCGAGCCATGCCGGAACTCCTTCCAAAAAATCACGACCGCAGCCATCAGCCACATCGTGAGCAACAATAACGTCAGAACCTCTTCGGTCGTGCAATACAACAAATAATCCAACAATCCATACGCGCCGAGCGGCAAGAACAAATTGTCGAGACCACGCCACGCCAACGCTTCGATCAAGGTCAGAAAAACCGAAGCCACAACGGACATCAACAAGGCTTGCCAAGTGGTCAAAGCGGCAATCCAAACCAGTCCGCCGTAAGTCGTCGCCATCGTCATCATAAAAAAGGCGAACGATCCTTCCAGACTTTTTTCGCCAGCGATGAGGCGAAACCGATGCCGACCAAAACGCGCGCCAATTAACGCCGCTGCCGCATCGGCAAGAGCTAAAATCAAAAGCGGAAGGCTGTAGAGCAGTAACGAATGGCGCGCCAGACAAAATAAGGCCGTCACGCCGAGCGCAAAATACAACTCGCCATCCGAACGGCGCGCGACACTTCCCAACACCGCGCCCAACCGCAGTCGCAACCACGCCACGCGCCGCAACGCCAGCAGCACTGTCAGCAGCAAACCACACAGCATAACCGCCTGCCACAGTGCCGAAAGCAGCCACGGAAATGACAAGGCAAATACCCCCATTCCGATGTGCAAGCTCTTTCGCACCAGCTCAGCCTCCGGTTGAAATTTACGCTGCCACCAACAGAGCACGCTCAACATTGCGCCAAAGACGATGAGAATGATGAGCATCCCAATCATTGACAACCTCCTCAAGAATGAAGTTCTGATAAAAAAATGCCTGGTCTTCCCGAAACAATGGTTGCGCCAAATCATCAAGTGAATTGATGTCACCCGCGATGGATGCGGGTCGGCGACGTTCCGCCAATAAATTCCAGTACGCCATTCGCGCACACGAACGACTCACGCGCACCAACTCCTGCAACAAACCGTGATAGCGTTGCCTTGACACATACTCAAACACATCGCTGAGGTTGAAACGATCAATCGTGTGCGCTGGTTGTGCGGCCAGAAACTGTTCCAGCGATTGTTGTCGCAGCTCCAGCCGCTCCAGATTCAGGCGAATCGCATTGAAGTTTTCCGGGCGCAGGGCAAACGGAAGCGCCGTCAAATGCTGCCCCGTCAAAATCCATTGCGCATACTGATTGTCGGCAGGATTCAAAACCGTCGCGGCATAGCGGGTGCGCGCCAAAATTCGTTCTGCGATCTGGCCCTCCACAAACCGAAAGAATTCCGGGTCACGCCCCAAGCGCCCCATCACGAAACGCGAGAAGAACAATTTGAAAACCGCACGCCAGCGCCACGTATCCCACTCCTCTTCGTAAAACTGTTCGCGTTCGCACGGTGATTTGTCACGCAGCAATTCGGCCACCTGTTGCGACGAATGCAGAAGCGGCAAAATGCGCCGTCGAAAGAGCGCCAAATACCGCTCGAACTTCCCGGCTGAGCCAATGCCATTGGCAATGTCGTGGGCGCGCTGATCCCAAAAGGCGCGCGCTTCAGACGACAATAAACTGCGACAGCGGCGATACAATTGTGTCCGCCGCTGGCTCGCACGCGAGCCGATGAGTTCAAGCAATTCGTGATGTTCCAATTCCCGATACGCCGCAACACGCAATTCCACGCACGCCAGTTGTGCAGCACTCAGGTCAATCGCAATCACCTGCGCGGGCGACCGGCTAAGCATCGCCAGGGTATTGTCACCCGCCGAGGCAATAGACAAGCACGTGTGCTGGGGTTGAATGTCCAGCGCCTTGAGCAAGATATCGGCATCTTCCCAGCATTGGGCGTAGCGGATTTCAGAGAAGTTAGCGCGAGTTGCAATGTCCATAAATTCCCTAAATCAAAAGCAGGTGGTGGCGAAGTCTAGTGGAATGTGTCAGTAGCCCGCGCGTCAGCAAGAGCTGCTTTTCATCAGCCCAGTCCTTGCTGACGCGCGGGCTACTAACACGGAAACAATGCCGGTGCTGCCATCGAATTCCACCTCGTCGCCATCCTGGAGCCACTCGGTAACGCCGGGAATCGCAACAATCGCCGGAAGCCGCATTTCGCGCGACACAATCGCGGCGTGTGAAAGCAAACTGCCGCGTTCAACCAACAATCCGGCAGCCGAAGCAAACAACAACACCCAACCGGGATCAGTCCTTTCAGCCACCAGAATTTCACCCGGTTGCAACACCGCCTGGCGAGGGTCGGTAACAACACGAACTTTGCCGCGCACAATGCCCGGCGAACACGCCAGCCCTTTGCGCGAATCGCCGAGCGTAGCGATAGAGGCTGTCTTTATTGGTCGAAATTGATTTCCCTGATGCACCGCACCGTGCGTGGCAAAGCGGTCGGCAGGCGCTTCCATCTTGCGATGTTGTGCGAACTCGACTTTGCGAACAGCAACCATCCCACGCAAATCAGTGGTCGTGGCCGCACCTTCAATGAAGCCCAATACTTCTTCGACTTCGAGGTAAAACACATCGCGTGGATCGTCGAGCAAGTTGTCGGCGTAAAATCGCTGACCGAGTTCGAGGAACAATCGGCGGGCGCGTCCGAACAGCCGCGTGCGTTCAAACCGAAGATTCTCGCGCTCTCGCACCCGGTCACGAGCGTGACGCAAAACCCAATGGAAAACGAGTTTGCGCAGCGGATGAAGCGCAAGCGCAGCAGCGGCTCGCTGTTCTGCTTCCGACTGCAAAGAGGTCGGTGCGCGCCGTTCGTGACCATTTTTCGCTGCCTGTCCAATCGCGCGAAATAACAACAAAGGATCATCGTGCAACGTGTGGCTCTCCAGTTTCAGTTCATCCAGACAACGATCTCCAAACTCTGCCAAATAATTGGAGATTTGAGATTGAAGATTGGAGAAATCAGACATCCGGGCATTGATTTCCGGCAGCGCCCCATTGCACAGCAACACGACCAGTTCGTCGTTTCCCTGAAGGCTTTCGGCCATTGCGCGAATTCGCTTCGCTGGCTCGGCGCTGATGATGCCGCCACTTTCGCTGAGCAAAGCGTTTTGCAAACTGCCGCTTGGATCGCCGCACCATTTCTCACTCAAACGACGCAGCAGGCCATAAAAAATCATCGCAAAGAAATCGTTAATGAGTGGGGCATCCCAACGCGTCAACAATTGCGCTTCGATGCGGCGATAATACGCTGCCAGTTCGTCAGCGCGCATCGCTTCGAGCGGTGGGTTAGAAGCTTGCAACGCATCGTTGAGGCGCGCGTAAAACGATTTGATTTTTGTCGGCAGAAGGAAATGGTTTCTGACCAATCCGCCCATCGTCCGCAATAACGACAAGGCGTCGCGCAATTTCTCGCCTTTGCTGATCGTGCCGATTTCGGCGAGCAGATGTTCCGGCAAACCTTCTTTCACGCCCATCATCTGTTCCATAAAACGACGATTCAATTTGAAGCCGGGCAGCATCGCCAAGACGCGATACCAGTTCAGCAAGTTGTAATAAACCCGCCCGCCGAGCAATCCGAGCATGTGTTTGAAGGTTTGATCGTGCTGCTGAATCGTCGCATCAGGCACCAGCATCAAACGACAGAATTGGCGATAGACTTCTTCATACGCGCGCCGCGCAAACGAAAACGTCAACGGCGTCGTCACTCCACCGTAGCTTTCAGCAATGTTGCTGTTGTCCCACAAATTCAACGCGCCATCAGGATCAGCAAGATGGGCAATCGTTGTGATCGGGCGCGATTGCAACAGATACAATTGCCCCGCTTCGATGGCCCATTCGATGTCCTGCGGGCGATTGAAATGCTGACTTGTCGTACGAACCAGCGCCGCGATTTTTTTGATCTGTTCGTCGCTCAAAATCGGCGTCTCCGCCATCAGCTTTCGCTCGATGATTTCGTCGGCGCGATTGACGTGATACGTGTCGGCATTGCATTCACCCGCAACCAGCCCCTGGCCTAAGCCGCTGACCGCTGAAATCAC
Organism: Blastocatellia bacterium; assembly: GCA_016789725.1. Classification (GTDB taxonomy): domain Bacteria; phylum Acidobacteriota; class Blastocatellia; order RBC074; family RBC074; genus JAFDVL01. Next base: position 14,094 of record JAEUQN010000025.1, on the reverse strand, counting down.
AACGACAGATCGTCGCCCGGAAATTGGATCGGCGGCGAAGGCGACACCCGCGCTTTCAGCGTTGACCATTTGCTGAATCAACACGGCAGGCGGTGGCGGCAACACCCCCAAATTGTTTTCACGCCGATAGGCAAGCACGCGCGCGCTGAAACCGGAGCGCCAAACGGCGGCGATTTTATTGGCAAGATCATCCGACGCGACCTGCAAAAAACTTTCGAGTTGCCCCGCAAATGAATGCGCCTTGCCATCTTCGTCTATGGCTGATGAACGCACAGCCAGCCCGTCTTTATTGGGCATAATCGTTGGCAGGGCGTTTTGAATTTCAGCGCAAACGTCGTCGTTGCAAGTCAGGAATTGAAGCGCGACTTCGATTTCATCTTCGCTCGTCGCTCGGCTTAAGACTTCCGCTTGCGCGGGTGAAAGACTCGCCCAAAATGCGGCGGGCGAAACGACAAACCATTTCGGGATGTTTACATTTGCGCGTTGGCCTGCGCTTTGGATCGAAGCCAGCGCGTTCGCTTTGCCGCCGAGTTCACTGACAGAATCACCTGGGATCGAAATGAATCTCACTGTTGGCCTCCCATTTTGACGAGCATTGGAATCGCGCCCAGCCCTAAGTACAAGATGAGCGTCCAGACACCCGACATCGCTTCAAATAACCGGGCGTGACAAGATTCGGGCTGTTGTAGGAAACGCCCGGCCATCAAGGCCGCCACCAACCATAACAACGCCAACACCACGGCGACCGGAAGCGCAAACGCGATGTTGATTGCCGCCAAAACCGCGAACGACGCCGTCGCCAGCATTGCGCCGAGCCACACCAGCACGGCGGTCTTTCTGCCCCACAGCACGCTGTAGGTTTGGACCCCGACTTCTTCATCCGCTGGCGCTCGCAGCTTGCGTCCGACTTCAATCACGATGCCGTTGCCAAAACTGACGAGCAAAAACCAGAACAAGCCGCGAGGCTGCAATTGTTCATTCGCCAGCCAATCACAGGCTGTCGCGTAATAATCCACCAGCGGCACAATCAACATGTGAGTCCACAGGTAAGTAATCGGGCGTGCCTTCAGCCAATCACGCGAGAAGAATTCGACACTCATCAAAGCCAGATAGGTCCACGTGAAAACGAGCAAAATGACCAGCGAAGGCTGAAGGATTACGGCAAAAATTAATTGCGTGAGGGCGCTCAATAAGCCAAGCCATCCCAATTCGCGCAGTTTCACCAGCCCACGCGGAACCGGGCGATAAGGCCGATACAACGAATCTTCCTCAAAGTCTTTGAATTCATCGGCGATGCGTAATTGCAGGAAAAATAAGAGCGAGGTGAAAAAGGCGACGGCGATGGATTTTGCGTCCGGCCATCGAACCACGCCACGCAATAACGAAGAATAACTGATGGCCGAAAAGCTGAAGGCAAGCAGCAGCGGCGAGTGCGCGAAAACGGGAAACCGTTCGCGTTGATAAACCCACCATTTATTTGCCACGCTGTTGTGCATCGTGGCGCGGACTATAGCGGGCCAAACAGGTCGTGAGAGAAATCGCTGTTACACTTTTTGGATTGCAACAGTGAGTAGGTGTCAGGTGTTGGGTGTCAGGTGTTAGGGAAGACCTTCGGTTTTTGACCTAACACCCAACATCCGACACCTACTCCTAACACCCAACACCTAACACCTAACTCACCAGAAAATCGGTGTTGCCGTCGCTGGATCGCAACACCTACCCCCAACACCTAACACCTAACACCTGACACCCAACACCTGACACCTGCTCAATGCGGATGTGCGGTGAGGTGCTGGCGCAACAAATCTTTGCCGTAATCATTGCCGTTCGGCGTGCGCACAACAGTGTGAATATGCTGGCGCGTGGGGATGGGGGAACGAGCGAGCGCGACAGGCGTTTGATGGTCGAATTCAATCAACAGCACGGGGCTGTGAATGCGGTAATAAAACACTCCGTTCGGGTCGTTTGATCCGATCCAGGCGAAGTAGGTTTTGTCCAGATGCTGTTCCACTTCCCGCATTTTCACGCGAGCGTGACCAGCGTCCATATTGCTGATGTATTCGCTGACCACATTTAGCAAGAGTTTTTTCTGCGCCGCATTCAATTGCGCGCCTGCCAGCCCGGCGTAATCCAGCACGACGTTGTCCTTGTAGGCTTCGGTCAGGTTGTAATTTTTGGTTTTCTCGCGGTTGAGCGTAGCTTTGGCCTGTTGTTCCGGTGTCAGTGCGGCAAAGAACTTGAAGCCGTTGTCCTGCTCGTTCTGCATGATGACGGTGCCTTTAAATTTGCCGCCGTCGGCGCGAACGGGTTCGCTGCCCATAAACGTCGGCGTCATTACGACCTGATCGCCGAGCACAAAGTAGTTGAGGATGCAGTGATGCCCGTCCAGTTGCCAGCCCCATGGTTCCTTGTCCGAAGGCGTTCCCATAATGGTCACGAAGTACAACCACTCGCCGTATTCGTTGAAGTTGTTCGTCAGTTCTGCGAGCGTGCCGTTGAGCTTCATAATGTCCTGCGTCAGTTTCAAGCCTTTCGCGCTCAAGGACGCGCCGATCAACTTGAACGCAAGCTCGCGTTGCGCTTCGGTCATTTCTTTGAAGCCAACGCCCTGGCGCGGTGGAAAATGGCGATTGTCCCATCTGCGCCATTCGTCGTCGTTGAAGGCATACATCGTGCGTTTGCGTTGTTCGTCGTTCAAGCTCTTCAGAAAAGCTTCAGCGGCTTGCTTTACGGGCTTGGTCGAAACGCCTGACGAGCGAACCTTGAAAAGGCCGGGGGCGATGTTGCCATCGGCAGTGATGCCTTTGAACGGCACCGCCAGGAACTTTTTCAATTGCTCTTCAAACATTTGATTGCGACTGCCAGATTGTGTGTACGCCGTCCAATAAAACGCGGCGACCAATATCAACAGGCCGCAATAGGCCACAGACAGAAGTATTTTTTTCATAGCGTAATCTCCTATAGGTAAACAACACAGCCGCGCGCTTCCAATTGCGATAGCCAGGCAGGCAAGATAGAAAATTGGTTCCAACGCAAATCCAGCTTTTCCAGTGCAGGGAGCGTAGCCAATGTGTCAGGCAATGTTTTCAGTTTGTTTGCGCGTACATCCAGATACCGCAGATTCCGCAAATTGCCAAGCGATTCGGGGAGCGCGGTCAAGTTGTTGGCGCGCAAATCCAAATCGGTGAGACACCATAAATCCCCCAGGCTTTCCGGCAAAGCGGTCAAACGATTCCCTTCCAAATGCAACTTGCGCAAGCTTCGCAAACCACCGACGGACACGGGCAAGCTCTGCAATTGATTTTTCATCGCGTGCAGTTCGCGCAGGTTGGTAAGCTGTCCCAATGTATCCGGCAAAGATGTCAAATGACTGTTGTACAACCGAAGCTCAATCAAACTCGTGAGACGACCAAGACCATCCGGCAATATGGTCAACGGGGTATCCGTCAGATTTAAGTAGATCAATTCGCTGAGTTGCGGAAAGAAATCCGGGAGCGAGCGCAGTGGATTATCACCCGCGTATAAAAACCTGAGTTTACGCAAAGCCCCTAAGGCTTCCGGCAATGCAGTCAATTGGTTGTGTGCGATGTCCAGCATCTGTAAGTTCGTCAAAACGCCGAGATGCTCTGACAGTACTGAGACCTGGTTCACCGACACATTCAATGTTTGCAGTTGGGTCAATTGCCAAAGCGATTCCGGCAACGTCGTCAATTGATTGTCATAGACGCTGAACGATTGCAGATTGATGAACGGCGCAAGGTTGTCGGGCAGGTCGGTCAATTGATTCTGGCTCAAATCGCATTCAACAAAAGCCTGGGGGTCATCGCCTATTTCAGGCATTGTCCTTAGCCCTTGCCCACGGTGATCGAATATTTTTTTCATCCTGCTGACATCTCATCAATTGAAGTGTAAAGTTGCCACTCCCAACGGTAACACGACCAATCAAAAAGAAGGAACCAGGATCATGTCATTGCAAGGAAAAACTCTCTTCATCACAGGTGCGAGTCGCGGCATTGGCTTAGCGATTGCACTGCGAGCGGCACGCGATGGCGCAAACATTGCTATCGCCGCGAAAACCACTGAACCGCATCCCAAATTGCCCGGCACGATTTATACGGCGGCTGAAGAAATCGAAAAAGCAGGCGGCAAAGCCTTACCGCTCATCGTGGACATCCGTGATGAAAACGTGGTCGCGGACGCCGTTGCCAAAACGGTCGAGGCCTTCGGCGGCATAGATATTCTGGTCAACAATGCCAGCGCGATTCATTTATCCAAGACGGTGGACACGCCGATGAAACGCTATGATCTGATGCACTCCATCAACACGCGCGGAACGTTTGTTTGCTCGCAGGCGTGCATCCCGCATCTGCAAAAGGCGAGCAATCCGCATATTCTCAACCTTTCGCCACCGCTGAATATGCAAGCGAAATGGTTTGCGCCGCACGTCGCTTATACAATGGCGAAATTCGGAATGAGTATGTGCGTGTTGGGAATGGCCGAAGAGCTGAAGCCCGAAGGCATCGCGGTGAATGCGCTGTGGCCGCGCACCGTGATTGCGACGGCGGCGGTACAAAACCTGCTCGGCGGAGATCGCGTGATGCGTGGCAGCCGCAAGCCCGATATTATGGGTGATGCCGCGTATGTGATTTTGACCAAACCCAGCCGCGAATTCACTGGTCACTTCTGTATTGATGATGACGTGCTGCGCGGCACAGGCGTAACCGATTTATCACAGTATCAGTTGGTGCCGGGCGCAGAATTGCTGCCGGACTTTTTTGTGTAGAAAATATGAGCTTCGAGCAAAAAGTCGTTTTGATTACCGGCGCAGCGCGCGGCATTGGGCGCGCGATTGCCCAACAATTCGCTGCTCAGGGGGCACGCATTGCGCTGCACTACAACACCAATCAAACGGCAGCCGAAACCACGCTGGCCGCCTTGCCCGGCAACGGGCACGCGCTGTTTCAGGCGGATTTATCGTGTCCAGCGGAAGTCGAACAGCTTGCGCAATCCGTCATCACTCAAATGGGACGGATAGATGTACTGGTCAATAACGCAGCGGTGTACACGGATCATCCGATCAATGAAACAGATTATGACACCTGGCAAGTCGCGTGGCATCAAACGATAGACGTGAATTTAATGGCGGCTGCCAATCTGATGTTTTGGGCGTCACAGCAAATGCGTCAACAAGGCGGTGGACGCATCGTCAATATTTCATCGCGCGGCGCGTTTCGCGGTGAGCCAACCGCGCCAGCGTATGGCGCGAGCAAAGCCGCATTGAATGCAATGAGTCAATCGCTGGCGCTGGCGCTGGCCCCCGACAATATTTTCGTCTACGTCGTCGCGCCGGGCTTCGTCGAAACCGAACGCGTTGCATATAAGTTGAACGACGACATTCGCCAACAAAGCCCGCTGAAGCGAGTTGCGCACCCGGATGAAGTCGCGCGGACAGTTTTGTTTCTGGCTTCGCCAGGCACAGACTTTTTGACGGGTTGCATTGTGGATGTGAACGGTGCATCGTATTTACGCTCGTAACTTCAATTTTCCAACGGAGGAATTCACCTTGAAAAAGCTGCTCATCCTTTGCCTCGCCCTGCTGACATTGAATGAAATCACGGCGGCGCAACAAAACTATCGCGTCCTCGGCGCGGACAAAAAACACGTCGCCATCGTCAACGCCAAAGGCGAAGTCGAATGGGAAATCCCCAACCCTACCGCGCGCGAAATTCACGACATTCAATATTTGCCGAACGGCAATGTGTTGTTTCAGACTGGCTACACCACCGTCGTCGAAGTCAACAAAGACAAAGAGGTCGTCTGGAAACACGAATCCAAACCGAAAGACGGATACACCGGTAGAGTCGAAATTCATTCGTATCAACGCCTGAAAAACGGATTGACAATGATTGCCGAAAGCGGTAACGGACGCATCATCGAAGTGGACAAAAACGACCAGATCGTGAACGTTATTCCGCTGAAACTTGAAAAGCCCAATGCCCATCGGGACACGCGGATGGTGCGCCCGGTCGGCAAGGGCGGCTATCTGGTTTGCCAGGAAGGCGAAGGCAAAGTCATTGAATATGACAAGACCGGCAAGATCGTTTGGTCCTACGCGCTGGAATTGGGTGATCGTCCTCGTTCGCCCGGTCACGGTGTCGAAGGTCACGGCGTCGAAGTCTTTGGCGCGGTCCGTTTGAAAAATGGCAATACGCTGATTGCAGGCGGCAACAACAACCGGATTCTGGAAGTCAATCGTGCGGGCAAAATCGTCTGGAGCATTGACCACAAGGAATTGCCCGGCATTCAATTCGCGTGGATGACAACATTACAAGTTTTACCCAATGGCAACATCATCATCGGCAACACGCACGCTGGCCCGAATAATCCGCAATTGATCGAAGTCACGCGCGACAAAAAGGTCGTGTGGCAATTCAAAAACTGGGACGTCTTTGGCGATAACCTGGTTGCCGCAACGGTCATCAATCTCAAAGGCAATGTGATTCGATAAGCTCAGGAGGATTCCCTATGAAACGCAGAGAAGTCATCGGCAGTTTGGCGGGCGCATCGTTATTGCCACTCGCCACATCATCGCAATCCCAAATCAAAGCAGGCGACATCCCGAAACGCGTCTTCGGTAAAACGGGCGAAAAACTGACGATCATCGGCCTTGCCAGCGGGCGTTTTCACCTGACCAATTCCGAAGCGGATGCGATTGCACTGGTACAACACGCCCACCGTCTCGGCATCAATTACTTCGACACCGCGCACAGCTACGGCAATGGGCGCAGCGAAGAAATCTATGGCAAAGCGATGAAGTCGTTTCGCAAGAAAATCTTCCTGACGACCAAGAGCAACAAAGGCTCGCGCAAGGAAGCCGAAGCCGAATTGGAACTTTCGATGAAGCGGCTCAACACGGATTACATTGATTTGTGGCAATGTCACGAAGTGGCGAACCTCGGCGAAGTCGAAAAAATCTTCGCGCCTGGCGGTGCGTACGAAGCCTTCGAAGCCGCAAAAAAAGCGGGCAAATGCCGCTTCTTCGGCTTCACCGGTCACACCGACCCGGAAGTGCATCTGGCGTTGCTGAAAGGCTCCGACAAGTGGGAAACGATTTTGATGCCGCTGCACATCGCCGATCCGTTGTACCTGAGCTTTCAAAATCAAGTGTTGCCCATTGCCGTCGAACGCGGAATGGGGATTCAAGGAATGAAAGTGCTGGGAAATTCTAAGCTATTGCAAACCTTCAGCGTCAAAGAGTGCATCACCTACGCGCTCAGCTTGCCGGTGCATTGCGTGACACTCGGTGCCACAACCGTTGGGCAGTTAGAAGACGATGTCCGCGTCGCACAGAATTTCAAGCCGTTGGACACGACACAAATGACCGCACTGAATCAACGCGCCAATCGCATCAAAGGGCCATTGCTCGAAGATTGGAAAAAGAACGTCGAGAACAAAATCAGTTGGTTGGAACGGCCTGAATACGTGGGCGGATAATGTTCTCCACCCACGAAGTAAACACGACCTGAAACTCCCCCCTTCCCGCTTAGCAAACAGGCGGGAAGATGGGGATGCGCAGGGTGGAGGTGGTGAGGCCGATTTTGTGCAGGGCGCGAATCCCGCTCATCGGGGCCGTGCGCGGAGTCATCAATAATCCGACCCCGCCACCCGTGCGAAACTGCATTGTGCCTGTCTGTCCCGCCGGAATCAGCTTGCTCATCCCTAATGGCACGCGCGGCGTTGTGCTCGTGATCAAGCTGATCGCCTGACAGTTCCCATTCAACCAGCCGACAAAACTCCCCGTTGGTGTTTCATTTCCATTGATCACTAAACCTGTGCCAATCTGCGCTGCGCCGGTCACCGCGCTCGCGTGCAAATTGCCGCGCACGCCGACGGTCACCACGCGCTGATTCGGCGCATTCACCGGACTTTGGATTTCTACCGCAAACTGGTTCGGCATCGCGTCGTAACCGATCCCATCAAAGAACAACAAGGCCGTGTCGCCCTGAAGCGCCGCCACATTGGGCGAGCGCGCAGCGAAGCCTTCGGCACCGTAGGTATCCACATACTCGCCATCATTGACGAAGGCATTGCCGATCAGGTTGTTGTACTGGATCGGTTGACCTTGCTGATTGACGGCAATCGCCAGAATCCAGCCCGTGTTTTCAATATCCAGTTCCGAGGCTTTGCCAGCATAGCTGGCTCCGGCGGTCAGACAGAGAAAATAGTCGCTCGGTTGACAGCTCGTGCCATCAATCAGGAAGAGATGGACATAGGCCATCTGCGCGCCGAGATTGCTGACGGTGAAACGAGTGTCGGCCTTGGTGGCTGCCTTCGAGGTGTAGTAAGGGAAGACCAGCAGCGAAGCCGGTTTCTGCGCGCTGACGGTCGGATTGATGCCGCCTGCCGGACAGTTGAGGATGGTGCAAATCTGCTGTTGGGCCTGATTGCCATCAATGACAAAGGTGGCGTCAAAACAGACCTGCGTGCCATTGAGCAGGCCCGGCGCAAACTGGACGCGGAAGAGCAGGTTGACGGTCTCGCCCGGTTGCAGCACGCCCGTCCAATTGGCCGTGGTCGCCGTGATGACAAAGTTGGCGGGGGCGACGGAAGCGACACCGCTGCCGGGGATGCCGATGAGGTTGGGGGCGAGATTGGTGGCGCTGTAGCTGGCATTGACGGCAGCCGCGCCATTGTTGGTGATGAAGGCGGTGATGATACCTGTATCGCCACCGACGAGACAGACGAGCGGATCGTCGAATTTCGCGCCTGCCGCATTGACCACGAGCAGGGCTGCCTTACTGGCCGCCGTGTCGAGACAGACATTGCGCACCACGGCCCGATAGCGATGGCCGTTCATCGCCAGCGTGACATTGTTGAGCGTCAAGGTGTTGCCCGTTGCCAGTGGAATGTCGGCATAGGTCATTCCGCCATCGGTGGACACCTGCCATTGCACGGAGGTAGCATTGGTGGGGGTGACGGAGAAGGTGGCAGTGCCGCCCTGCAACACATTCTGATGGGCTGGATTGGTGACGGTGGGCGGCGCATTGACAGTGACCAGCGCGCTGCCGCTGGCCATCACGGGACAACCATTGGCATCTGTTGCCGACAGCACACTGTAGGTCGTGGTGCTAGCCGGGCTGACATCGAAGGTGAGGGGGCTGATGCCCGTCTGCGTGCCACCGCCATTATTGAGCGTGACGGTGTAGGGAGCGGTTCCGCCATTGACTTCGACCAGGACTTGCGCCGTGCCATTGGGACAGATTGTGCCGCCGCCGCTGACCGTTGCCATAATAACGGAACAACATGAATCACTGGCTGATGCTGTCACTTGTGTGTAGTCAAATGTCGCTACGCCGGAGGCCGCATGGGTCGTACCGATTTCGCCAGGTTGGCCCGCAGCGGCAGTTCCGAATGGGCCACCTGCGCCACCATTGACGTTCGTCGTGGCGGTGCTGACCAGCGGATTCTCCGCAAAGAACTTGATGCGTCCGCCGCCGCCGCCGCCACCGCTATCATTGGCTGTGCTAGTCCCCGTCGCGCCATTGCTGCCATTGGCATTGAATGTGCCAGCAAGGGTGACATTGTAGCCACGAACCAGAATCCCCCCGCCACTGCCGCCCCCACCACCGCGTCCCGTACCATCGCTGACGACAAGGCCGCCTGAAACATTGACCGTTCCCGAAATATTGATCTCTTGCGCCAGTAACGAAAGCGCCCCACCACCATTCCCGCCCACGCTTAAACCGTTGCCAGAACCGCCACTTGAGCCCATCGCAATGTCCGTCCCGGCCTGGGTGCCGTAGGTGGGGCCGCCGGTTCCGGGAGTGTCGCCAAGATCGAAGCCGCCAGTTCCGCCTACACCAGCGTATGACCCACCGCCGCTGCCCGAGTTTGTGCTCGTACCTCCGCCTCCAGGCCCGGTGCCGCTTGTGTTAATAACAGGCGCTTGATGCCCGGCACCTACACCATTCACTGTCCCGGCGATGATGACATTGCGCGCGGTGACCGCCAGTATCTGCCCTGCGCCGATGTTCAGGGTATGACCGGACTTCACTTCAAACCAGTCGAAGGTTTGATTGCCCGTCAAGGTGTCTCCGCCCATTGCACCTGTGCTGACAAACGCATTGGGGAAGGTGGCGGCAAAATTGGAGGTGGTCGTCGTCGCCATCGGGTTCCCGTAAAACAAATAAATGTTTCTGCAACTGTTGGGCGCAACGGTCGGCAGCTTAACCCATAGACGACTCGTGCCGCCGGGGTTCCAACTCTCAAGGTAATAGCTCAGGTCGAAAGTCGGATTGTTGGTGCTGCCAAAGCGCAGGTCGGAACCATCCGCGTTGGCTGCCGCATAGTTGAAGGTGCTGGGTGTCAATTCCACCAGCACCTGAAAATTGGTGAGGGGGTTGGTATCGGTTGATCTGACGCCGATCTGTTTGGTCTCCGTCCATCCTGCCGAATTCACAAATAGCGGCGGCGGCGCACTGGTCGTAGCCAGCGGCAGTACACGTGTCACGGTCGGCCAATATCCAGCCGTCACGTTCTGCCCAAGCGGCGACACCGCGCTGGCCGCCAGAGCGAGCAACAACAAGCCTAAAACCAAACCAACTTTGCGAGCGAAGGGGGATGTGCAGCGTGACATAGATGACCTCAACCAGAAAATCTGCGGTGCGACTAAAAACCGGCACCCACACCATCACGACGCGCAGAGATGAGAATCCGAAAATAATGAACGACCGGTAAGCAGAATGAGCTGTGCCGAAAACCAGGGCGCAATCCTTAAAAGTGCGAATTCGTCGGAATCTCCGACGACCAGGAGGAAAAAGTGGAACGCCCGGGGCAGAATGCCAGCTTTCAGGGGAAAATCAGAAGAAGGTTGCCAGAATTGTGAGGAAAGCTGTTAGAACTGCCCACGCAGGGTAAGCGACGGCAACAGGATCTGTCAAGAAGCTGCCACTGGTAGATATTCTGCGGACAGGCTCTTGTATTTCGCGTTCGCATGGCATAATCGGAACTCGATTGAAGGAGTGTTAGCCCTGTTCTGAGCAACGCGATCCAAGCGATCTTAATCTGGAGAACTTATCATGCATCATCGCCTATCCCTGAAAACTGGCCTGAATTTTCTGGTTCAGGCTTCCCTGCTCTTTTCGTTTTGCCTGTCCCCACTCGGCGCACAAGATCGGCTGAAAGCTATGCCGGGTTATGCGCAGTACCAGAAAATGCGCAATGAAATTCCTGGCGCGGTCAAAATGGGAGCGCTGCAAGTGCGCTGGCTCGATGGCGGCAAGGCCTTTGAATATCAACGCGATGGCAAATTCTATCGCTACGATGTGACCTCCCGGCAAGCGGTTGAAGCGGCAACCAGTGCGGCTGCCGGGCCTGCCGACAACGGCTTTCGTGGCCGCCGAGGTCAAGGCGTCGAGCGCGGGCGTCAGGTCGCATTTGCGAATTCGCCAGATGGAAAGCTCAAAGCGTTTCACAAAGATCGTAACCTCTGGATCAGTGACACGAATGGCGCAAACGAATTTGCCGTCACCACCGATGGCAACGAAAAAACGCGCACCAAATACGGTATTGCCAGTTGGGTCTATGGCGAAGAGCTGAATCAGAATTCAGCGATGTGGTGGTCGCCCGATAGTAAGAAAGTGGCGTTCTATCACTTCGATGAAAGCAAAGTGCCGGATTATTTTCTGCAACTCGGCCAAACGAAACTGCAAAGCGTGATGGACATCGAAGCCTATCCGAAAGCAGGCGTAGACAATCCGGTCGCGGATTTGCTGGTCTACGATGTAACCACCAAACAAACCGTCAAACTCGATGTGCGAATGGGCAAGCCCTTTGAAAATGCAGTCGTTGGGCATTACGTCTACAATGTGAGATGGTCGCCCGATGGAACGGAATTGCTATGCAATCGCACCAATCGTCGTCAGAACGTGATGGAGTTTTCGGCGTGTAATCCGGTGACAGGCAAATGCCGCGTGATCGTGCGCGAAGAGTGGTTGCCCAGTTGGACGGACAACTCGCCGGAGATGACTTTCCTCAAGGATAACAAGCGGTTCATTTGGGAGTCAGAACGAAACGGCTATAAGAACTTTTACCTGTACGATCTGAGTGGCAAGTTGCTCGCGCCGCTCACGAATCATTCATTTGAAGTGGCGAACATCGTGCGTGTGGATGAAGAAGCGGGCGTGCTGTATTACATGGCGCGCAGCGGTGACAATCACATGAAGTTGCAATTGCATCGCGTCGGACTGGACGGCAAAGGCGATAAGCGGCTGACCGATCCCGCCTTTAATCACGCCGTCAACATTGCGCCCGACGGCAAGCACTTCGTGGATGTCGCACAAACCCACAACACGCCGCCGTTCACGCGGCTGGTGGATGCCGACGGCAAAGTCGTGCAGGAATTGGCGAAAAGTGACCTGACCAAATTCGAGCAATTGAATTTACAACGTGTCGAACTCATCAAATACAAAGCGGCGGATGGGCAAACCGAATTGCACGGGATGTTGCACAAGCCGTCGAACTTTGATCCGAACAAAAAATATCCGTTGCTGGTCAGCGTCTACGGTGGCCCCGCGACGAACGGCGCGCGCGAAGCATTCACATTGCCCAACGCCTTGACCGAATATGGCTTTCTGGTCGCCACGCTGGATTCGCGCAGCGCCGCGGGACGGGGCAAAAAATTTCTGGATGCGATTTATGAAAAGCTCGGCATCGTGGAAATAGACGATCAGGCGGCAGGCGTGAAATCGCTGTGGGATCGCCCCTATCTGGACAAAAACCGTGTTGGCATCTTTGGCACCTCGTATGGTGGTTATGCGTCGGCCATGTGCTTACTGCGCCATCCCGACGTATTCCAGGCGGCGTCAGCATCATCGGCAGTGACAGCCTGGAATCACTACGACACGATTTACACCGAACGTTATATGTGGATTCCGCAGGAAAACAAAGCGGGATATGACGCAGGCAACGCGATGAAATATGCCGACAAGCTGCAAGGCCGTTTGATGATTTACTACGGCACCGCGGATAACAACGTGCATCCGAACAATTCCATGCAATTGATTCAGGCGTTGCAAAATGCAGGCAAAAGCTTTGAAGTCCAAGTCGGCCCCGACCAGGGCCACTCCGGCATTCGTGCAGATCGGATGATGGAATTCTTTATTGAAAATTTAGTCGTGAATCCTGTGAGAACACCGCGCGCCGCAAGCGCAACACAATAGCGGCGTTCAGAATTCACGCTTCAGCGTGTTGCTTTCAACGCAAGCACGCTGAAGGGTGAACTCTGAACCCTAATTCGCAATCACGGGCAATCCCGCCGCGCGCAATTGGTCATTCAGCGTTTTCACGTCTTGGCTCTTCACCTCTGCCCAGCGCACCAGCACTTCATTCAAGCCGCGTTGCAATTCATCAAATGCTGCAATCGCTTGTGTTGTCGGCATCGCGTCTGCGCCTTCGACCAGATTCATCAGTGACAGGAAACCGTTGCTCAGTCCCGCCAATCCGGGTTCACGGTTGCTGACACCGAAGAAATCCAGGCCAGCGGTGCGACCTTCGAGCGCGGACACTTGCTTGTCGAAATCGTCAATGGTTTTGGCGATTGGATTGGAGCCAGCACGCGCCGTCAACGCTTTCAATTGCTCGCGTATGGTTCGCACTTCGGCCTGCGTCGCACGCACTTTGCCGATGCCTTCGTAACAGCCCATCGCCACCTCAAACATCTTCGCAATGCCTGCGGGTATCGTCGTCACACGCGGGTCTAATCGTAGCGTCAGCGGTTGCGTGAAGCTCTTGCCGTCTACCGTTAACTTCACCGTGTAATTGCCCGGCGCAGCTTTTGGCCCGAATGGCCCGGTCGGCGTGTCGTGCAGAATCGCTTGCATCCCCAATGAACGCGGCACACCTACTGGTGGCGGGTAATGAAAATCCCACGTCCAACGTTGCATCCCGGATTTGTTCGGAAGCACGCGCGGCGGTCGCGCCCAGTAAATTGGATATGGAACCGTGTTCTCATTCACTTGTTCGGGCGAATCGTTGCTGGAATAGCGGCGCACGAGTTTGTTTTGCGCATCAAGGATTTCCAGCGTGATTTCTTTC
>JAEUQN010000259.1:243-7695 GCA_016789725.1 Blastocatellia bacterium | reverse complement strand
AATCCGAACTTTGGGATTAATTTTTATATTCTGAATGCGAAAGGCGAATTTGCGGGGGTTTCGATGTATCCGTCCAAGTACGCAGTGTGTACCGAACAAGGCCCGCAGACGCTAGACACTGAATCGTTGCTGAAAGGGAAACCCGAATAATTGGCGAGACGTTCGTGAGTTATTGGCTTGGCGCCTGCGGCAAATTGCCCGCGAAAATGGGAGGTCAGGGCTTTTGACCGTCACTCATTTCCAGGTTTCTCAGGTCACGTTCTAAACTGCTCACCAGCGTAGTTTGTCCAAAGGCTTTCGCCTTTTGCAGCGCCAAGCGCAAATACTCAAGGGCTTTTTGCTTCTCACCCGTCCGCGCATACGTTGCGCCTAAGGCATAAGTAAAACGTGGCGTATCCGCATCTTCCGGCGTCAAGGTTAGTTGAAAATGCGTAATGGCTTCGGCGAGTTTTTCCTGATGCACCAGAATTCTGCCAAGATGGAAATGCGAAAGCCGGTGATTGGGATTGTTTTCGATGGCCTTCTGATAGTGCAGCGCGGCTTCTTCCAAGCGCCCTTCACGTTCAACCATTACGGCATAATTGTGATGGGCCTCGGCATTAAACGGATTGAGTTGCAGACTTCGTTGAAAGGCTTGCGTTGCCTCGGTAAATCGCTCCTGCCCGGTTAAAAGCACTCCGTAGTTGTAATGGCTATCCGCGTGATTGGGGTCAATCTTAATTGCACTGCGATAATGTTCTTCGGCCTTGGCGGGTTGTCCGGCGCGTCCAAATAACTGAATCAAATTGATGTGCGCCAAAGTGTATTTGGGATCAATTTCCAGAGCCTGTTCGTGTTCGGCGATGGCTTGTTGCAAGTTGCCCATTTCACTGAAGGCCACGCCCCGTTTTAAATGACCTGTGGCGCTCATATTCAATTCCGCGAGCGATTCAACGAGAGGGTCATCCAGAGCCGGGCGAATATATTTGAACTGCTGAGCTAATGATAAATGTTCCTGCGCTTCGGATCGTTGCCCCACATCGCGCAGAGCCATCCCCAGGGCATAATGTGCCGCTCCGTAGCGGACAAAAATCAGCAAGGCCTGGCGAAAGTGGGTAATGGCCGCCGTCGTGTTTTTTTGCAGGATCGCAATTCGTCCCAGCCCATAATGAGCCTGCGCAATTTGCGCGTCTTTTTTCCGAATGGCTTCGTACAACGGCTGACTTTCCTGCCATTGACCCAGCGCCAATAACGAATCCGCCAATCGAAGTTGCACCAGCAAAGAATCCGGTTGAAATTGGGCCGCTGCTCTGTAAGTGGAAACTGCGTCCGCGTGTTTGCCGACGGCGGCTTGCACAATGCCCAGATAGTACAACCACCGGAATTCTTTGGGCGCAAGCTGATGCGCACGCTCATAAAAAAGAGCAGCGGCTTCGTGCTGTTCATATGTGTGCAGCGTCCTTCCCACGCGCCCGACGGTTTCGGGGTCACGCGGCTTGGCTTTGGCGGCTTCGTACGCTTGGCGGACCGATTCGCGGATTTCGGTGCTAAACGATTCGTAGGCGAGCGGCGGCAACTCCGACGAGGATTGGGCCACAGTGGTGCTGACAGCGGCGGCAAGTAGCAAAAATGCCAGCGTCCTGCACCTCAATTTTGAGCCGTTCTGTCTTCGCATTTTGGGTTTTGATGGCCCACCTTATTTCGGGAGCGCAAACGCCACATACGATCCGCCCGACGGACCGCCGCGCTTCCCGCCACCTGCTGCGATCACGATGAATTGGCGTCCGCCGACCTGATAAGTGGAAGGCGTTGCATTGCCTGCCGCCGGTAAGACAGCTTCCCACAAAAGTTTTCCGGTGGATTTATCGAAGGCGCGAAACTTCTTGTCGTAATTTGTGGCCCCAATAAATACGAGGTTTCCGGCGGTTACGATTGGCCCGCCGTAATTCCAGCTTCCGGTGTCGCGGATTCCTTTGGCGAGTAATTCGGGATGTTCGCCGAGCGGGATTTGCCACGCGATTTTGCCTTCGTTCAAATCAACGGCATTGAGCGTTCCCCACGGTGGTTTGACGGCTGGGTAGCCCTCAGGATCAAAGAAGCGCGTGTACCCATCAATCGTGTATTTCAAATCCATGTCGAGCGAGACGGTGTGAATGTCACCGCCAACTTTGAGGTCTTCTCCCGTGCGCAGAAATTGTGTGAGCGCCTGAATTGCCTGAGGGCCGAGCGAAGTGAAACCGGGCATGCGGCCCACACCATCGCGGATGACGGCTCGCAATTGGGTTTCGTTGTACTTGTTTCCAATGCCGACGAGCGAGGGGAATTCCGGCGGGCTGCCGAGTAAATCGTTGCCGTGACAACTGGCACAATTCCGCTCGTATAAGCTTTTGCCACTGGCTTGCGCTCGCTGTTTAGGGCGTTCGACCAGTCGCAAAATGCAGGGGACTTCACTGGAGTTGACGAAAAACAATCCGGTGGCTGGATCGAACGCCGCTCCGCCCCAGCCGGGGCCGCCATCAAAGCCGGGAAACACAATCGTGCCTTCTTTGCTGGGCGGTTCAAATTGCCCGTTGCTTTTCAATTGGCGAAAGCGTTGCAGCGCCGCCGCGTGTGCTTCGGGCGTTCGCGTGGTCAACGTATCTTCGGTCATTTCCTGCCGCGCGACAGGCGGCGGCAAAAGCGGAAGCGGTTGCGTGTCGGCAAGCTTTTCGCCGTCTACGCCAACGGTCGGAACCTTGCGATTTTCAACGGGGAACACAGGCTTTCCGGTTTCCCGCTCGAAGACAAAGATGTGACCGGATTTTGTAATCTGCGCGACGGCATCCACCGCCCGACCGTTCCGTTTGATCGTGATGAGTGCCGGTGCGGATGGCAAATCCCGATCCCATAAATCATGACGAACCGTTTGGAAATGCCATTTGCGTTGGCCCGTGTTGGCATCGAGGCAGAGCAGGGAATTTGCATACAAGTTGTCACCGTGCCGATTCGCTCCGTAAAAATCAAAGGTGGCCGAACCGGTTGGCGCAAAGACCAGGCCGCGCTTTTCGTCCAGCGCCATTCCGCTCCAATTGTTGACGCCGCCGATGTATTGCCACGCATTTTTGGGCCAGGTTTCGTACCCCGCTTCGCCCGGATGCGGAATCGTGTGAAAGGTCCAACGCAGCTTGCCCGTGCGCAAATCGTACGCGCGAATATCGCCGGGGGCGGCTGGCAACGTCTCATTGACCAGACTGCCGACGATCAACAGGTCTTTATACACGACGCCCGGCGTTGTCAGGCCGACGGATAATTCTTTGGCCGGACGCCCCAATCCCTCGCGCAAATCTACACGGCCCTCGGTGCCAAAGCTTTTGACGATCTGGCCTGTTTTGGCGTCAATTGCGTAGAGCCAATTGCGGAAACCGAAATAGAGACGCGGTTCGCCCTTACCATCCCAATACGTCACGCCGCGATTGCGCGATTTGCCGAGCGATTTTTCACCCGCGTTAGGATCAAAGCTCCAACGTTCACGACCCGTCGCCGCATCAAGTGCAAACACGCGCATCTTGGGCGAAGTCCCGTACAGCACGCCGTTCACGACGATGGGGTTGCATTGCATTTCTGAGCCGTCAAAGACATCACCTGTGTCATAGGTCCACGCGACTTGCAGTTGTTTGACGTTGTCGCGGTTGATTTGGTTGAGCGCGGAGAAATGCGTGTTTTCGGGGTTGCCGCCGTAGCTCGGCCATTCGTTGGGATTGCTCTTGGCCGTGCTTTGCTGGACGCGCAGGAAGGCGTAGGCAAGCAGTGCGACCGAGAGGATTAATAGCGTAATTTTCCAGGTTTTCATCTTACTGTTCCAACGTCTTCAGATCGCGTTGCAGACTGTTGACGAGTTGTGTTTGTTGTAAAGCGTTCGCGCGTTTCAGCGCCTCGCGCAGATAGTGAATGCCTTTGGCTTTGTCGCCCGCCCGAATATAGGTTGCGCCGAGCGCGTAATAATTGCGCGGTGTTTCTTCATCTTCGGGCGTCAGGGTTTGCTGAAATTGCTGAATGGCTTCGGGCAACTTGTCCTGATTGACCAGAATTCTGCCCAGCGCAAAATGCGCCGCGCGATAGCCGGGTTTGTTTTCGATGGCCTTGCGATAATGCGTTGCGGCTTCGTCCAGTTTGCCATCTCGTTCGATCATTGCCGCGTAATTGTGATGGGCTTCGGCGTAATACGGATTGAGTTGCAGGCATTGCCGAAACGCTGCTGCGGCTTCGGCGAAACGTTCTTGTGCGACGTGCAACACGCCGAAATTGTAATGCAAATCAGGCAGATCAGGATTGATGTCGAACGCCGCGCGATAGTGTTCTTCGGCTTGCTTAAACTTGCCCACTCGTCCAAACAATGAGATCAGATTGATATGTGCTTGCACCAGTCCTGGATTCAGGGCCAACGCCTGTTCGTGCGCTTCGATGGAGGCGGGCAGGTTTCCCGTGCTTTCCAATTTGGCTCCACGTTTGAGCAACTCACTGGCATCTGCTTTCGATTTTTCGGCAGTCGGGTTTGGAGCGTGCGCGTGGTCGTGTGACATTTTGGGGGCTGCACTTTTTATCGGCCTGGTTTTGAAATCAAAGCGCAGCAGTTCCGCTGCGGTTGTTCCGACGTTCTTTCCGGCGACACTTTTCCCCGCCTCAATCCAATGCGTATCACCGGGGCGTATGGGAATGCCGTTGGCTTTGGCGATGTCGAACTGTGCGGGAGTCAGAACCACGAACAAAATCGGCCCCGTCGCGTTCGCAACTTCCAGGCAGTTTTTTCCTGCCGCACAAATCAATCGTGTGATGCGGACCTGTTCGTTTTCAAATTGGACTTTCTGGAAATTCTCGCCCGCCGGACCGTCTACGCGAAAAAATTTGCCGCGTAAAGAATTCGGTTCCTGGCCAGGGTCGGTCTTGAATTCCACCCGCAGAAAATCGCTCGGTGTATCGCTGAGGCTTTCGACTTCGTGCGTTTCTTTGACGCCTTTGTAGAGACGAAAGCTTCCGGCTTTGACTGCCGGACGTGTGACGGCTCCGTAGCTCAAACCGACGTGTTTATAGACAACCGGTCCCGCATCGTTGAGATAAACATAAGCGGTAGCGAACGCGGTGTGATCGTGTTCCGGCAGCTTCACGCGGGGGGCATACTGCACGCGCTGGACTTTGACGTGGTCGTTCTCAAAAGTGGTTTTGTAAGCGTCGGGGGCAATTTTGACCGGGTCTTGCGCGAAAGCTGCGCTCAAGAACAAATTCCAAATTACCAATTGGCAGAGCCAGAATTTCATCTCTCATTCCTAAAGTTGATAGTCTATTTGGGTGAGTCTGATTATCGCCGCAATGTCAGAATAAAAAAAGGGGACTGCTTTGATGCAGCCCCCTGAGGTTTTCAAACTGGCTTTCGAGTTAGAAGCTCAAGCGAGCGCCAAACCGGAAAACGCGTTCGTCAATTCCTTCACGACCGAAGGAACGAACGCCCGTGACTTCCATATAGCCATTCAGCCGCGGTCTGCCGTTGGCATCCAAAAGGATATTGCCAGCAGCATCGCGCGAAGGAGACGAGACGTTATTTCCCGGAGCAGCAAAATGCGGCGTGTTCGTCGCATTGAAAGCTTCCACGCGGAATTGGAGTTTGAGTGCTTCCGTAATGCGGAATTCACGGAAGACGCCCATATCCAGATTGGCCGTGCCAGGGCTGGTCAAAATATTGAAGCCTGCTGTCCCGAACCGAGCCGCCGTTACGGGAGCAAAGGCGGTTGGGTCATAGTAGGGATTGCCCACTCCAATCCCCCCAAGTTTTTTTACCTCGGTTTTGACCAAATCAGCACGTTGGGTGCTACCAGGGGCATTCAGGGACGTGCCACTGGATGTCACGCTAAACGGATACCCTGTAAATGCGCCATACAGCCAGCTAACCTGCCAGCCACCCGCCAAAGCGGAAGCGACGGCATTATCACTGGCCCATCGTTTTCCTCTGCCGAAGGGGAGTTCATAAGCACCTGAGAATTGGAAGTTCTGCGGGATATTAATACCAAGAATCCCACGATTCAGATGCCGGAAGTTTGGTTCGTTGATTGCCAGCGCGCCATCATTGTCTCCACCGAGGCCCGCAAGGCCGATGCCTTTGCTCCAGGTATAGTTGACCTGTAATTGCAGACCATTGGAGAAACGGCGTTTCAACGTGGCCTGCATGGAATCGTAATGCGAATTCGCCATACCGTTTTGCAGGTTGGTCGAAGCCACACGCCCAAATCTTTGATTGAGCGGTTGGCTCGCTGTGCCACCACCGACGAGTCCGGCGTTGACGTTGATTTGACCGGACTGACCTACCGTGCGCGTTGCAATGTATCCAGCCGAAGCCGTGAAGCCCCAACCGATGTTTTTCTCTAAGACCAAATTCCAGGACTGAATGTACGGACGTCTAAAGCTGTCTCCTAACGTCAATACATTAACTCCGCCAGGAACTGCCGCTCTTCCATTGGTGATCGGAACCAAGGGGGTCGCTGGAATTCCATTCCTCAATAAGCCCGCCGGAGCTGCCGAGTTGGGAGCCACAATATTGTAAGCAATCAACATCGGATAATTGGTGCGGAACGTACGCGCCAGGCTGATCGGATCAAAGGTTAAACCGTAGCCAGTGCGCAGGACGAAAGAATCGCTGATGCGCCAGGCGACGCCAAAGCGTGGCGAGAACAACTTCTTGCTCATCTTTACGCCGCAATCTTTGGGGACATCGCCCGTACCACAAACCAGCATCGTGTTGGTGGCGAAGTCATAACGTTCAATTCCGCGATCTGTCCGTTGCGGCATGGGGTAATACTCATAGCGTGTCCCGATTGAAACAGTCAAATTTTGTTTGACCTGCCAGGCATCACGCAAATAAGCGCTGTAGGCTTGCGATTTGTAGATGATGGGTGGAGCCACCAGCAGCGTGCGTCCGGCGCTGGTGTGATAACCCAGGAGAAATGTCGCAAACGAATTGAACTGATTGCCCTGCTGGAATGTCGAACAAGACGTTCCCGCAGCATTGGCCGTCGTGCATAGTTGGGTCGGGCCTTGACCAAATACGAAACCACCGGAACCTGGTTCAGCGGTGCCGCCACCATTCCATTCCGCTTGCAGGTGATTCAGCGTTTGGCGCGCCATTTCAAATCCGAAGCGAATGTTGTGATTGCGTTTTGTCCAGTTGAAGTTCGTGACATAGACCCATTGCGGGTCATTGCGCGTGTAGGGCATAAACGCATCCTGCACGCCCATATTGGCAAAGCCAGCAATCGCAAAACGCGGCCAGCCGTTTTCAAAATCCCGCGAACCATTGGTCCCAGGAATTCCTAAGACGTCAAGGCCGATTTTCTTGTCCAAAAAGCCTTGTTCTGAGCTGGTTCCTTGTTTGGTGTACCCAACGTTGCCGTCAATGATGAAGTTCGTATTGACAGTATATACGCCTGCGACCGTCACTCCGTATGTGTC
>JAEUQN010000259.1:0-233 GCA_016789725.1 Blastocatellia bacterium | reverse complement strand
GAACCAACGCCGGTATTGCCACCTTGTGGAGCTGTTCCGATGCCATCTAGTGGGCCGAGTGCGCCCGGGTTCAATTGCTTGTAGCGGAGAAAGCTGAAGCGGCCATAGGTCGTGAGTTTCTCGCTGACGTTGTAATTCACTTTGGTGTCGAGCGTTTTTCGGTCGAAGGCATACGCCGCTGTTGCGTAGTAGTTGTTCGTAAACCCTGCGCGATTGGGCAGCGGTAAATCTTT
>JAEUQN010000258.1 GCA_016789725.1 Blastocatellia bacterium | reverse complement strand
CGGAAATACTCGCAATCTAGTAAAAATGCTAAAACGGTGGCAAGAGGTTTGTAACGTTCCCCTCAAATCATTTTGGTTGGAGCTTCTTGCAATCGAGTTCTTGGAATCGTGGGAATATAAAAGGGAGTCAACAATTTATTATGATTGGATGACACGGGACTTTTTTCAATTCCTGATAGGCAAAGCAGGGAGTTTCGTTATCGTGCCTGGGACTTATGAAGTTATTTGGCTTGGCAGAAATTGGAAGAGCAAAGCTGAGTCAGCATACCGCAACGCAAAAGAAGCTGCTTATGACGATTCGCAGGGATGGCATTATGTAGCTGATGGTGAATGGGAAAAAGTGTTTGGCTCAGATGTGCATTTACATTGAAATGATATGACCACTAAAAACAGCGAGCTTGCTTTAGAATGTCAGAGACAATCAGAAAATTGTCTTTATACTTCAACATCTTTTTTTATTTGGCTTAGATTACTCCGCAAAGTTCGCGTGTTTTTTATAGTCACACCTTTAGTTTTAGGCGGTTTAGCAAGCTGGAATTTGCTTACAAAATCTGATGTTGAATCGGTCAAGGTTGTAACTGCCGTTTGCTCATTTCTGGCGGGACTCTTCCCGACAATATATGCAGCCCTCAAATTTGATGACCAGCTAGAAAAATATACCCGGTTCGCTAGCGAGTTTAAGAATTTGCAAGACAGGTTCCGCCAAGCCGCGCTTGTGTCTTCCAGAAAGCCTTTCGCAGAATTCGAGAAAGAGTTCAAAGAATTGATGGTAAGGATGGAACAGGCCAGAAGTGCAAGCCTGACTCCTCCCGAATGGATATTCAAAAGAGCACAGAAGAAAGTCCAATCTAGCGATTATAAATTTGATGTTGATTTGGCTTTGTCTGAAAGCGGCGTGGAAGATTTGCAACAAATACAAGACCAGCCAAAACAAGATTAACCTACTTCTCAATTCAACAGTTCAACTATTGTGTTGAACTCGCCGCAGAAGCATTTTGAAAAAGCCCTTTGTTTTCGCACTTCTCGTAAAGCGCAAAACGGCCTGCAAAAAACACTGTAGTGTTGCACTGGCAAATTCGATTGAATGCCGATTCTCGCCAATGTTCAAGGGCGTTTGCGCATTGAACGCACGGCCAGAAAAACACGTCGCTTTTCACTGTAGTGTTGCATTGCCTCAAAATTTGCCCTCAATTCCCTTCATTCGTTCACTTTCGGTCGTTGATCTTCGCGCATGCCATGTTCGGGTACAGCCAAGATTCCCCATTCAGAGAACGACTCCCGGCATCACCGTCAAATGGCGCGCGCCGCCGAACGCCCTTTGACTGGTGATGCTGTGCGTCATCCTTCCTGTGAAAGATCAATCGCGGAACAACAGCGGCGCATACTTCGAAAGATAGGTCTGCCAGTTCGGCCAACTGTGCCCGCCGCCAGATGGATTGAACACGTGTTTCACCTTTTTCTGTGTCAGCAGGTCGTCCATCGCCTTTACGCCATTGTACGCAAAGTCGTCTGTACCGCAGCCGAGCCAGAGGACTTTCAGCTTGTTCAACGCCGCCGCATCCGCTTTCTCCCATTCAGCGCGATTTCCGCCGCCGCTGAACGCGGCAATGTAGGCAAATTCATTCAGATGATGCAGGCCAATGGAGAGCGACTGCGCCGCGCCCATCGACAATCCAGCGATGGCGCGATGATTGCGGTCCGTCAACACGCGATACTTACCTTCCACCAGTGGTTTGACGCCACTGATAAACTCTTTCTCGATGGAACCAGGATCACTTGCCGAAGCCGGCGCTTTGATTTCACGCGGCACGTGGCCATAGGGCATTACCACGACCATGGGCTTGATCTTTCCGTCGGCAAGCAGATTGTCCATGATGACGTTGGCTCGTCCTGTCCATGTCCACGATGCTTCGATCTGCCCGTTACCATGAAGCAGATACAGCACCGGATATTTCTGTTTGCCAGTTTCGTAACCCGGCGGAGTGTAGATATAGACCATGCGCTCGGCGTTAAGACTCGGCGAGTCGTAGAACTCGACATGGACCGTGCCATGCGGTACGCGGCGCTTCTCAACGACGCTCTTCTCCGCGCCCGGCACGATGAACGAACTCGTCGGACCCCAACGACGCACCTCGAGATTCGGATTCGACGGATCGGGCATGCGCAGACCGCCGTCTAGCGCGTATCCATAGGTATAGAAACCAGGCGGAAGTGGACCAACCGTCAAACTCCAGACGCCTTTGTCATCTTTCCTGAGTGGCATCGGAGTCTTGATAACCTCCAGAATTCCCGGGGATCCCATCAGGACAACCTCGCTCGCTTTGGGAGCGAAGAGCCGGAAAGTAACGCTGCGGTCGGCGTGGATTTCCGGTGACACAGGGACATTGGCTGTGTCCTCGTAGTACGGCGCGGGGCCGCGTTGCGCAAGACATGTTGCTGCACCTGTTACTGCGATGATGCAAGCGAATACAAAAGCAGAAAAGAAACGCATTGGGACTCTCCTTATGAGGGGTTTCGTTGACAGATTGATTACCGGGTACAGCCGACATACGTGTAATTTTAGGACATAGTGGCTGACCAAAAACATAAGTTTTCGGTCGGATCATAAGACAACTCTCAAGCTGAGCAAAGGAGGTGAGAGGTGGCTTCCATCGAACGCACCGCGTATCCCCGTTGCAAACGTACGCCGACGGCGCAGAACCTGCACGCGCTTTACACACCCACACCAGATGAAATTGATGTGGTCTAATTTTAATGGACAGCAAACTCTCGCTAGAATCTCAAGATGAGAAAATACGACGACGAATACAAAAAAGAAGCGATCAATAAAATTCTGGCGGGCCAGTCGGTGGCCTTGGTGGCCCGCGAATGAGGAGTCGCCGAAAGCTTGCTGCATAAATGGCGTCAACTCCACCTGACTCAAAGCTCACAGGCCGAACGAGAAGTCCTGGCCTTACATAAAAAACTGCGCGAAGTAGAAATGGAGCGCGACATCCTAAAAAAGGCGGCGCTGATCTTCGGCAGAAGCGGTTAGGGCGCTATCAATTTATTGCGGCCCACAGCCATCTTTATCCAGTACGAGTGCTGTGCCGCGTGATGCAGGTGTCACGCAGTGGTTACTATGCTTATCGCCAGCGCCAGACGCAGCCTCCGACCGTGGACAAAGTTGAGTTGGCGCAAAAAGTGAGGTCCTGTTTTCTGGCTCATCGGCGCCGTGATGGTGCCCGCCGACTACGTGCCGAACTGAAGACGCAGGGCTTGGCAATCGGGCGCTATCGTGTGCGCACTTTGATGCGTAGCTTAGGCTGAGCGGCCATTCGGCCCAAACGCTTTGTGCCGCAGACCACCAAGTCCAGGCAGACGCGCTTGCCTCGCCCTAATTTATTGCGCTCCGCGCAGGAGCAAGTCTCGGCGCCACAGCAAGTGGTGGTCGGAGACATCAATTATCTGCCTTTGCAAAAATGGCCGCTGGTGTTATTTGGCGATGTGGCAGGATCTCTACACCAGACAGATTGTGGGTTGGGCGGTGGAAAGCCGGATGACCGCAGAGTTAGTCAGCAAAGCCTTACTGAAAGCCGCTCACGGCGGTCATCTCAAAGCGCAAATGATTCTTCACACAGATCAGGGAAGTCAGTATGCCGCCACTGCATTTCGAGCGTTGCTCAAAGCGTACGAACTGCGCCAAAGTATGAGTCGCAAGGGGAATTGTTATGACAACGCGCAGGCCGAAAGTTGCTTCGCCCGCTTCAAAGCCGAACTCTTGGAAGGCGGTTTGTTTGCAGATGTCGCACCAGCCCGCAGTGAGACCTTCAGTTACATCGAAGGTTATTACAATCGCATCCGCAGGCATTCGGCATTGGACTACAAAAGTCCCTTGCAGTTTGTCAAAGAACATTTTCAAGCAAAACAAGAAAGGATTAATAGCGAGACTTTACTGTCCGAAAATACTTGACCACCTCACATTTTCCCATTCAGGCCGCTCTGGTCATTGCTGGCAGCGACTGTAAATACCGGGCAAAAGTTTCGTTGTAAAGCGCCCCTGCGCGCTTTGATTGCAGATGCGTGACGACTTCTTCACCGCTCATCCCCAAATGCACCAGGATCAGTCCGGCGACTAACGCCGAGCGGTTGAATCCCATCAGGCAATGGCAGAGCACCTTGTGTCCCTGCTCGATCAGCGTTGCGCCCAGTTGCGCCACCGCATGAAGTTTCGGCAGGTCTGGCAAATCTTCGTCATACATTGGGAAATAGAGGTAAAGCATGCGGTTGGGCAGCGTCGGGATTCCGATGTCGAGGTCGCCATCAAGATCAATAATGACCGTGATGTCGAGCGCCGCGATGGTTTCCCAATCATCAATATCAGGTGAGAGGAACAGGTTGCCGCTCTCGTTGACTAACACAACATCCATAATAATGGCTCCGATTATGTTCTTTGCATCTGGCGCAGTTGAAAAAACGTCGTTTCTCGTCCTACGCTATTTCTCCCCGATCATGCCTGAAATAAATATCTGTGCAAGCGTTGCTGACGCCGGAGGACGTTGGTCGAATTGACGGTCGGCTGGTTTTTCGTTTAAGCTTACCGACTGGTAAGTAGTCAAATTTCTGGGCAAGCAAATTCATTCAAGCAGAAACAGGATCACCGCCGCTGGGTGGTCAATATTCGTTTCTGCTTGCCTATCTTTCTGAACCAAGAGGAACTGCTGTGAATGCTGCGCAATTAGCCCTCGATAATCTGGAAAAATATGGCGAATACACTTCGACCTGGTTTGAAGATCGGAGCTACACGAACGTGGAATGTTACGACGCGGCGTGTCGTCTGGCCGCCGTTTTGCGCGCGCACGGAATTCGGGCTGGCGATCACATCGTGGTCATGATGCTGAATTCGCCGGATGTCGCGGCGGCGTTCACTGCGATCTGGAAGCTGGGGGCCGTGATGATTCCGATTACGCCGATGTGGACCGCCCGCGAAGTGAGCTATGTGCTGGCAGATTCGCAGGCCAAAATTGCGATCACCTCGCCGGAATTGGCTGCGCGTGTGGTAGAAGGAGCCGTCGGTTTGCCCGCCTTTCAAGAGGTTCTGGTCTTGGGTGACACCAATGTTGAAGGCGTCACGAATATTGAATCCGAGGTCAAGTTTGCGGTGCCGTTGTTGCCTGTGCTGGATTGCCAGCCGCAAGAGTTGGCGATGCTGCTTTACACGTCCGGTACGACGGGGCATCCGAAAGGCGTGATGTTGTCGCACGAAAACCTGATTTTCATCGCGGATGCGTGTTATCGCAATGTGATGTCATTAGGGCAGGTGCGCGGCATGCAGGTGTTGCCGCTCAGTCATATTTACGGCGTTCTGATGATGAACCTTGGCGCGCGACTCGGCAGCAGCAGCCGCATCCTCAAACATTTCGACGCGGGAAAAGTGCTGGCGGCGATTGAAGAGCTAAGCGTGCAACGCTTGTCGTTGGTTCCGACGATGTTGACGTTGCTCATCAATCATCCCGACCGCGAGAAATATGACGTTTCATCATTGGAATCTGTGGGGTCCGGTGGTGCAGCCCTGTCTGAAGCGACGCGCCTTGAATTTGAGCGGCTATTTAATTGTCGCGTGGTGCAAGGCTATGGCCTGTCGGAATCGGCAGGCGCATTGACCGGATATCACCCTGATGATTTGTATCGTGTGGGATCGGTTGGTCCGGCCTTGCCGGGCATTGAGATTTGTGTGATGGATGCGGCCAATCATATTTTGCCGCGTGGTGCAGTCGGCGAAATATGTTCGCGCGGCAAACACGTGATGCAAGGTTATCTGAACAAACCCGCCGCCACGCGCGAAACCCTGATTGATGGTTGGCTGCACACCGGAGACATTGGCTATCAGGACGCGGACGGCTATGTCTACATCACAGATCGCAAGAAAGATTTGGTCATCAAAGGCGGTGAAAATATTTCTCCGCGCGAAATCGAAGAGGGAATTTATTCGCACCCGGCGGTGGCCGAAGCCGCAGTCTTTGGTGTGCCCGATGAAGTGTACGGTGAAAATATCGTGGCGGCGGTCGTGTTGCGAACGGGGCAATCCTTAATGACCGAAGACCTCATCACTCATCTCAGTCAGTATGTGACGAAATTCAAATTACCGACACAAATTGTGTTTCTTGAATCCTTCCCCAAAGGGCCTTCTGGCAAAATCCTCAAACGGGTCTTGCGCGATGAATTCTGCGCCAGGACGCCGCAGTGAACATCAGTTCGTTTCCGTATGAACCCGAAACGTCGGTGCCTGATACTCCGCCGTTCGATGCGTTGATGGAATGGTGCTTTCGTTGCCGTCGCGCAACGACGCGTAACCGGGCGACATGATCTCGACGCCTGCCGCGTTGAATTGATCCTGGATGTTGTAATGCAGCGCCGAATACAGATTCAGCATTTCGCGCGGCTTGTCTGTGTACACATTGATTTGATAGCTGACGTGGTAATCGTTGAGGCTGGTTTGCAGCACGAACGGTGCAGGGCGTTCCAGCACAAATGGCGTCGAGCGAGCGGCGGCCAGCAGGAGGTCATGCACTTGTTTCCACGGCGCGTTGTACCCAATCGTGATCGTCGTGTGCAGGATCAATCCTTCGCCCCGCGCTATCGTTGAGAAATTGGTGACATGGCTGTTGAGGATGACGGCATTCGGAATTGAAACCTCTTCGTTTTTCAGCGTTCGCAATCGTGTCGTGAGCAAGCGCCGCGCGGTAGCGATGCCAATGGTATCGCCGATTTTAATGACTTCGCCGATGCGAAACGCGCTCGTATAAGTCAGGATGACGCCTGCGATAACGTTTGAGACAACCGCCGTTGACGACAATGAAAACAACGCACCGAGGAAAATCGTGACGCCCCGAAACGCCAACGATTCTGAACCGGGAACATAAGGAAACGCGACGAGCAACGCGCAAATCCAGATCAGAAACGCCGCAATTTTATAAGTGAACGGTGACCAGTTTTGATCGAAACCCGAAATGCGAATTGCGCCGCGTCCAATTTCCGCAAATACAGCGCGCGCAATTCGCATCAGGACCCAGGCCAGAAAGCCAATGACAAGAATCGCCAGCAAGTTCGGCAAATGTTTGACGAAACCGTTTCCCAGGCTGCGCAGCGGCGCGAGCATATAATCCTGCACAATGGGCGCGTAATTGTGCGTCCAGGGCAATAAGCGCAGTTCTACGGGGACAAAGATTGCCACCGCCGCGAGGACGATGACCGCGCGGGCGACGCGTAGTAACGCGACCATCGCCACCCGCAATCGCCGCGCATATTGTCGTCGCACCCGCACGCGGATGCTGCGCCAACGAGCGGTGCGCGATCTTACGCGTCGCAATCCCCAACGAAACAGCGCATCCACGATCCACAAAAACGTGGCGAGAGCCAGCAAAACCAGCAGGGCAAGACCTAAATCGTTCAGCATAATGAAGGAGAATTACGGCAAAAGAAGATTGTCAATCAAGCGTGTGTTACCAAAGCGGACGGCCAGCGAAATTACGGCAGCCTGATCCTGAAGATCAATCAATGGCGCAAGCGTGTGGGCGTCGTTGATGGCAATGTACTCTAATTTGGAGAGCGGTTCGGCGGCAATCACGTGTTGCATTACGGTTTTGATCCGCTCCGCATCACGCTCGCCATCAGCATAAAGTTGCTGGGCCTGGGTGAGCGCGCGAAACAGCACCGGCGCGGCGTGGCGCTCTTCGGCGCTCAAATATTGGTTACG
>JAEUQN010000257.1 GCA_016789725.1 Blastocatellia bacterium | reverse complement strand
CGAAGTGATGGAGAAAGTGGATACGCTCGTCGTGGACAAAACCGGCACATTGACCGAAGGAAAACCGAAGCTGGTTTCAATGATTGCGGCTGATGGCTTTGATGAAACGCAACTGTTACAACTGGCCGCCAGCCTGGAACGCGCCAGCGAACATCCATTGGCAGCCGCGATTGTCACGGGCGCACAAGAGTGCAACATCGAATTGTTCAACGTGGATGGCTTTCAATCCATCACAGGTAAAGGCATCACGGGCAA
This sequence comes from Blastocatellia bacterium, assembly GCA_016789725.1. GTDB lineage: Bacteria > Acidobacteriota > Blastocatellia > RBC074 > RBC074 > JAFDVL01. The sequence goes on along the minus strand of JAEUQN010000257.1, from coordinate 7,486 downwards.
CGTACACCAGCAAGCTGTCGCGCTGGGCAATCAAAAAATGATGGAGCAACTCGGCATCACCGTTGAGGCCCAGTTGAGCCAGCAGGCGGATAAGCTCCGTGATGAAGGCCAGACCGTGATGATGATGGCAGTTGACGGTCGCCTGGCCGGATTGCTGGGCGTGGCTGACCCGATCAAGGAATCAGCCCGCGAAGCGATTGAAGCGTTACGGGCGGTAGGCCTCCACATTGTGATGTTGACGGGAGATAACCAGAAAACCGCGCAGGCTGTCTCACGTCGACTTGGACTTGATGAGGTGTTTGCTGACGTATTGCCCGATCAAAAGGCTGATGTCATTAAGCAGCTTCAGGCAACGGGAAAGATCGTGGCGATGGCGGGCGACGGCATCAACGACGCGCCGGCGCTCGCCCAAGCACAGGTCGGCGTGGCTATGGGTACGGGCACGGACGTAGCGATGGAAAGCGCGGGGATGACGCTGGTCAAAGGTGACTTGCGCGGCATCGTGCGCGCGCGCCGCCTGAGCAAAGCCGTGATGAGCAACATTCGGCAGAACCTGTTTTTCGCGTTCGTCTATAACGTGCTCGGCGTGCCGGTTGCGGCGGGCGTGCTGTATCCGTTTTTCGGGTTGCTGCTCAGCCCGATGATTGCGAGTGCGGCGATGACGTTTAGTTCCGTATCCGTCATTGCCAATGCGCTCAGACTGCGCCGGGTAGAGTTATGAGCAATGTGTTTTGGAGCAAAGCAAATGGGAGGATTGAATGAAATACAAACAATCGTTTTCACTACTCGGTTTTATTTCGTTGCTATTTACGCTAACGGTAAGTGTTGTCGCTCAATCTGGACAAGTGAAGCTACTGCGTGTGCCGAACGGTGGATTGCAACCGCAAACCGTGATGGATGAGCGCGGCGTGTTGCATCTGATTTACTTTTCAGGTGAGCCGGGCGGCGGAGATATTTACTACGTGCGGCGCGTGACGGGCAGCGAGCAATTCACCGCACCGTTGCGCGTCAACAGCGAACTCAATACCGCCGTTGCAGTGGGGACAATTCGCGGCGCACATCTCGCCCTTGGGAAAGGCGGGCGCATTCACGTTGCCTGGAACGGCCCGCATAAGCCCGGCGGTCACGAAGCGCCAATGTTTTATGCACGAATGAACGATGCCCGCACCGCTTTTGAAACGCAGCGCAACGTCATGCAGTTTTCCGGCGGGCTGGACGGCGGCGGTTCGGTCGCGGCGGACAAAGCGGGCAACGTGTTCGTGGTCTGGCATGGTAAAGGTGACAAGGAAGGCGAAGAACATCGCCGTGTCTGGGTGGCGCGTTCGACGGATGAAGGAAAAAGCTTCGCACGCGAAACGGCTGCCTGGAATGAACCGACCGGCGCTTGTGGCTGTTGCGGCATGCGTGCTTTTGCAGATCGTCAGGGACGTGTACAGTTGCTCTATCGCGCCGCGACGGAGCGCGAAAACCGCGACATGTACTTGCTAACTTCCGACAATCGCGGGCAGAGCTTTTCAGGGATGCTGCTCGACAAGTGGAAGCTGAATGCCTGCCCCATGAGTTCTGCTTCTTTGATTGATGGAAGAGATGGATTGTTAGCCGCGTGGGAAACGCAGGGACAGGTTTACTTCGCTTCACTCAATCCGACCAAGCCACAATCCGCTTCTCCCATTCCGGCAACCGGCACGGCGGGAAAACGCAAGCATCCGGTGCTGGCTGCGAATGCGCGGGGCGAGACCTTGCTGGTTTGGACGGAAGGCACGGGCTGGAAGAAGGGCGGCTCACTGGCGTGGCAACGCTACGATGCGCAGGGCAAGCCATTGAGTGAGCGGGGCGAAGCGCCCGGCATTGCGGCGTGGAGTCTAGCTGCGGTCGTTGCGGAAAAAGATGGCAGTTTCACGGTCATTCACTGAGGCAGGATATGCAGACCAAAGATGAACATTACGTTCCCGCGCTCAGCTACGATTGGCTGACATTTCTCTATGACCCGGTCGTGCGGCTGACCACCCGCGAAGCTGCTTTCAAAGCGGCGTTGCTGGCACAAGCACAGATTCAGCCAGGGCAAAGCGTACTTGATCTTGCATGCGGCACAGCAACGCTGACCATCGCCATCAAACAAGCGCATCCGCTGGCGACGGTAATCGGACTTGATGGCGACCCAGCAATTCTCCGGCAAGCGCGAGGGAAGGCGCAGCGGGTGAATGCGGCAATCCAGTTTGACGAAGGGATGTCGTATGAATTGCCTTACGCGGATGCGTCTTTCGACGTTGTTTTTTCGAGCCTCTTTTTTCATCACCTGACGCGCGAAAACAAATTACGGACGTTCGCGGAAGTCCGGCGCGTTCTCAAACCCGGCGGCCAATTTCATATTGCGGATTGGGGCGCGCCGCATAACGCGCTGATGAAGATGGCGTCACAAGGCATCGTATGGTTGGACGGCGCGACGACCAGAGATAACTTCGCAGGACGGTTGCCAGAGTTCATCCGGCAGTCGGGTTTCGAGAGCGTCGAAGAGACGAAGAATTTCAACAGCCTGTTCGGAACAATTCGACTACATAAAGCACACAGGCTCTGCTGAAAGGTCTTTCACAAGGAGTTCGTATAGATGAGAAAACTACTTTCGGTCGCGGTCATACTGACGTTGGCGGTTAGTGTTTGCTACTCGCAAGCGCCACCTCGAAGAAAGGCAAAGTCAAAAACTATGCAAACGGTTCGCTTGCATATTGACGGTTTCAGCAAGAGCAAAAGCGGCGCGGTCTGAATGGCTTGACCGGAGACGGTCAAACAAGCTCTGGAAGAGCTTGACGCTGTGAAGAAAATCGAAATGTTGCTCGACCGCGATGAGTTTGTCGTAACGTTTGATGCGGCAAAAGCGGATGCGAAACGTTTGATCGCCACGATCAAAAACGCTGGCTACACCGCGCAAGTCGTCAGTGGCGATGCCAATGAGTCTATCGCTGCGAATGCGCATGCAATGCTGCCGAGTGGCTTTGCCTTGCTCGATAACGCCCTGGCACGAGCAAACGCAGAAAACAAATTGATCGTGCTGGATTTCTTCGCCGAGTGGTGCGCCCCCTGTCAACGAATGGAGAAGACCACTTTCGTTGATGCCAGAGTCGCTAACCTACTCGCGCGCACTGTGGTGGTCAGGATTGACACCGATCAGCACGCGGACATCGCCGCGCAAATGGGCGTCGTCGGTTTACCGGACATCCGATTCGTCAAGCCAGATGGCAGCATTATTCGCCAGCTACGAGGATACGTTGATGCCGAATCATTGGTGAAAGAACTGGAACAGGCACTCCGCTTCGGGGAGACAAAGTAAAATTCGCCAATACTTCGCTGATGCCATCGGCGCAAACGGCGCAATTCATCTGGCGTGGCAAGAGGACAATCAAGTCCTGTTCCGCGCGATTTCCGCGTTGGTCGCGCGAAAGTAACAAGAAGAAAGGCAGGCAAGATGAAACAACTCATTACCGTATTACTACTCGGCTTGTCGCTGGCGATGGCTTCTTTAGGGCAATCGTCTGCGCCCCGCGCGGAACTGCTCAATCCGAAAACCGTCGAAGCCATCAGCGCCGACGAATTTCGTCAACTCATCGCGCATCATCGCGGCAAGGTGGTTCTCGTCAACTTCTGGGCGACGTGGTGCGCGCCGTGCATTAAAGAAATTCCTGAGATCATCAGGCTACAAGAGAAATATAAAGAGCGCGGCTTGCGCGTGATTGCGGTTTCAATGGATGAACCGGAAGAGTTGGAAGCGAATGTCAGACCGTTCGTGGCGAAGCGATTTCCCAGCTTCGTATCGTATCTTTGCAAGGAGTCTGATCACGATAAGTTTGCCAGCGTAATTGATCCAACCTGGGCCGAAATCCTACCGACGAACTTTTTGATTGATCGTGACGGGAAACTGAAAGTTACGCTGACGGGCGGCAAGAGTTACGAAGAATTTGAAGCCGCGATCACACCACTGCTCCCCTAAATTTATGGCACAGCCTCTTCCAGTACAGGCGCAGCGTGGGCGCGATCTCAAACCCTTGTGGTTGCTCGCCAGCATTTTGGGCATCACGCTACTGCATTACAACACCAGCACGCATTATTTGTTGCTGCACGAAATCTATCAGCGACTGTATTACATCCCGATCATCTATGCGGCCTACAGCTATGGTTTGCGTGGTGGTTTGGCGGCGGCAGTGCTGAGTACGCTGATTTATCTGCCGCACCTTGCACAGCATGCGGATAACCGCGTCTATGCTATTAACCAATATGCAGAAACAGTTTTGTTTTTTGTGGTGGGTGTAGTCACTGGATTACTGGCGGGTAAAGAGCAACGCGAGCGGCGACGCTATGAACAAACTGCGGCTGAATTACAAAGCGCGTATGATGAATTGCGCAGCACCGTAGATCAATTGTTGCTGGCAGATCGCCACGCCTCGCTGGGGCAAATGTCAGCGGCGATTGTTCATGAGATTCGCAATCCGCTGGGCGCGATTCGCGGGGCAGCCGAGGCGCTTGAGTCCATCGTGCCGCATGAACATGAGAAGGCAGAGTTTCTGACCATCATCAAACAGGAAGTGGAACGGCTGAATGGTTTGGTGACAGACTTTCTGAACTTCGCGCGCCCACGTTTGCCGGAACTCTTGCCAACTCCGCCGCATGAGATCATTGACGCCGTCGTCAAACTGGCGAAGAAGCAAGCCGAACAAGCGCAGGTGAAAATCATCACGGAGGTTGCCGAGGCATTACCCTTTGTGCGACTGGACGCGGAGCAGATGAAGCAGGTGTTACTCAACTTAATTCTCAACGCCATCGAAGCCATGCCGGACGGCGGTCAATTGATGATCAGCGCACGGCAGCGTGAACAAGTATTACGGCTTGCCGTGCGTGATACGGGCAAAGGTATTGATCCGACTGTACGCGAGAAACTGTTCAGTCCTTTCGTCACGACGAAAACACGCGGCACAGGGCTTGGCTTGGCAATTGCTCATCGTTTGGTGACACAGCATGGAGGGCAGATCGAGGCAATCGCCGGAGAGGATGGCGGCGCACTCATTGAGATTCGGCTGCCACTCAACCGTTAGGTAGCGGACAATGCAAATAATCAAAAAGACAATTCTCCTTGTAGATGATGATGCAAGTTTGCGGCGCGTCCTGGCGCATCATCTTACTGAGGCAGGCTATCAAGTATTGACAGCAGCGGACGGCAAAGAAGGATTGCGTGTGTTCACTGAACAACAGGTAGACTTGGTCATCACGGACATCCAAATGCCGGAACTCAGCGGCTTGGAAATGCTGCGCCGAACCAGTGTGATAAGTCCTGATGTCATGGTGTTGGTGATTACTGCGCACGGCTCGATTGAAACGGCGGTCGAGGCGATGAAACTTGGCGCTTACGATTACATCACCAAACCATTCAACCGCGAGGAACTTTTACTGACGGTAGCAAAGGGGCTGGAACACACGGCGCTTGTGCGTGAGAATCGCTCTCTCAAACAGTTTATTGAGAGCCGCTTCACGCTCGACAACATCATCGGCAATTCCCAGGCGATGCAGCGCGTTTTTCATCTGGTCGAGAAAGTTGCGCGGACTGATCTAGCAATCCTCATTACAGGCGAAAGCGGGACGGGCAAAGAACTCATCGCCAAAGCAATTCATCAACACAGCACGCGCCGTGATGGGCCTTTCGCTGTCATCAACTGCGGCGCGATTCCCGAAGGCTTGCTCGAATCGGAGTTATTCGGTCATCGCAAGGGTTCATTCACAGGTGCTTATGCCAACGCGCGCGGCAAGCTTGAAGCGGCAGATAAGGGGACGGTGTTTTTGGATGAAATTGGCGAGTTGCCGTTAGCGTTGCAAGTCAAATTACTGCGCGTAATCGAAGGCGGCGAGTTCTCGCGCGTTGGCGAAACGGAAACACGCCGTGCGGATGTGCGTTTTCTGGCCGCGACCAATCGTGACCTCGCCAAAATGGTCGAAGACGGACGCTTCCGCGAAGACCTGTATTTTCGGCTCAAAGTCGTACCGGTTCATTTGCCGCCATTGCGTGAGCGAAGAGAAGACATTCCCTTGCTGGCTGATTATTTCCTCAAGGAAGTCGCGCAACGTTATGAACGAACAGGGCTGCATTTCGAGAAAGAAGTTTTTCGCTATTTTCAGGCATACGCCTGGCCGGGCAATATCCGCGAATTAAAACATACGGTCGAGCGTCTGGCGGTCATTGCCGAGAGTGACGCCGTAGGGATCAAAGACTTGCCGGACAATATGACTGCGACGACTGGCAATGCCTCTAACGTCCTCATCCAGCTTCCTGACGACGGCATTGATTTGGAAGAAGTCGAGCGTGAGATTTTGCGCCAAGCATTGGAAAAGCGCGGCGGGAATCAGACACGCGCCGCGCAATACCTGAACATCACACGGAGCGCGCTGATCTACCGCATGCAAAAGTACGGCTTGCAATCAGCCGAGCCTGCGGATACGGAAGCCCTGCTATCAGATCAGCCGTGATAGAGGAACAAGCAAAATCGTCTTCGTCGGCAACAAAGAGTATGTTATACGTGTTAGGCGAATTGCTGTTGCCCTGCCTTGCAACAACCCGTCAGCAAATCAGCCCCATGCCGAATCATCGAAATTAGCGGTTCCGCTGCAACCCCAATGACTGGCATCTCCGATTTGGATTTGACCTGTTTTCGCAACCCAACAATGTGGAGTACCTCATGTCAACGCAAGGCTATAACAGACTGCGAGGAAGTATCAGCAATCTCTGCCAGAGAAGCTTGGCAAGGCTGCGAGCCGACGCGCTTTGGTTATGCCCGATCCTGATAATCCATCTCTGTCTGACGCTGCCACTGGCTTGGAAGCTGAACCTATGGATTGATGAAGCAAGTTCGCTTGATACTTCTGGGAAATCATTTCTCTATGCCCTGCGTCAGGCATTCACGTATGAGTTGCAAGCCCCACTGTACTTTGGGTTGCTCAATCTCTGGCGCATCCCCAGCGAGAGCATCTTCCACGCCCGGCTCTTCTCTGTTGCCTGCACATCGCTAATGTTGGTGCTGGTCGTAGGGATTGTGCGCCGCTATTTCCCCAAGCTCCATCCTGCCTGGGTGGTGGCGTTGCTGGCGGTGCATCCATTTACGATCTGGGCGGCCACGGAAATTCGCGTCTACGCGCTGGTGATGCTGTTGAGTGCGGTGCTGATGCGATTGTTCTTTGATGGCTTCTTAGCTGTTGCTCCGCAGCAGCATTCGCGCTGGGGATATTTTGGGATCGCGCTGCTTTCGCTCTATACCTACTATTTTCTGGGCTTTCTGCTGGTGGCGCAGGGGTGTGCATTACTTGTGCAGAGGCGTTGGTCGGAATTGCGGGTACTCGTCGGCGGGGTGCTCTTGGTCGGTGCAGGCATCGTTGAGCGAGAATAACGCCTTGGCTTCGTCACAGGATACCAGGCCGTCGCGGAAGATCAGGCTCCTCAGTTCAAGGACGTCCA
>JAEUQN010000256.1 GCA_016789725.1 Blastocatellia bacterium | reverse complement strand
TGATTGTCATTTTATTTATCAGCTTGTTCACCATCACGATTCCGGTACAAGGTCAGGTTGTCATTGCCAACCAGAGCACCTCTGAAGCCAGCACGGAAACTAAATTTCACTATTTGTTCGAGAACGAAAAATTCACGACGCCGCGCATTGAGCTGGAGTTTGGCGCGGACGGCAAAGGTGAGTTTCGCTTCAAGAAAAAAGACAGCGATGAGATTGCCAATAAACTTCAAGTTACGCCCATTGTGCTTGAGCAAATTAACGGATTACTGACTGAATTAAACTTTCTCGACAGCCACGAAAACTATCAATACAAAAAAGACTTCTCGCATCTCGGCAGCATTACGATAGCGGTTTCCAAAGGCGGCAAACAACGCAAAGTGAACTTCAATTACACGGATAATCCGGCCATGAATAAACTGTCAAATATTTTCCGCAACCTCGCCACCCAGGAAACACGCGTTTTTGAAATTGAAACCATCCGCCAAAGCGACCCTATTTCGACGCCCGCGCAATTACGGTTCCTCGATAACGAATTACGCTCCAAAAGTATCGCCGATCCCGAACGCTTTGTTGCACTTTTACAAGATATCAAGTTAGATGAGGGAGTACCGCTCATCGCACGCAATCACGCAGAGCGGTTGCTTAAAGACATCCAGAAACCCAAGTAAGAAAGGTTCCCCATGTTTACTCGTAGAGACTTGATCGTTGCGCTTGTTTCCATCACGGCAACCGTCACCGTTGTAGCCGTCGCCCGCAATGAGAATCCCGTCCTGACTTCGACCGTCTGGGATTGGAACAAAATTCCTGTCACGAAAACCAATGTCGGTTCGACACGCAAGTTTTTCCAAGCGCCCACGCCCACACTGAAAGACTTGGAATGCCACGTCACAACACTCAATCCGGGCCAAACGTCGCATCCGCCGCATAAACATCCGGCAGAAGAAGTCCTCATCATTCGTGAAGGCACGGTTGAAGTGCTGAATAATGGTGAACTCAAACGCGTCGGCCCCGGCTCTGTGATTCTGCAAGCATCGAATCAAATGCACGGCATCCGAAACGTCGGCGATACGCCTGCAACCTATCACGTCTTTCAATGGGTTTCGGAGAAAACGCCCGCCAAGTGAACTGGTTCTTATGACTTCTCTTCTCATTCGCAACGGGATCATCATTGACCCGTCGCAATCGCTCGAAACGCCTGGCGATCTACTCATCCAGGACGGCAAGATCGCAGCCATCGGCACGGATCTCAAAGCCGAAGAGGCAGAAATCTTCGACGCCACAAATTTGATCGTCGCGCCCGGTTTTATTGATCTGCACGTGCATTTGCGTGAGCCTGGCTTTGAGTACAAAGAAACGATTGAATCCGGCGCACGGGCAGCAGTCGCAGGCGGATTCACGTCTGTCTGTTGCATGCCGAACACGAAGCCGATCAACGACAATTCTTCGGTGACAAGCTTCATCGTCGAAAAGGCACGTGCCGCGGGTTTGGCCAATGTCTTTCCGATTGGCGCGATTACGCAAGGCTCGAAAGGTGAACAGCTCGCGGAAATCGGCGAGATGAAACGCGCCGGAATCGTCGGCATCAGCGATGATGGGAAGCCGGTGTGCGATGCGCAAATGATGCGGCGCGCGATGGAGTATGCCAAAGACTTCGATTTGCCGGTGATTGACCATTGCGAAGACTGCTGCCTCGCGCCAGGCTGGGCGATGCACGAAGGCGAATATTCGGCTCGGCTCGGGTTGAAAGGATTAAGTGGCGCGGCAGAAGACTTACAGGTTTCACGCGATATTCAACTTGCTGACTTGACCGGCGCACATGTTCACATTGCGCATATTTCGACGGCGAAATCCGTTGAGTTTGTACGCCAGGCCAAGCGGCAGGGTTTGCGCGTGACCTGCGAAATCACGCCACATCATTTCACGCTGACAGATGCTGCGATTTACGAACGCGGCTACGATACAAATTGCAAAATGGCCCCGCCGCTGCGTTCTCAAGCCGATCTTGAAGCCTGTCTTGAAGGACTACGTGACGGTACGATTGACGCCATTGCGACAGATCACGCACCGCATCACGCGAATGAAAAAGCGTATGAGTTCGATCAATCGCCAAACGGCATTATCGGTCTCGAAACGGCTGTCAGCTTGACGTTAGATCGCCTTGTGCATCGGGGCGTAATTTCGCTGGCGCGGATGATCGAGCTGCTATCCTGCAATCCGGCGCGGCTCTTCAAATTGAATCGCGGGACCTTACAGGTCGGCGCAGTTGCAGATGTCACGATTTTTGATCCGCAAAAACAAATCAAAGTGGACAGCACTCGGTTCCAGTCAAAAAGCCGCAATATGCCTTTCGATGGCTGGGAATTAACAGGCTCACCTATCGCTACGGTGGTCAATGGGCAAATTGTCTGGCGGCAGTAAATGGATGGCGCAGGTTCAATCATTTTCCTTTGCCAATCATCACAATGCTTGATTGAGGGTGGCCCCTATTGACAGGTATTTCCGAGCTAGGCACAATTCGGGGGCGTCACGAGAAAGTTTAGTTTGCCTGTCGCTCATTCCTCACCTTAGAACATCAGGTAGCTCGCTTTACTGAATTGGTTTTAAGTTTTTCCCCTTCGCGCCTCATTATCACCGCAGTCGTCAGCTTCGGCTTCCGCCTCTTAAGCTGAGCCTATTGATCCCCTTTCAATTTGCCCTTAGGTGTTGATTTGTAGAGAACGTTGCATGCTGAAAAAACTGATCCTTCTTGTGTTTTGTTTGTCAGGTTGTATTTATTTTTACACCTCCTTCACGCCGTCATCATCATTTCAGGTCGCCGCACAATCCCTGCCGCCCGTGACCTACGACATCGTGTATGTCCGGGCGCTGCGTTCCGGCGATAATCAGATCAACTTCCTGCCCGAAGCATTGACCCCGCTCTTGCCCGAACCTGGCGCAGATTTGATGTTGCTTCATCCCGACGGCAGCGAAGAGGTTTTGTTTGCGGCGGGTGCCAATGGCGCAGTGATGGACCCTTATCTTTCTTACGATGCACGCTCGGTCGTCTTCGCCTATTTCCCCAACATCAGAAACTCCAATTCGCAACGACGCGCAGACTACAATTTGCGCGAGCTATCACGCGAAGGTGCCGATATTTATCGTCTTGATTTAGTGACCCGCAAAGCCATCCGGCTGACGTTTCAGGAATCCACCCCGAATACGGGGAATGGTGCGATTTACGACTGCTCACGACAATTTCAATCGAACTGCCCCGAAGTTGGTGTCTTCAATACCGGCCCTGCATTTTTGCCGGATGGACGTATTGTTTTCACGTCGACGCGTGACAACTACATTCCCAATAAACCGAAAGTCCACACGGGGCTGCGCACAATGCAACTTTGGGTTATGGATGGCGATGGCAAAAATGCGCACCCGATTGGACATTTCAATCTGGCTTCGGCGATGCATCCGTTTGTCTTGAAAGATGGGCGTGTGGTGTTTTCGTCCTGGGAAAATATGGGATCGCGCGATGATCGCAGCTTTATGTTGTGGTCCATCTGGCCGGATGGAACAAACTTCGATACGTTTTCCGGGTTTGGTGATGCCGACATCGCGCATCACTTCATGACCCAGATCAGCAACGGCGATATTGTGGTGTGCCGGTACTATAACCTCAATAATAATGGCTTTGGCGAATTGTATCGCTTCCCCGTTAACTCCTCTGGTGCGCAACCATTTTTCCAATCCATCCCGCCCAATACAACACTCAAAGATGAAATCCCGATGAAGCGGTTGGGATATACGCGCATCACACCATTTACAACGGCGGACGATTATCCGGCCCCGTGTTTTCCGGGTGCTTTGGTGACGCAGGACCCTTGCCCGAACGGCAATGCCTCACGGGTGGGCAAATTCACGTTACCGTCAGCGGCCCCAAACAATGAGTTGCTGGTGACCTATGCGCCCGGAGCAGCAAACCATAAGATTTATTACAACCGACTGGGCCTCACGCAACCGTATTACGACAGTGGTATTTATCGAATGCGCGGCGATGCGGTGATGAATGCGCCCAACGAATTGGTGGTAATAAAAAACGATCCGCGTTATCACGAGTTGTGGCCGCGCGCAGTGGTGCCATACCAGCAAATTTATGGCGTCCCCGCCCCCGCAGATTTGCCCAAGTTAGCCAATAATGGCAAGCAGGATGCACGCCTCCCTGAAGCCACACCATTCGCCCTGGTCGGCACTTCTTCGGTGATTGCGCGCGACACCAATCCCTTTTATGGCGACCCATTTTTTCAACACTGGAACAACGGCAACCGCAATTGGACGTTTCAAGGCGCAGATGCAGGCCTGTATTCCAACCAGGATGTTTATGCGGTGCGGATGATTGCGATGCAGCCGACCAGCGATTTACGCTACCCGGACAACCATCGCGGCTTTGCCACCAACCTAAATGAACGCATACGTATCCTCGGTGAGTTCCCAGTGCGCAAGGAAGGGGTCATTGACGCGCAGGGCAACGTGGACACGTCATTCCTCGCCAAGATTCCAGCCAATACCCCATTTACATTTCAAACGCTGGATCGCAATGGACTGGTGCTGAACTCCGCGCAAACCTGGCACAGCCTGACCCCCGGCGAAGTCCGCACTAATTGCGGCGGCTGTCACGCACACACCAAACCAGCGATTGATTTTGCCAAAACGGAGGCCGCCAAACCAACGTATCAAGTACGCGACTTGACGGGAGCCACAACGCTGCTGGAGGTGAACGGCTCCTCCAATCCGAGCACGACGACTGCGCCTGAGCGATTGGCGGCCATTGAATATTTCCGCGATATTCGCCCGATTTTTCGTGCAAAATGCGCTTCCTGTCATTCCTCGGACGGCATTACGATTCCCGCCGGAGGTCTTGATCTTGGCGACGATAGTCTCGTGGAAATTCGACGCGGCAGCGACTTCGTTCCCGACGCTTTTTATCCGGCCACGTATGCGAATTTGGCGATTCATCTCGACGCGCTGGCGAATCCGACACCGCGTTCAATTTCGCCGAGCGGCGATTGGTATTGGCCGCAAGTGACGAAATACATTCGCGCCGGACAAGCACGCCAAAGCTTGTTGATCTGGAAGATTTTCGGACGCCGTTTGGATGGTCGCACCAATGCCGACCGGCCTTCCCCCAGCGATCCCAGCAATCCCGCGACGATTCCACCGGGCTACAGTTTTTACGATTGCGATTTGGATTACACGGGCGAAGCAATGCCGCCCGCCGGATCAGCTCCTCTCACCTGGGAAGAGCGGATGAAAATCGCGCGCTGGGTGGATTTGGGCGCTCCCATTGATCTGACCGGAGTTAATTTTTCCGTCGGTTGGAAATCGTATGCGGGCTATTTGGAAGACGATCTGCGCCCCACGCTTTCGGTTGTGCCATCGGTCGAACAGGCGGTCAAAGATCGTCAGCTAACGCGCTTTGTTATTGGGGCTTACGATTTGGAAAGCGGCATCAATCCGGCAACGCTGTCCATCACATTGGATCGTGCAGTAGGCAACTTTCCGGCGGGGACCAATCTGGCCGCCAATACAACAATCACGAATGGAGGCTCCGTGATTGTCAATCTCCCAGCGCCGATTGATCTGGTTGCCGGAGCGGTCACAGTCGCTATTGAAATCCGTGATAACGCGGGTCACACAACCCGCGAATTGCGCACGTATTCACGCGGCGCGGCCAACGCCGTCACGGTTTCTGCCGCCAATTATCAACCTCAGGTTGCCGCCGAAACGATTGTCTCAGCCTTTGGGGCAAACTTTGCCTACGAATCTTTTGGCGCGCCAACGTTGTTACTGCCAACCACGCTGGCCGGCACCAGTGTCAGCGTCAAAGACAGTACGGGGACCGAACGCCCGGCCCCCATCTTTTTTGTGTCCCCATCGCAGATCAATTATCAAATCCCGCCCGGCACAGCCAATGGTCCCGCGACCGTTTTCATCAGCAATGGCTCAGGAATTTTCACTACCAGCACGATTCAAGTCACACGCGTTGCTCCTGGCTTATTTTCAGCCAATGCAACGGGCAGCGGCCTGGCAGCAGCGGACGCCCAACGCATTCGCGGCACCGCCTCAACCTTTGAGCCGACCTGGCGCTTTGATCCAGCGCAAAACAAACCCATGGCGCTACCCATTGATTTAGGGCCAGCAACCGATCAGGTGTATCTCGTTTTGTATGGCACAGGGCTTCGACTTCGCAGCGCGCTCAGCAATGTCAAAGCGACGATTGGCGGGGTGACGGCAACGGTGGCTTATGCTGGCGCACAACCCAATTTCATCGGCTTGGATCAGGTCAATGTGCTGATTCCGCGCGCCCTGATTGGACGCGGTGAGGTAGAAGTTATTCTGACAGTGGATGGGCAAACCGCGAATGCTGTGCGCGTGAACATCAAATAGAAAATCGTTCTACGATGATCTTGCTAAAATCTTGATGAAGAAATGCGCTGCGCCAATTTGCAAGCGTTCGTCTTTGACTTCTCCGCAGACTTTGGCGACGCGAAAGTTCTCATCCAAATACTTCCCCATCGCCTGATAATAATCACGCCCAAACGCTTCCAGCCCAAACTCGCGCATTGGCCGATTGAGAAGCAGCACATATTTCACGTCCGCCAGCTTTGCAATCGCGCGCTGCTCTTCGGCAGCATCCATAAAATCCGGGATCAGAATTTGATGGCGTAGCGGCATCCGTCGCCCGGCTAAAAACGCCAACGAACTGCCTTCGGGAACGACCGCAATCGTGTCATTCGGAGTTGAGTTCGCAGCCAGAAAATCCAGAGCTTCCTGAGCAGCCCGGGCGTTGTCTTTGGTCACATACAAACTGCCGTGCGGTGCGGTCAGCAGGACAGGAAAGGTTTTGTGATAACGATACCCAAAGACGATCATCGTAACCAATAACCACAGGGTTAAAATTGACGTGCCGATCAACCGGATGCGGGCAGCGATCAGATTTTCACTGCCGAGACGCAGAGGCTCCGCTGAGTCACGCGGAGAGTTTTCCTCGGCGAGGTTTTGGGAGTCAACTGGGCCTCTGTGATGAAATCGGCCCGGCAATGATTCCACCACCAAATACACAATCAAAAACAACGAGGTCGGTAAAAAGTAACCACCGAAGGCACCGCCGCTGGGAACGCGCAAAGCAACACGAATTAAAGCCATCAGACTGTAAGCAGCAATGACGAACAAAGCGAATTGCGGTTTGGTTTCGTCTCGACGGAAGAAGTGAATTGCCATCAATCCAACCAACGCAAACGGCAAGGCGCGCAACGGCGAGCCGTCCCAACGTCCGTGCGACACTACAATAATGCCTAAAGCGATGGCGACAGAAACCACGAAAGTTAGCGCGCAATTGCGCAGCAACGTGCGCTTCCCTGTTCCTAACGTGCTGCTCAGAACAATCAAACTCGCAATTCCAATCGCCACCGCTGCGCCACCGAACATTTGCAACAAGGATGACAGCGGCTGATCCAATCCGGTACGCGCCGAGTTATAAAAGACCAGCGACGCCGGAATCTTTGTGTACAGCAAATGACAATCGTCAATTAATGTCTGCCAGCCAACGCGAGTCAGGAAATACGCATAAACAGGTGCGGCAACCGCTATCGCCAGGCCCGCCGCTGCCGATAACCGCAGCCCTAAGCCTTTCCAATCGCGACGATGTATAAACAACAATCCGGCACTCCACGTCACAGCAGCAGTCAAGGCAAATTCCTGTTTCGTGATTCCGGCAACGCCAATCAAGACGCCAGCCCAAATCACTCC
>JAEUQN010000255.1 GCA_016789725.1 Blastocatellia bacterium | reverse complement strand
TGCGCTTATTGCTACACCGCTCGCCAAAGGCTTATTTCACCGGGCGATTGGACAAAGTGGCGGTTCTTTCGGTGCGATGATGGCGCTGCAAGGAGACAAAAAGAATTTGCCTGCCGCCGAAAAAATAGGCGCGGCTTTTGGCAAAGCGGTGGGGGCGGATTCGTTGGCAGCGATGCGTGCGCTGCCTGCCGAAAAAATCGTAGCCGTTTTCAATAGTGATCCTGAAGGGAGCAAGTTTCGGTCGGCGGCGAATGTGGATGGCTGGGTGTTCCCGGATGAAATTCGCGGCATTTTTGCCAAAGGCAAACAGAACGATGTCCCCGTCATTGTTGGCTCAAACGCGAATGAGATGTCTACTTTGACCGTCCCCGCCACGATCCCGAAAACGATGGCCGAATATCGCAATCGCGTGACGCCGCAATATGGCGAAGCGTTGCGCGAATTTGACGCCCACTACCCCGTGAAAAGCGAGGCAGACGTGCGGCAAGTCTATCTGGACAGTCTACGCGATGTGACGTTCACGTTACCCATGCGGACGTGGGCGCGGATGACGGCGACGGGCAAATCGAAGGCTTATCTCTATTGGTTCAGCCACGTGCCGCCAAATCCAAACAGTCAATATCTGGGCGCGTATCACGCGGGTGAAATCGCGTATGTCTTTCACAATCTGAATCCCCAAAACACGTTGATTCAGAACGCCGATCATCAGCTTGCAGAATTGATGATGGGCTACTGGGTCAACTTTGCAACGACGGGTAATCCCAACGGCCAGGGGCTGCCGGAATGGAAAGCCTACGAGCCGAAAACGGAGCCGTATCTGGAATTCGCTACGCCCGTCCGATTGCGCAACCATTTGCTCAAGGGGCAACTGGATTTTCTTGAGCAAATGCAGAAACGGCGCTGAAGAAACATGTCTGTCGAGGCTGAGACTGAACCGGTGGGGAAGTCTTCTTTGCTTCCGGTTGAGTCCGGCCCGCAAGATTGCCAACAACGAACACCTAACCCTGGAGCCTGATTTATGCGAACTCGACATCTCTTCCTGGCTATTGTTTCAACCCTTCTTTGTGCCACCTTGGTAAGCGCGCAAAATGCGACGGGAGCCATCAACGGCATTGTCAAAGACCCCACTGACGCGGTGATCCCAAACGCATCTGTGACGGTGACGAACAATGCGACGGGCGCTATGCGCCAGCTTACGACCGGGTCGGAAGGGAATTTTACAGCGGAAAACCTGGCCCCCGGCGAATACGATGTCAAGGTCGAGGCGAAAGGGTTCACCTCGCAACTGCGGACCTTGGTGGTGCAGGTCGGCGTGACCTCGTCAAGTACCTTTGCCATGACAGTGGGGGGAACAAGTCAGACGGTTGAAGTTGTTGGCGGCGGTGCGCCCATTCTCAACACGTCGGATTCCGGGTTGGGCGGCGTTGTGACGCAAAGGCAGATTGAGAGTTTACCGCTCAACGGGCGCAGCTTTCTTTCCGTGGCCGGATTGGAACCCGGCGTGACCGTGACGTATCAGGCAACGTCCGGCGTGCTCAATCAAAACGATTTCTTTCAGGTTGGAGTGGGCGGCGCTCCTTCGTATATGACGACGATTTCGGTGGACGGCGCGCGCGCGAATGACCGCATCACGGGCGGCACCTCGCAGAATTTCTCATCCGAAACAGTGCAGGAATTTCAGATCAGCACCATCGGGTTTGATTTGTCGGCGGGGACGGTTTCTGCCGGATCAGTGAATGTCATTTCGCGCGGCGGCAGCAATGCCTATCACGGCAGCACTTTCCTGTATTTCCGCGATCACAATATGGCGGCATTTTCGGCGCTGAGTCGCCCGTGTACCGGCTTAGCGACCGATAGCCCGTTGTGCAACACTGCCAGCACGCGCAAACGATTGGAAGACCCGTTTTTTGTGCGGCGGCAATATGGCGGCACGTTTGGCGGGCCGATTAAAAAGAATAAGCTGCTGTTTTTTGCCAATTACGAGCGGAGCGACCAGGTGGGCGCACAACAAGTCCGCTTCACCGACCCGCTTTTGTTTGGCTATAACCACGTGGCTAAAGTTCCGTTCGATCAGCATTTGATCGGGGCGCGCGTGGATTACCTGTACAATCAAAAACACACGGTGTTCCTGCGCGGCAATATTGATAAAAATGACAGCATTTCCGGGACCGGATTGGAATCGAACTGGATTGCTTCAAGCAATTTTTCCTATCAGACACAATTCGGTTTGACGAGCGTCATCAACGCGCGCCTCGTCAACGACTTTCGTTTTTCCTATTCTTATTTTCGCAATCGGCTTTACCCCCCATCTCAGAAAGAGTGTGAGGAATTGGCGGGCGATTCACGCTATTGCATTGGTGTTGGTGGGACGTTAATCAGCTTTTTCGGAGGGATGAGTATTGGCAATAACGCGAACGTGCCACAAGACCGTCACCCGCGCACCTATCAATACACCGACAACGTCAGTTGGACCCTGGGAACGCATCGGCTGCGTTTGGGCGGTAACTGGGAACATATTTTCAGTCACGGCAGTTGGAATCGAAATTTCCAGGGGACGTTCGGCCTCTATGCTCCGGCGACGCTGGCGGCTCAGAATCCGACGTTGTACAACGCCTTGCCCGCCAGTTTGAAATTGGGCTACACCGGACCCGTCGCCACTTTTGCCGAACTGTTGCAGTTGCCAATGACGGGTGCCCTGACCATTGGCATCGGCGATCCGATTCAACCAGTCAAGCAGAACTTTGACCGCTTGGCGCGCAATAACCACATCCGGTTTTATGTGCAGGATGGCTGGCAAATCAAAAAGAATTTCACCTTGAATTACGGCCTTGCGTGGTCGTGGGAAGACAATGTGGTCTACCACGATTATGAACGCTCGCCCTATTTGCAGGCGTTGGGGATCAAGGCTGCGAAAGTGCCGCAGGACCTGAACAACTTCGATCCGGCATTGGGCTTTGCGTGGTCCTTGAATGACAAGACCGTGATTCGCGCCAGCGGCTCGCTGCACCACACCTCGGCGAATCGCAGCTACCTGAAATTGCAGGATCAAATTCTCAACGGCCCAGCGGGCATTGGCCTGACTTCTTCAAGCTCGTCGGCGCTGGGCAATCCCAAACTGGGCGCGAATACGGTGTGCAATCCAGCAGTGGCGGGAACCTGTATCAACTTTGCCACCCCAACCGCCAATAATTTGACGGGACAGGAAATGGTGAATTACTTGGCGACGTTACGCGGGATTCTGGGAACACAACAGGCGCGATTCAATGGACAAGATTTGTCCATCCGCAACATTGACGTGCGTAAACAAGCTCCGACCTATTTAACCGAAGCCGTGTTTGATGAAGATTTCCGCACCCCCTATACCATTCACCTGAATGCTGGGGTGCAACGACAAATCATGAACAACCTGTCAGTCTCCGCCGATGTCGTGATGCGACGCGGCGTGAAGTTTGGCGCGTACGAAGGTTACATGGTTGACATCAATCGCTGGAATCGCTTTAGCAGTTACTCCATCAGCCCCACCACGGGAACGAATATTCCGGTGCGCAATCCTGTGCTGCCCGTTTGCACGGGTGCGCAGGCCATAGACCCGAAGGCACTCTGCTCCACGAATACGATTTATTACGGCAGCCCCAGCATGTTGTCGCGGTACTCTGCCTTACAGATTAAGGTGGACAAACGGTTTTCGCAGGGCTTTCTGTTGACGGGCGCATATGCCTTGCAGAGATACACGGCGTATGCCCCGCTGAATGGCGCGACGCCGAACAGCTTTACCGATATTTCACAGAACTTTGGTTTGAGTGGGGCGAGTCCGAAACATCAGTTTTCGTTCAGCGGCATTTGGGAGTTACCGAAGTTCAGGGGCGACAATAAACTGGTGCGCGGAGCTTTGAATGGGTGGCAATTGTCTACGATCTGGCAAATGCGCAGCGTTGACATCGGCACAGTGCAACTCGGAACGTTTGATACCGATGGCGATGGCGCGTTTGCGTTTTTGTTGCCGGGGTCCACGATCAACGGCTTCGGACGCGGCCTCGATACCAATGACATTCGTAAGTTGGTCGAGACTTACAACACGACGTTTGCGGCTCCGAAGGATACGCCTTTGCAGCAGATTGGGCGGGCCAATCGGGATGCGATTGGAGCCGCATATCCGTACATTGTTTTGCCGGATAAATTTGCTTCGGGAGACAGTTTTATTGCGCACGACGTGCGCCTCACGCGTGTGATTTCGATCAGGGAGAAAGTCAAACTGAGCCTGATTGCCGAGGGCTTCAACGTTTTCAATATTGCCAACCTCGGTGGATTCAGCGGATCGCTGGCCAGTGCGGCCTATATCCGCCCGGTAGCCAATGCTGCCGGAGTGATTACGACCGCAGGGCGTAACAATCCGAACAATCTTTTTGGGCAAGCGACTTCACGCGTCAGCCCGATCTTTGGTACGGGCGGCCCGCGTGCATTTCAGTTCGCGGCTCGGCTGAGCTTTTAGAGCGGCTTTCAGCTTACCAGAGTCCGACAATCTGAGATGAAGTTTGCCGGACTTTCCACTGAAACGCGATCTATAGTATTCAAGAAAAGTATTTTCGTATTGAACCACGGGGAACACGGGGCGCACGGGGAGATGACAGCATACAAATAATGGATTGTCCTTGAGTTGCTCATGGCTTCAATTTGTTTCCAACCCCGTGCCCCCCGTGGTTTTGTTTTCTTGAAAAACTATAGTTTGGTCGGCTTGTGAGACTTGTTAGAAACCTTCACCTTCCAGAGGAGAAATTCAAATGAAAACCGCATTCGCTCTCGGTCGAATCTTGCTGGCGCTGTGTACTCTGTTGATGTTTGGGATGATCGCTACAGCACAGGATCAACCTTTTCGATTTGCAGGCACGACCTGCACTCCGGCTCCGTATCTGCATTGCCCAGACAACGAATGTTCCGGGGCGACCGTCATCAATCAAGGCAACGTCGTCGAGATGAAGACGCGCCGCACGTATTTTCTGGATTACCCATGCGATTTAAAAAAAGGCGAGAAAGTTACCTTTATTCTCAGCCTGCACGGCGGCGGATCGTATGGCAATTGGCAACGGCATTATTTCCCGCTGCTGGATTACGTGACCAAACATCGGCTGGTTGTTGCGACGCCGAATGCTCCGACTCGCGCGTGGTCTACGGCGGACGATGAGTATTTGCAAAACATCGTTACTTTCGTGACCGAACAACTGGGCAAAGAAAACATCAAGGCGTTCTGGCTGGTCGGACATTCGCAGGGTGGGAGGACGTCCAATCGCATCATTCGCACTGATTTTTTTAAAGATAAAGTGGATGGCTGGCTCAGTTTGTCCGGTGGACGTTTGGGTGGGAATCCCGGACGTTCCGCCACGTTTTCTCCCGTAAGCGCGCCTGCGGGCGGAGCTGTGGCGAGTGCGCCGAGCGCCAGTGCTCCTGCTGCCAGTAGTGCGCTGGCTGCCTTGCGCGAACTTCCGGCGGTTGATTTTTCGTTCATCTATTCGACCGGAATACGCGAGATTGATGAAAAAGGAATCCCGGAAACTTCTGATTGGGCGAAGAAGTATTCCTGCGGCCCACGGCAAGCACCAATGGAAATTGTGGATAGTAAGGCGGGCTACATTTACGACAGTTCGCGGTTGAATCTGTTGCGTCCCGGCTGGGGCTTATTGCCCGCGCCTGGCAAAGCGCAGGTTCAGATTTATCCCGACTGCAAAGATGGTAGAGTCGTCGCGGATGTTGTGCGCCTGGAAAAAGGCCACACCGAAGGACTGGAACCCAAAATCACTGAAGAACTCATCAAGCTGATGCTTTCTGCCAAAGGCGGCAAGCTGCAGCAAGCAAAATAATGGGCAAAATAACGAGGAGCAGACATGCAAAAGAGGTACAGGATTCTGATCGTAATCTTACTGTTGTTCATTACCAGCACAAACTTTGCACAACAATCAACCACTGCACGCCCACCCGACCCGGCGGCGATTCGTCAGGTTCCGGCGTCGAGTTTCAAACCGCCCGACAATCTTGAATTCCGCACCGCCAACATCATCAGTGAAGGCGTACGGATTCATGCCGAATTGTTTTCGCTGAAATCACTCGCGGGCAAGCCCTTGCCCACGGTCATTCAAGCGCACGGCTGGGGAGGCACGGCGGCGAACCTCCGCTTTGATTCCATTGCACTAGCGCAGGCCGGGTATTTGGTGATTGCCTTTGATTATCGGGGCTGGGGCCAGAGTGATGG
This sequence comes from Blastocatellia bacterium, assembly GCA_016789725.1. Taxonomy (GTDB): domain Bacteria; phylum Acidobacteriota; class Blastocatellia; order RBC074; family RBC074; genus JAFDVL01. The sequence continues at coordinate 1,576 of JAEUQN010000255.1, read as the reverse complement.
ACGCATCATTTTAGCCGGACCACCGGAGAAAAAAGACGGGCGGCGTTTCACCGCACAGGTCGAAGAATTGCGGGAATACGTTGACCCGATGGAACAGCCCTATGATTGGTTTACCGTTATCCATTGGGCGATGGGCGAACCTGCTGTGGATAAAGATCGCATTGGCATTCGCGGTTCCAGCTATTCCGGCGGACACGTGTTTTTTGTTGCTGCCCGTGAGCCACGGGTGAAAGCTCTGGTCAGTCAGGTCGGCGCGTTTGATTCGCGCTGGGTGATGGCTGACGAAGCCAATCGTAAGCTCACGTATGAAGAAGCCACAAAGCGGGCACGCGGCGAACTGGGCTATCCTGAACCGCGTGTCAAAGCCGTCGGCAATTTGATTGGCGCTCCCATCCGCGACAAGCTGATCCATTACCTGCCGAGCGAGGAAGCGCCCAAAGTTAAAGATTGCGCGGCGCTGTTCATCGTCGCGGATAAAGAGGAGCTTTTTGATAACAAGGATCACGCGAAGCTGGTTTACGACCGGATGCCGGGGACGAAAAAGAAATATGTGAATTACCCTGAAATTACGCATTATGGAATCTACCGCGAACGCCGACAGGATGCCATGAAAGAGGCGATAGCGTGGTTCGATCAGTATTTGAAGAAATAACGCTCAAGGTGTCGTGAGTTTTTGGCGATTCTGCTGCATGATTATGCGGCGTGAACATTGTCTGAAAGACTAGTTAAGGCTGGTTCATCTTCGCGCCCATCAGATCACTCAACGCAGGAACAAAACGCATGAAAATAGCAGCAAAATTTTTTGGTGCCAGCTTGCTTCTGCTGGTACTCATTTATGGCTGGGGCTGGAAATCCGCCGCACAGGAACAAACCGGCAAAGACGCGCCGCCTGATGGCGCAAAACTTTATGAACAACGTTGTGCCGTGTGCCATGACAATGCACAGGATCGCACTCCTCCCAAAACAGCTTTAGCACGTCGCGCGCCTGATGAAATCATCGCGGCGTTGACGACTGGATCAATGAGAACGCAGGCGAGCGGCTTGAAGGAGTTGGAGATTCGCGCGTTGGCTGTGTACCTCACCGGCAAACAGCCAAACGGCATCATTGACCCCACGCAGCTTGCGAATCGTTGCACCGCGCCCGGCGGGCCGATCAATTTAAAAGCGCCCGGTTGGAACGGCTGGGGCAATGATTATGACAACACGCGCTTTCAACCCAAGCCTGGGCTGAAGGCCGAAGACGTGTCGCGCCTCAAGGTCAAATGGGCCTTTGCCTATCCCGCCACAATGGCGATTGGGCAACCGACTGTCATCGGCAATCGTCTTTACGTCACCACCGATTCAGGGCAGGTCATCAACCTCAACGCACAAACAGGCTGTACTTATTGGGCAATCAGTGTTGGCGCACCGGTTCGCACAGCGGTATCGGTTGGCGCATTACCGACGGGCAGCAAAGCCAGGCACGCCGTTTATTTCGGCGACGAACGCGCGAGTGTTTATGCGGTAGACGCCGAAACAGGGAAAGAGCTTTGGAAAATCAAACTTGATGACCATCCCGTCGCGCGCATTACCGGTT
>JAEUQN010000254.1 GCA_016789725.1 Blastocatellia bacterium | reverse complement strand
GCAAGGCACGAAGCACTTGCCGCCTGTGTACCCAATCGTTTTGTATCACGGACGGAGGCGATGGCAGGTCAAACGCAATCTGCGTGCGTTGGTGGCGATCCACGAACAATCACCGTTGCTGCAATTTGTCCCCGAATTCGAGTATTATCTGGTTGATCTGACCGAGTTGCACGAGGACGATTTGCAGGGTGCGCCGTATTTGAGGGCGGGATTGTTGACATTGAAATTGATCTTTGACCGCGAGTTAGCGCGCCGTTTGCCGGAGATCTTCAAAGCCATCAAGTCCGGGCCAACGCGCCCTTTATTGGAACACCTCAAGACCGTGTCAAAGTATCTGTCAAAGGTTAAAAACGCGGTTGAGCCGGAGCAACTCAAGCAGGCTGTGCAGGAAGTGTTTTCTGATCAAGGAGAAAAATTTATGGCGGAGTTTTTTCAAGAGTGGATCAATCAAGGGCGAGAACAGGGTCTCCAACAAGGTCTCCGACAGGGGATTCAACAAGGCCTTGCGCAGGGAGTGGCACTTGGTGAAATCAAGGGGCTGGCTTCGTTGACACTCAGTCTTCTTCAGCACCGACTCGGACGCATCTCTAAAGTAGTGAAAGAACAGGTGAAGGGGCTTTCGGCTAAACAGCTTGAAGAGTTAGGCATTGCTGTCTTGGACTTCAATTCGCGTGCAGATTTGGATGATTGGCTTCGTACCCACACCCACATTAACTAATATGACTTTCCAACACGAACTCAACGCATTTCTCACTCGTCGGCAATTTTTCGGACTTGGTGCAAAAGGTATTGGCTTGGCGGCCCTGTCGTCGCTGCTCAAGCACGATGGTTACGCTGCGCAAGATGCTGCACGCGATGCGAAATCCGGTGGTCTGTCGGGCCTCCCGCATTTTGCGCCAAAGGCTAAGCGCGTGATTTATCTGCATCAATCGGGTGGACCATCGCAGTTGGACACCTTTGATTACAAACCTTCGCTCGAAAAGTTACATGGCACTGAATTGCCCGATTCGGTGCGACAGGGGCAACGCATCACCGGAATGACTTCGGGGCAGAGTTCCTTTCCGTGCGTCAAATCTATTTTCAAATTTGCACAGCAGGGACAATCCGGCACGTGGGTCAGCGAATTGTTGCCGCACACCGCCAAAGTGATTGACGAACTCACCGTCATCAAAACGATGCATACGGATGCCATCAATCACGATCCGGCGATCACGTTTATTCAAACCGGCTTTCAGCAACCAGGCCGCCCGGCAATGGGTGCATGGGTGAGCTATGGCCTCGGCAGCGAGAATCAGAATCTGCCCGCGTATATCGTGCTGCTTTCAACCGCACACGCGATCAACACCGATCAGCCTTTGTTTTCGCGGTTATGGTCGAGCGGTTTTCTGCCGTCGAATTATCAGGGCGTGCGATTGCGTGGTGGTTCGACGCCAGTGTTGTATCTCGACAATCCGCCCGGCGTGAATCAAACCACGCGACGGCAAATGCTAGATGCGGTGGTCAAGCTGAACAAGCTGAAATCCGAATCCTACGGCGATCCCGAAATCGAGACGCGCATTTCGCAATACGAAATGGCATACCGGATGCAAACGTCAGTGCCGGATTTGATGGATTTGTCGAAAGAGTCCGAAAAGACGCTGGAAATGTACGGCCCCGAAGTGCGCAAACCCGGCAGCTATGCGGCCAATTGTTTGCTGGCGCGACGTCTGGCCGAACGCGGCGTACGCTTCATTCAGCTCTATCATCGTGGCTGGGATCAGCATAATGATTTGCCGCGCGATTTGAATCTGCAATGTCGCGGGACCGATCAGCCGACGGCTGCCTTGATTCAGGATTTGAAGCAGCGCGGGTTACTCGACGACACGCTGGTGGTGTGGGGCGGCGAATTTGGTCGCACCGTGTATTGTCAGGGCAAGCTGATGGACACGAATTACGGGCGCGATCATCACGGGCGCAACTTTGCCATGTGGATTGCAGGCGGCGGTGTGAAGAAAGGCTTCAGCCTTGGCGAGACCGACGATTACAGTTACAACATTGTCAGTGACCCGGTGGACGTCTACGACTTACAAGCGACGATCCTGCACCTGCTCGGCATTGATCACAAGCGGTTGACCTACAAGTTTCAGGGACGGCATTTTCGACTGACGGATGTGCATGGCGAGATTGTGGAGAAGGTCTTGGCGTAGATATTTATTGAAGGGGAATTATGCTCGACGAACTTGAAGAAACACTGACCACATCAGAAGCCGAGGAACAAGAAATGCCTTCGTTCAATCACAGTTTTATTTGCAACCGCCTCTTGCAGCAACTCTTCACAAACGACAAGATCGAAGCCTTACCGGAACTGACGCTGAACATTGAAAAAGGCCTGACCCCGGACATCAGCATTTATCCCAAAGAAAAAGTTGTACCCGACTTTCTGAACGACTATACGAAATATCCTGACATGCCGATCCTTGCCATTGAAATCATCTCAGCGAGCCAGAACATTCAGGATTTGCTCGAAAAATCGAAGGTTTTAGTGAGTCATAATGTCAAAGCCGTGTGGACGATTGAACCATTTACCAATACGATTTTTGTCACCACTCCCAGCGGCATTCAGAAATTTTCCAGTCAGGTAATTAAAAGCGAAGGAATCAGCGTGGATTTCAAAAAAATCTTCGGCTGAGAAAGGCACTGGACACAACGAACGTGTCGCGTTTGGGAACGTCGTAGAGTTCTTTCAAGTTGCTTTCTAATCTAGGTTAGGTGCTAGTTAGGTTTATCCGATGACGCTCTTTAATTGTGTGGGCTTTGAAATGAATAGATTCATTCAAAAGTTTCTTAACCTCTTTTCAAAAGTTTATAGGAAGACAGTTGGTTCAGAGTCACAGAATGATTTGCTGATCCCAAATTTTCAGGTTGACGATGACCGTCATCTGTGGGATAGCGCTTGGCGTAATCAGCCGCACCGAAGAATTCCCTCACCTTTAAAGCTGAGCCAGGTTCTCTCACTCGGTCAACTTGAAGCATCTTATGGCCAGGTAATTTTGGCGACGATCTCCGAGAATCCAGCAGAGTTTAGTGACCAAGTCTGGCGTGAAACCGATAACTGCCCGATTTGCGGCTTGGAAACAAAAATAGTTGATCGAGTGCCAGCCTCTGTGCATCCAGAATTTCAAAACGGGATGAACCATTTTTCGTTTGGGGTGTGGATGCACCAAAAGTGTTTTGAGACTTGTTCTGTCATAGAGGGACCAGCCCCTGTTCCTTGGTAAGCTGAGCAGCAGCCGCACCTAACATTCGCTGCACCAGAGCACGCAGGTTGGGCTGTGATTTCCAACCAATAGGCAAGCGCGCCCGGTGAGCCTGGTGTTAGGTTGCAACAACATATTGGAGAATCAGGTGGTCAAACAAATATTTACTCTTCTACCTATCTTGTTTTCCGTCATCTCAATTGCGCAAGTCTCCCCACCTTCTGATTCTCAAACCCTCTTGCAATCTCAAGATCAGATCCGAAAGCAGATGGAAAAAGCGACCGACTTCCGCCATCCATATTCTGGGGACATCAGAGCTTTCATCGTGCCATTATTCAAGTTTGATGGCTGTTCACTCCGCTACCATATGATCCAGAGAATCGAGAGAACCGAAACGTATATTTTCCCCCTGCCTCGTGCGCGCCGAAACCCAATGGTCAGTCATACAATGGATCGGCTTAAAATAGAATATTCCAAGAAAGGAACTCTATTACTGGGCGACCTTGACCCGAACCGCATCAAAGTGCGTGTGCAGGATGCGCATGTGGTTCTCACTCTCCAAACTGAAGGGGGGAAACGAAGTATCAAGCAGGTATTAACCATTTCAAGTCCCAGTACGGCAGAGACAAGCGAGGGGTCAATAAATACCTTATACATCCATTTTAAAGAGGAATCATCGGCCAAACTGGTGGCTGAGGCTTTTTCCAAAGCAATTGAGTCTTGTCTGGGGAAAAAAGACCATAATCCAGGCTGTGTGATTGCGCCTGCTTCAAGCACAGGCCAGCCGTATTTGAAAACCGTTATAAATTGGCATCACTGTCCACGCCAACAGGGCACGCGCTTTTCTAAAAACGCGCCAATGCCTTCCTGTGCATCTTCGGCCATCGCATTCAAACTCATCACTTCTTTCGTGTAGGCATAGGCTTTCGGCTGATCCAAATCAATTTGTGCATAAAACGCCTGCTTGCCGAGGCCAAGCGTGAGCGGGCTGGCAGCGGTGATTTGTTGGGCTAATTCGAGAGTTGCGGATTGTAATTCAGTCGCAGGTACGACGTGATTGACCAGGCCCCATTCCATCGCAGTATTGGCATCAATGGCTTTTCCGGTCATCAACATTTCCAGCGCGCGTTTGCGTCCGATGCAGCGCGTCAGAGCGACCATCGGCGTGCTGCAAAACAAACCGATCTTGACCCCCGGCGTTGCGAATTTCGCTTGCTCAGAGGCAATGACCAAATCACAAGTCGCCACCAATTGACAGCCCGCCGCCGTGGCGATGCTGTGAACTTCGGCAATGACCGGTTGTGGGATCGTTTGAATCGTCGCCATCAGTTCGACGCAGGTATCAAAAATTTGCCGATATTCATTGACTGTGCGATTAGTCATCTCGCTTAAATCATGTCCAGCGGAAAAGGCTGGCCCCGCTCCGGCAAGGATAATGGCGTGAACGTCGCGCGCCTTCCCCATGTCACGCAGACAGGCGATCATTTCCTGCATCAATCCAAGCGACAACGCATTGCGGCGTTCCGGGCGATTCATGGTGACGCGAGCGATAGCGTCTTTCACTTCCACGAGCAAATGTTCGTATGCGGTTTTCATAAGGTTTGTGCGTGCTCCAATGCCCACTTAATACGCGTGTAGGCGATGCGAAAACCTTGTCGTTCCGCATTGCGTTGCGAGGTGCTGCCAGGAGCGGCTCCCATCATTGCCAGATCGCAGCCCTGATCGGCGGCGTATCGCAAACGGCTGTCCAGAATTGCCAGTTGTGCGCCCTGATTGCGTGCCGACGGAATTGTGCTGGCTCCGGCGAGCAAGGCGATACCATCGTGGATGAACAAGCCGCCGGTTGCAATGGGTTGTTCATTTAGTTCGGCTAAAAAGTTGAGCGCCCCAGTGCGCGCTGCGCCAAGCCGCGAAAACTCTAACATCACGTCACCAAACTCGGCATGTTCGCTCCATCCGTTGGCGGCTGTTTGCGCCCACAATTCTTGTTCGTTTTCGGCCACCATTCGCACCTGAATGTGATCGTTGTGCGCGATTGACAGTGGGGCGCTTGCACTTAACGGGCGAAATAACACGCTCGTGAATTCAATGGGGTGGTAGCCGCGCTCATTCAGAAGTGCAAACAGTGACCAATCCGCCATCGGGCTGATTTCGTGATGGGCTGGAACATTCCGAGAGTGAAAAAACGTTTCGAGTTGTTCCAATTCGGTTGGCCTGACTGGCTCAAACATTCCCAGCCCGAAGGTTTGCGTACAAGGCGAATGCGGACCATCGTACATTGCATATGCGCCCGCGACTTCTATCCATTGTGCGCCGCTGTCGGGATAAAGACGCGCGCGCGTTTCGACGAATTCGGTGTTTGCGGTGGCTTCGGCGCGTTCCAAACGACGCGCAAGAGCCAGATCAGAAAAAGGGTATTTCAGTTCCATCTCAGTTATCCTTCCGCTATTGCAGGCCTGTGCGCCGCAAAATAGCAATGAATCGCTTCTCTTTGCGCAAACTATCCCAGACAGGATCAACGGCAACTTGTGTGATCAAGAGCGAATGTTCTGCAACCGCACGTTCCAACCCATTGAATGCCTGCTTCTTGTCATTCAACCCGGCCTGAATCATTGCCATCAGGTAGGGCGGGGCATCGGGGTCTTTTTTCCACTGGGCGAGCAGCTTTTGGGCTTGATCACGTTGGCCGGATCGTGCGGAAGCATAGGCTAATCGAGCTTGTATTTCCCGGTTGCCAGGCTCCAATGCTTGTGCTTCCTGCAATGGTTTGATGGCCTCGGCAAATTTGCCCTGATACGTCAATGCTTGCCCCCATAACAAATGCGCCTGGAGTGGAGCCTGTCGGGCCTCGATGATCGAACGTAATTGGGCGAGAGCTGGTTCGTATTGGCGCGCAAAAAGCAAAACTTTGCTGAGCGCAAGCAGTCCTCGCACATTGTCGGGTTCCAGTGTGCGCGCGCGTGTCGCAGTGTTCAGGGCGGCCTGTGTTTGTTGGCGGATTTGCAAATACTCTGCGTAAGAAGCGTGAACCTCCGCATTCTTTGGTGCCAGTGTAAGAGCGCGCTGAAACTCTCTCTCCGCCGCCTCCCAGTTCCGATCCGCTTGATACGCCAGCCTGGCTAAAACGAGATGGGCGTCCGCTTGAGTGTGATCAATCGCCAAAGCTTTGAGGGCCGCGTCGCGGGCTTTGGCGACGTTTACCGGCGATGGTTCTCCAGAAAGAAACGACGTCGCTAACGCGCTATGGGCCAGAGCAAAATTCGGGTCTAGCGCGACCGCACGCAGAAACGATGCACGAGCGGTCAATTGTTTTTCGCTGGAGAGTTGTGCTGCGTCATCGCGTCCTTGCAAATACATTAGGTACGCGCTGCGATTTCTGGTTTCCGGTTGTAGGAGTTGTTCCAGTTGTTCGGGCGGAAGACCGGCGCGTAAAAGCATCGGAAACAGCGCGCCAATTTGCCGTGTCTGAAACACTACCAAATCAGATTCCGAAAGCCGAAGTTTTCTCTCCCAGATCAGCCGCTCGCTTTTCACATCCCAAAGAAAGTAATACAAGTTCAATCGGTCCCCGTCGGCGAAAAAGCCCCCATCCAACACCGCATCCACCTTTAATTCCGCCCCTACGCTTCGCAATTTATCCGGGTGTACCTGCCCATTACTTGGGTGCTGATATCGCTGGGTCGTGCTCAGTGGCACGACCTGTAACGCGTCGATCTGTGAGAGCCGCCGGATCAACGTTTCAGCGATGCCTGTCGAGAGATAATCTTTATTCGGAATGCGAGAGACATTTTCAAACGGCAAAATGGCGATGGAGTCGAACGCCCTGACGGCGGGCCTGTCCTTGACGCGTTCGGTCAATTCATCATAGTTGGGGGATGGTTGAATCCACGCCGCAAACAGACCGATATTGTTACTTTCATACCGAATCCAGGCAAAGCCATCTTCGCCCCAGCCTTTGCCCCAGGAATTTTTGACGAGCCAGGCCTGCTTGCTGTCGTCCCATCCGATCAGTACGACGACGTGATTGACAGAGCGATTGTTGTTGGCATTAAAGACGCCACTTTTATAAACCGCAAAGCAGTGATCGGCCCACATCGAAACGGCCAGCGGACCGTGTTCGATCAGCGCGGTTTTGAGTTTTTCGACCGAGGGCATTTTGTCGAATGGTTCATTGACATACCCCCAGGCCAGCGGTCGGTCGAAACTATGAACGGCAGCCTCACTCTTGGGATTCAAGGTGTCGTTATGAGGTCCGGTCAGCAATGGGATGTTGTTGGCTCTGCCGCGTTCGATGGTCTGGTTTCGTTTGGGGCTGGTACACGGAGCGATGCGCCCGGTGTATTCCTCAATGATCGCTTTCTCTCCCTGATTGTAAATCAGACGATCCGGGATATGCGGGACGTGATTATTGACCATAAAAGCGAAGGCGCTGCCGTGCCAGCCGCTGGTGCAATCGCCTTTGGTTTTGGCAATACAATTCAGCATTTGCTGCACGGATGGAACGCGCTCATAACCGCCATGATCGAAATCAATCAAGCGTGAGACTGAATCGCCACGTCTCATTTGCTCCAAGCGCCAACTGCTTTGATACACCGAAGTGGAGGCAAACGCCCAACAACTGCCGCACT
>JAEUQN010000253.1 GCA_016789725.1 Blastocatellia bacterium | reverse complement strand
CAGAAACGCGTCGAAGCGATGCTGCCGTACGGTAGAAGCTAACTTTTTCAATTCTTTTTGGTCTTTATTCTCCCTGAGCATTTTTTTGCTGGGTCTTTCTTTAGGAGGAACTTATGCCTCGCGCAAAACGTGGTAATAAGCGCTTGCAGAAGCGCAAAGATTTACAGAAATTAGCCAGCGGTTATCGCGGCACCAAGAGCAAGCTGTATCGTTCGATGAGAGAATCCGTCCAACGTGCGCTGAAATTCGCCTACGTCGGTCGCAAGTTGAAAAAACGCGAGTATCGCTCGCTCTGGATCGTTCGCATCGGCGCGGCTACGCGGTTAAATGGGATGAATTACAGCCAATTCATGCACGGGTTGAAAGCGGCAGACATCAATCTGGATCGCAAGCTACTGGCCGACATCGCGGTCAATGATCCGAAAGCGTTTTCTGAATTGGTTAGTTTGGCCAAAAAGGCGCTGGGTCAAGCAGCCACCAGCACGCCACAAGCGGCGGCGACTGCCGCCCAACCTGCTGCCGCAATAAAAGCGGCTGCGCCCGTAGAAACCACAGCGACGGCCACAACGGAGGCAGAGCCTTCCGACTTGATTGACGTGGAAGGCATCGGCCCGGCATACCTTGCGAAATTAGCGGCGGTGGGAATTACTTCGCGGACACAATTGCTAAGAAAAGATGCCGAAGGCCGTCAGGCACTGGCCGAAGCGGCGGGCATTGGTGAAGGACTGCTTGCCAAATGGGTCAGCCAGGTTGAATTGGCTGGTCTCGAAGGCGTCTCCGATCAAGACGCGGAAATTCTGGTGGCGGGCGGAATCACTTCCGTGCAGGCCCTCGCAGAAGCACATCCTGACATCCTGAATGGCTCTTTAATCGCCATCAATGCTGAGAAAAATCTGGTCAAGGAAGTCGCCTCCGTCGAGCAAATCAAAGGCTGGATTGAACAGGCCAAAGCGTTATAACCATTAGCCGAAAACAAATTTTGTTTTTTGCTTTCACCGAAACTGACCCAAGATCACAAGCCCTTCAACTTGCGGTCTTGGGTTTTTATTTAATCACGGGAGCGCCCGCGAGCCGCGTACGCTCCCAGGTTGCTAATTTCCTATGTCAGATCGCATTGCTCAATTACGTGCTGATTTTGAAAGCGAAGTCGCCACCATTACGACCGAGAGCGACTCGACAGCCTTGCGCGACCGCTGGCTCGGACGCAAAAACGGCATCATGACCGCAGAGATGAAAACGCTCGGCGCGCTCGCCCCCGAAGAACGCAAAGTGCAGGGGCAAAAGATCAACGACCTCAAAGCACAGGTCGAAGCTGCGCTCGAAACGTTACAAGCGAGGTTCTCCGCCGAACGTGAAGCTGCCCAACTGGCAACAGAGAGCATTGATGTCACACTGCCGGGGCGTCGCATTCCCGCCGGTCATCTACATCCCATCACGCTGCTGCGCCAACGTATCGAAGATATTTTCGTTTCGATGGGTTATGAAATTGAAGATGGCCCGGAAATCGAAACCAACTTCTATAACTTCGATGCACTGAACATTCCAGCGAATCATCCAGCGCGTAGCCCGCAGGATACATTTTACATTGCAGGCGCAGACCTCGCGCTGCGTTCGCAAACCTCGACGATGCAAATTCACGCGATGCAAAAGCGTCGTCCACCATTGCGAGTCGCGGCACCGGGCCGCGTCTTTCGCCGCGACACCCCCGATGCCACGCACAATCCAATGTTTTATCAGGTCGAAGGATTGCTCGTAGATCGCAACGTCACCCTCGGCGATTTGAAAGGCACGGTCGAAGAATTTGTGCGGCGACTTTTTGGCCCGCAGACCAAAATTCGCTTCCGCCCGTCGTACTTCCCTTTTACGGAACCAAGCGCCGAAGTGGATTACAGTTGCTTCAAATGCGGGGGGACAGGTTGTCGCATTTGCAAAGGCTCCGGCTGGATCGAAATGGGCGGATCGGGCCTTGTGCATCCCAACGTGCTGAGGGCCGTGGACATTGATCCGCAGGAGTTTTCCGGCTTCGCATTCGGCTTAGGGTTGGATCGGTTGTGCGCCCTAATGTATGGATTAGACGACATTCGATTGTTGTACGAAAATGATGCGCGGTTTCTGGAACAGTTTTTCTAATGTCACTTGTCATTCACCAATTTAGCGAAACGATTCAGACAGCCTACGTGCGGCTTGTGCAAATCACCGAGGCAGAAAGCGAGCAATTCCCGGCTCCCGGTAAATGGTCGAAGAAACAAATCCTTGGACATTTGATTGATTCGGCAGCCAACAATCATCAGCGTTTTGTGCGCGTCCAATTGACGAATGGCTTGTCGTTATTGGGATATACGCAAAATGACTGGGTCGCAGTGCAACAATACCAAAGCGCATCGTGGGGCGATTTGCTCACCCTTTGGAAAAGTTATAACCAACATTTGCTTCACGTCATGAAAAACATTCCTACCGAAAAGTTACCCCATACCTTTCGCATTGATGAAAGCGAAGAGGTCACACTGGGTTACTGGATGGAAGATTACGTGCAGCATTTACAGCATCATTTACAACAAATTCTGAGCTAACGTTCTTATGAAAATTTCTTATCTCTGGCTCAAAGAACTCGTAGACATTGATCTCTCGCCGCGCGATCTGGCGACACGCCTGACGATGATCGGACATGCCGTAGACGGCGTCGAAGAACACGGCGAGGACTTCGTTTTAGAAATTGACCTCACCTCAAATCGGCCTGATTGTTTGTCGCATTTTGGCATTGCGCGCGAAGTTGCGACAGTGCTCAATCAGCCACTTCGTCAACCAGAAATCAAATTCAATGAAAGTGCGACGCCCATTTCGGACGTCACTTCGGTGGTTGTTGAAGCACCAACGTTATGCCCGCGCTACACCGCACGCGTCATTCGCGGCGTCAAAGTCGGGCCATCACCCGATTGGTTGGTCAAACGGCTCGAAGCTCTGGGGCAACGTAGCGTCAATAACGTCGCCGACATCACGAATTATGTAATGCTCGAATGGGGGCAGCCACTCCACGCGTTTGATCTCGACCAGCTCAGCGAACAACGCATTATCGTGCGGCGCGCACACAACCAAGAAAAGATCACGCTGTTGGACGGCGAAGAGCGCGAATTGACCAGCGAAATGCTGGTGATCGCCGACGCGGCCAATCCGGTAGCAATGGGTGGCATCAAAGGCGGCCTCGACTCCGGCATTTCAGCGACGACAACCAATGTGCTGCTCGAAGCCGCGTATTTCAATCCGCCCTCGATTCGCCAAACCTCGAAGGCACTCGGCGTCAGCACCGAAGCATCCTATCGCTTCGAGCGTGGCGCGGATTATGAAACGGCAGCCCTGGCCTCCAATCGCGCGACGGCGTTAATTGCCGAGCTTTGTGGCGGCGAGGTCCTGGCCGGAATGATTGATGTGCAAACGCCACCACTGCCCCCGAAACCAATCCAGTTACGACTGTCACGGTATAAAAACAAAACAGGCCTCGACGTGGAATTGAGCGAAGCGGTGCGCATCCTGACGACGCTGGGATTAAGCATTGAAGCAGCGTCTGATTCGTTGACGGCGACAGCGCCTTCGTGGCGACACGATTTGTCCATCGAAGAAGACCTGATCGAAGAAGTGGCCCGCATCATCGGCTACGATAAATTGCAAACGACATTGCCGGGTAGTGCGGGCGCGGGCGCATATTTGGCAGGCGAGACCGGACGCCGCGAGGTGCGCCAATCGCTCACGGCGCTGGGCTATCACGAAGCCGTGAATTTCAGTTTTGTGAATGCCGATACGGATTCCCTGCTGACGACGGTCCCGGAATCATTCCGCCTCAAGCTCAGCAATCCAATTGATACGACGCAATCAGAAATGCGCACGACGTTGTTGGGCGGCTTGCTGGACTCGCTCACACGCAATCTTCATCACGGCACGCGCAACGTGAAATTATTTGAATTCGGCAAATGCTTCGTGCATGAGGATAAGACGGCACGCCCCATCGAACACGAGAATTTGGCCCTGGTCATCACCGGAGCGCGCAATGACGCAGATTGGCAAACAGCCGCCGCACGACTGGAATTTTATGACCTCAAAGGGGCACTCGAAACCATCGCAGAAAGTTTGAATTTACTCCCGCTAAATTTTATGCCAATTCGTGACATTCCCTATTTGCATCCAGGGCGGGCTGCGGTAATATCGCGGGGCAGTGAGTTGGTGGGTCATCTAGGGCAGTTACACCCGCAAGTGACCGCGCGGTACAAATTCAAACAACCCGTATTTATTGCCGAATTGAATTTCGGAACCTTGCTCAAGGCACCAGCAAGGGAAGCCCGGTATCAGCCGCTACCTAAATTCCCCACTGTCTTACGTGATATTGCGATCCTGATTGATCGTTCCGTCAATTGGGCAGAAATTGCGGAAACCATTCAATCACTGGGCATCCCCCAACTTGAAAATATTCGTTTGTTTGATCTGTATGCCGGAAAAGAATTACCACCGGGCAAGCATTCATTGGCATTGTCACTTCGGTTTCGGGCCACAGATCGGACGTTGACCGATGCAGAAATCAGCGAATTACACGAACGCGTCACTACCACGCTTCGTGAAACATTCGGCGCGGAACTGAGATAGGTTATTGGTTTTGGCGAGTCACCCAGCGGCGAGTCGCTCGGTCTTTATTGGTAAGCGTTACTTTCTATTGGTCTGACTACTACACAGGAGTTTTCCCCACATGTCCGTACCCGGCTTGGAGAAGTTCTCGCACCTCGAAGATAAAATTTATCGCACTGTTGAACTTTGCAAATCACTCAAACAGGAGAATGAATCGCTCACGGAGCAGCTTAACGAGTTGCGCCGTGAAATACGGGGCAGCTATTCTGAGAAAGAACGGCTTGAAACCCAGGTCGAACGATTGTTGGCCGACCGCGATGCGATGCGGTTGAAAGTCGAAGCCATGCTCGACGCCATTGCTGTCCTGGAGATGGAGGCGGAGATGTCCGCCAAACGATGATCCCACGGACGAATTCATTCGTATTGAAAACATGGAAACAACTCCGGCACAGACCGTGAAGGTTGAGATTTACAACCAAACCTACAATATCCGCAGCCGCGATGGGGACACCGAACACATCAAACAGCTTGCGGCGTTTGTGGATAGCCGTATGAGTGAAATTGCGGCGGGGACGCTTACGGTAGACTCCCTCAAACTAGCGATTCTGGCGGCCTTGCAAATCGCGGATGAGTTGCATCGGATGAAAGATCGCCGCGATAAACTGGATCAGGAAATCGGCGAACGCAGCGGTCAGTGCGTCGAATTACTCGACAACCTCCTCAAAAATAAATGACTCGGCGCGCTTTTCACTGCACTCAACCTCCCTCCTCTCGCCCCACTTTCTGTCACAGCAAAGGAACCCAAATGATGAAACAATTAATTGCGTTGGGAATAAGTGCCATCTTGTGCTTATCACCCATTGTCGCACAAACCAAAAAAACCAAATCGGCGCTCCCTTCGCCCCTTGGGAATGTTGAGGAAATCTCAGCCGCCCAGCTTAAGGCCTATCTCACCTTCATCGCCTCGGATGAGATGGAAGGCCGCGACACACCGTCAAAAGGATTGGACATCACGGCGAAATTCCTGGCCGCGATGATGGAGCGATGGGGAGTGCAACCCGGCGGCGAAAATGGCACCTACTTTCAAAAATTCCAGATGCGCCGTAGTAAATTGGAGCCGGAAAAATCTATTGTCGAAATTAACGGAACCAGCTTTAAGTACGGCGACGATTTTCTCGCCTCTGCTACGCCTGCCACCGTCAGCGGGAATTGCGTCTACGTCGGACATGGCTTCGTCGTGAAGAATAGGAATATCAATGCCTATCAAACCGCAGCGGGAACCATAGACATTAAAGACAAAATTATCATTGTGAACGCGAGCCGCCCAAAAGAGGTGAGGGCACAGGGATTTGGTGGAAAACAGGGTGAAGACTGGATTGATCCAATCACTTATGCTCGCCAAAACGGAGCCAAAGCGGCGCTGATTATTCCCGATTTCCCAACGCTGGCGAATTGGAAAAATGCCCAGCGGAGCGTGCTGCAACGCGGTTCGCTGCGCCCCGATCTGGGCGGCGAAAATCTGTCCCCGTTTCCTGTAATTACGTTGTCTATTGCGATGGTCAACGCCTTGTTCGCAGCGGAAAAAACGTCCGGCTTGGAAGTCCTGAATCGCGGAGCCGCAGGCGAAATGGTGGAAGCCTTTGGACTCAACAAAAAAGTGACCTTCACCATCGGAGGAATCAATGAACAGATTCCCACGCAAAACGTCATCGGAGTCCTGCCGGGCAGCGATCCGGTTTTGAAAAATGAATACATTGCCATCGGCGCGCATTACGATCACGTCGGCGTTGGCGCACCAATCAATGGCGACGGTATATTCAATGGCGCAGATGATGACGGCTCCGGGACAACCGCCGTCTTATCCATCGCCGAAACTTTTGCCAAAGGCCCGCGTCCCAAACGCTCACTACTGTTCATCTGGCATTGCGGCGAAGAGAAAGGATTGTGGGGGTCTGAATATTTCACGAGAAATCCGACCGTGCCAATCAATCAAATCGTCACCCAACTGAACATTGACATGATCGGGCGCAGCAAAAAAGAAGGCGACACCAACCCACGTAACCGCGAGTTATCCGGCCCGAACGAAATCTACGTCATCGGTTCCAAAATGATGAGCACCGAGTTGGGCGAATTAAGCGAGCGCGTCAACAACAACTACCTCAAGCTGAGTTTTAATTACAAATACGACGATCCGAACGACCCGAACCGCTTCTTCTTCCGCAGCGATCATTTCAACTACGCGCAAAAAGGCGTCCCGATCATCTTCTACTTCGACGGCGAACACGAAGACTATCACCGCCCAACCGATCACGTAGATAAGATTGATTTTCAGAAGATGGAGAAAGTGACGCGCACGATATACGCGACCGCTTGGGAATTGGGCAATGCCGCAAGCCGCCCGAAAGTAGATAAGAAATTACCCGCAGAGTTGTCGGGGAATTAGGACTGTTCGACCAGATCATCAGCGGCTATCGAAAGATGGTAATCAGGCCGATGATCTGGTCTTCTGCAAATTCCGCTATTTCAACATTGTGCCGCCGAATGGCATCCTCCACCTGGTTGGTCGTGCAGTTACCGAGCCGAAGCCAAATCACTTTGGGCGGATGCCCTCGCAATAAACTCAAATCGCCAAAATCAGAATCCTTCGTCACGATCACATACCCGTGATCCCGCGCATATTTCCAGATTACAGAATCCGATTTCTGATCCATTCCCAACAAATAAACGTGTGATGAATTCGGGTATTGATCGGACAACCGCGCGGCAAGCTTGGGCGAAAGATGATGATCGAAGAGAAGCTTCATTGAATGACCAGCATTTTTTGTTCACGGTCAGCCGCATAACTCAGGCAGGCGAGAATGTCTTCTTTGGTGAGATAGGGAAAGTCATCCAGGATTTCTTCGGTAGTCATTCCCGCCGCCAAATATGACAGCACGTCATACACAGTGATCCGCATCCCGCGAATACAAGGCTTGCCACCGCGTTTATCCGGCTCAATGGTAATGATGTTTTGGTAATCAGGATTCATAGTAGTGAAAGTATATCACTCACTTTTTTCATCTCGCTAACGCAATACCGACCGCTCAATGAATTCCTGCAACTCTGCCGCGCGATCTTCGGCTTCGACCAAGCGATGTAAGTTGTCACTATAGCAGAGTCGACCGAGGGCGTTGACAACCAGGAATGCCTGCCATATTTCAGCCAATTTTAGATGACCCATTCCACTGTCTGATGAATTGGCAAACCGTCTCAAGTCGTTCGCTCAGATCATAGGTTTGAGCAAGATTTTCTTTGGTAAGTCTCGGCAATACCTTCTCAGCA